>JAILAI010000065.1 GCA_024681705.1 Prevotella sp.
ACCGCGGGACGGATGCCCTTGAACATGGCGGCCACGACGCGGTTGTCCTCGAAGCTATGGAAGAACATGGCGATGAGCAGGATGATGATGAACGACGGCAATGCCGTAGCCACCGAGGCACACCAGGCGCCCTTCGACTTCTTCAGCTTATAGCCGATGAACGTACTGATGTTCACGGCAAACACACCAGGACAGCTCTGCGCAATGGCAATCAGGTCGAGCAACTCTTCCTTCGTAATCCATTGATGCTTGTCGACCACCTCCGTCTCGATGATGGGAATCATGGCGTAGCCACCGCCAAAGGTGACTGCGCCAATCTTGAAGAATGTTCTGAACAAGTCGGTGTACAGGCTCATACGCGTCCTCTCTTCTCAATCCACCGACGGGCATTGACGAATGCCTCTATCCAAGGTGTCACATCGTCCTGACGACGGTTCTGCGGATACCAGGCGCATTGCCAGGGGAAGATGGCGCGCTCCAGGTGCGGCATCATGGCCAGATGACGACCATCGGCCGAGCAGATGCCAGCAACATCGTAGTCGCTACCATTAGGATTAGCGGGATATCCGGAATAGTTGTACTTGGCGATGACGTTATACTTATCCTCACTCTCGGGCAGATGGAACTTTCCTTCTCCGTGAGCCACCCAGAGACCGAGCTTCGAACCGCTGAGCGAACCGAACATGACGCTCTCATTCTTGGGAATCTGCACCGTGATGAACTCACTCTCGAACTTATGCGAGTTGTTGTGAAGCATCTTCACGCGGTCGGTTCCGTCGGCCTGCAAGCCACTACCGGTGAGGGGCGTGTCGTTACAAAGACCCAGTTCCACCATGAGCTGACAACCGTTGCAGATGCCTAGCGAGAGCGTGTCCTCGCGGGCGTAGAACTTGTCGAGAGCCTCCTTGGCCTTGGGGTTGAAGAGGAACGCACCGGCCCAGCCCTTGGCGGAACCGAGCACGTCGCTATTCGAGAAGCCGCCGCAGAAGACGATCATCTGTATCTCGTCGAGCGTCTCGCGCCCTGTTATCAGGTCGGTCATCATCACGTCCTTCACGTCGAAGCCGGCCAGATAGAGCGAGTAGGCCATCTCGCGCTCACCGTTGGTGCCTTTCTCACGGATGATGGCGGCCTTGGGGCGGTTCTCGCCGTCCTTATGGCGCACCTTCAGCCCATATTGAGAGAGCTTTCCGGTGAAGTCGCGGTTGAACTTCATCTCCAGCGGTTGCTTCTTGTAGTTCTCGAAACGCTCGGCGGCACATCCGTTGAAGCTCTGACAACGGTCGAGCAGATAGGAAGGCTTGTACCAGACGTCGCGCAGGTGGTCGATGTCGAAGGTGTATTCTTCGTCGTCTTTCTTCACCACGATGGTGCGGTCGTTGGGCGTGGGATAGCCAATCTTGGCATAGCCGACGCCGAGGTCCTCGAGGAATTCCTTCAGGTCGAACTTATGCTGGTCGCTCACCTGGATGACGACACCGGGATTCTCTGCCAGCAGGTTCTTCACCACATCGCCGCCCATGTCGTGCAGGTTGATGTGGATGCCGCCCTTCGTATTGGCGAAGGTCATCTCGAGCAGGGTGGTGATAAGGCCACCGGCCGAGATATCGTGACCTGCCATCACCCATCCGCGACGGATGAGCTCCTGAATGGCGTTGAAGCAATCGACGAAGTATTCGGCATTCTTCACCGTAGGCACGTCGCTGCCCACCTTGCCGAGTGTCTGTGCGAAGGCACTACCACCAAGACGCTGCTCGTCGAACGAGAAGTCGATATGGTAGAGGCTTGAGTTCTTATCGTTGACCAATACGGGCGAAACCACTTTTCTGACGTCGCTCACCTCACCGCCAGCACTCACGATGACGGTTCCTGGAGAGATGATCTTCTGTCCGTTGGGATATTGCTGGGTCATAGAGAGGGAGTCCTTACCGGTAGGCACGTTGACGCCGATAGCACAACAGAAGTCTGAGAGGGCGCGCACCGCACTATAGAGGCGTGCGTCTTCACCTTCTTGCGAACGGCAGGGCCACATCCAGTTGGCCGAGAGGCTCACGCTATTCAGACCGTCGGCCAGAGGTGCCCACACCAGATTGGTGAGCGATTCGGCCACGGAGAGCACGCTACCTGCCTCGGGCGAGGCCAGACCTGCCTGAGGGGCATGACCCAGAGCGGTGGCGATACCTTTCTGACCACGATAGTCGAGGGCCACCACACCACAATCGCTGAGCGGCAACTGAATCTCACCCTGACATTGCTGACGGGCAATCTTGCCGGTCACCGAACGGTCCACCTTGTTGGTGAGCCAGTCCTTACAAGCGACGGCTTCCAGCTGGAGCACGTTCTCCACATAGCTGTTGAGCATGTCTCCAACATTGTCGCTGGCATCGTATGCTACCGGAGCATAGGGGCGCTCAACGGTCTTGTCCACCATGATGGTCTTGGGCGAGTGACCGAACATCTGCGCCACGTCGAGGTCGAAGGGTTTCACGCCATCACCCTGACAGAACGAGAAGTGGGCGTCGCCCGTAGTCTCACCGACGACATATAGCGGAGCACGCTCGCGCTCGGCGATACGGCGCACGTGGTCGACATGTTGTTCGTCGATGAGCAGACCCATGCGCTCCTGACTCTCGTTGGCGATGATTTCCTTTGCCGAGAGGGTCTTGTCGCCGATGGGCAGCTGTGTCATATCGATTTGTCCACCACATTCCTCCACCAGTTCCGACAGACAATTCAGATGACCTGCCGAACCGTGATCGTGGATGCTGACCACGGGGTTCTCGTCTTCTTCCACCAAGGCACGCACCAGGTTGTAGGCGCGCTTCTGCATCTCGGGATTGGCACGCTGGACGGCGTTCAACTCGATGCCGTTGGAATAGCGGCCCGTGTCAACCGACGACACCGAACCGCCTCCGAGACCAATGCGGTAGTTGTCGCCACCCACCACAACAATCTTATTGCCTTTTTGCGGCTCCTTCTTCAGGCAATCGCGCTTCTTGCCATAGCCGACGCCACCGGCCAGCATGATCACCTTGTCGTAGGCATATTTCTCGTCGCCCTCCTGATGCTCGAAGGTGAGCACGGAACCGCAGATGAGCGGCTGACCGAACTTGTTACCGAAGTCCGAAGCACCGTTGGAGGCCTTGATGAGTATCTGTTCGGGCGTCTGATAGAGCCACTGGCGCACGGGAAGAAGCTGCTCCCAGGCGCGCGTCGGGTCGTTATGAGCGTAACTGGTCATGTAGACGGCGGTTCCGGCAATGGGCCACGAGCCTACACCACCACCCATACGGTCGCGGATCTCACCACCCGTACCCGTGGAAGCACCGTTGAACGGCTCCACCGTGGTGGGGAAGTTATGGGTCTCAGCCTTCAGGGAGATAACACTCTCGATGTCCTTCACACCAAACCAGTCGGCGGTGCTCTGGTCGGCGGGAGCGAACTGCTCCACGACGGGACCTTGCGAGAAAGCCACATTGTCCTTGTAGGCAGAGAGAATCTTGTGCGGATGCTCTGCGGTGGTCTTCTTGATCATCTGGAAAAGGCTCATCTCTTCCTCTTTTCCGTCGATGATGAACGTACCGCCGAAAATCTTATGGCGGCAGTGTTCGGAGTTGATCTGGGCGAAACCAAAAATCTCAGAGTCGGTGAGCGGACGGCCCAGCTGCTTCTCTATGTTGTGCAGATACTCAATCTCCTCGGGCGAGAGGGCCAGACCCTCCTGCTCGTTATAGGCTTCGAGGTCTTCAACATGCTTGATGGGCTCGGGGGATATGTTCACGCGGAAGACGTTCTGGTCGAGTCCTTTGTTATAAGGGCGTTGCAACATCGGGTCGTAGATATCCTCGGGAATCGTTCCCTCTGCCGTCAGGCGTTCGCTGGCCACGGGGATATACTCCTCGATACGCGACACACCGCGAAGGCCCATGTTCTGCGTGATCTCCACGGCATTGGTACTCCACGGGGTAATCATCTCACGACGCGGACCTACAAAATGGCCCTTCAGTTCGGCGTCGTCCAACAGCTGGGCGTCGCCATAAAGCCAGCATAACTCATTGATTTCCTGTTGATCCAGCTGATGATCAACCTCTGTCGCAATCACATGTTGTGACGGAGTCTTGAAGAAAAGTATCATTCTATACCTTATTAATATAAACGTTTATGCCTACAAAGGTACTACATTTTAGTGAAATGGCAAAACAATTTGTGCGAAAGACTTGCATTTTCCTGAGTTGATTGCTTTTTTCAATCGGCACATGAAGAAAATCACAACACCCCAACCGAAACGGAGGCCCATGATGAGTCGATTTACCAAACACCCCCCAAATTACCTGCCCAATCCTATTACCCATTCAAAGAAACCATATTCACGGGTGCTGGAAGGCAATCGGCACACCTGATTTTTAGAAATGAATATCGACAATAACAATTATTCACATTTCATATGGGTAGTTTTTAACATTATAATTCGAAAATTCTGAACTACAAAGTCCGAAGGTCCAAAATACGCGATTCTCAGCGATTAGAGATAAATTACTGACTGTCAATTTATTACAAAATTATCGACAAATTTTCGAGCCAAGATTTCACGTTCGTCAACGAAAAAATCTAGATTTTTTTCATCAAAAGCGGCAGTTTCGATGAGCAAAAGCGGCAGTTTAAGTCATCAAAAGCGCCAATTTCAATGATCAAAAGCGGCAGTTTTGCACAAACGGCGTTTCGATTGTAATCTCCGAGATAGCAAAAAGGGGATAGTCATGTGGGTAGTTTTTTCAATAAATCGGTGAAATTTTTCGAGTTTCCTTTAACAGATCTTGTTGATGAATGTGTTAAAACAGCCCTGACGATTCTTATGGTTGTAGCGAGTACACCAGCGGCGGTGTCGCGTCATTATAATAAATAGCTCAACTTTCTGAAGTAGTGAAGTAGCCAGTAGTTAAAGAAGTGAAGCCAAATGGCTGGTGACTGAATACATGCAATAGAAGTAATGGCTTAACTTCTGCCCGAAAGGACGAGCGAAGCGATAACTACTTAACTTCCTAACTACAAAGAAGTAAAGCAAATGCAAAAATTGAATAAAGAAAAGATGTCGCGCATGGGGCTTCGGCTCTTGCAAGAAGATGTCGGCTTTCCTTCTCTACCGAGAAGATGAACACATTCACACAACAACCCTTTCCAACCTGTCACGTGAACGACAAGAAAGACGTGAACGATAGGAAAGATGCGAACGATGGGAATGATGAGAAGGATAGGAAAGATGTGAAGGATAGGAAAGACGTGAACGATAGGAAAGATGAGAAGGATAGGAAAGACGTAAAAAATAGGAAAGATGAGAAGGGTAAGAGAGACGTGAAGGACGCGAAGAAAACCATGCCGGGAAACCGCCCGAAGAGCCCCTCGGAATTTGTAAATAATTCGTTAAAAAGTTAATCGTAGCGTTAAAGAATACGGGTGGACAATTCGGTATGAATTAAGTGCACAACTCCCTGCAACGCCCTATACAAAGTATATTTTGTCGTTTTGTCCACCTAATATATCGTTTCGTCCACCTTTTGACGGTTAAAGTTTGTTACCTTTGTACGCTGTATCAATACGCGAGAAAATTTTTTAAATAACTAATAAACAATTTTAAGTACTAACCATTCAAAAAACAATTGCATTATGATTAAAAAATCATTCATTGCGTTTGTCAGTTTGATAGGATTGATGACCACACTTGCTTCGTGCGAGGATTGGGGAAAGATGGACCCGGCTGCGGGCATCGACGTCTACCCAACTCGCGCCAAGGTAGCCACGTACTCGTTCAACGAGAGTACGAACATCGAGGAGCTGGAGTACATCAAGTCTGTCGACGGAAGCGCATGCGAGATTGTCTACGACGATTCGCTCTACAGCCAGGTTCTGCACGTTTCCGACGGAACTGTGGCAAACGTTTTCAATCCGCTGACAGTCATCCAGCTACAGAATGGTGCCGGCTTTACCTTCTGGCTCAGAACGCCTGAGGGTGTGGAGCCCGGCTCAATGCTCAGCGCTGGCGGCACTGCCATCCCGATGACAGGTCTGCCAACAGACGGTTTGTGGCACTTCGTGGGCGTTCAGGTGAAGAAGGATGGATATGACATCTATTCCGACGGCCAGCTGGTGAACACCATCGCCGCTGACAACACGGCCTTCATCGAGCCTCTCAACCTGTCAGAGAACATCGGCCTGGGCGGAAACAACCAGGAATACTGGATTGACGACATCTCATTCGTCCGCAACCAGATGACCGAGAAGGATGTGGCAAGACCCGCCATCAAGAAGGGTGAGGTGAAGCTGCCTGAGGCAGTCTACTTCAACGACTTCAACAGTGGTGCCGGTGACGCCGAGATCGTGGGTGCCGGTTCTATCCGCAACGACGAGGCCACGGGCTTCAACAAGGTGTTCCAGAATGTGGGCGGTGCCCTGCGCAGCAACTACCTGAAGCTGCCCAGCCACGTGCTCTCACACTCTGCCGAGTCGCAGGAAATGACCATCGGCTTCTGGGTGAACGCCGTGAACGCCGGTGAGGTGAACGTATACACGTATGCACCTTTCTTTACCGCATACGGAAGTGCGCCCAACCCGACCAACGGTGCTCCTATGATGGCCCTCCAGAGCCGCGGTCCGGTGCAGCTCAACAACAACGGATGGTGCGACTTCACCAGTGCCAACCACGTGGACGGCAAGGTGAACGTATTCAACGAGAACGCTTGGGAAGCTGGCGACGGCAACTTTAACTTCGTGAACAACTGGCTGGCCGACCTGGCTTGGCACTACTACGCCATCACCTTCAAAGCCAATGAGGTGACTCAGTATATGGACGGTGTCGTGACCAACCAATGGGAACTCGACGGCGTGACGGAAGGACAGGTGATAACCGGACTGTTCAACAACGGTGCCGACCTGAACTACATCTGCCTCGGTGGTAACCAGGCTTGGGACTGGGGCGACAACGACGGTGGCTTCGCCTTCGACGACTTCGTGGTCTACGACAAGGCCCTGAGCGGCTCGCAGATTGAGAAGATCATCGAGCAGAAAGCTGCTGCTCCCGTCAGCCTGCCTACACCTGTATATCTGAATGAATTCACAACGAACAACGCTACCATCGTGGGTGCGGGCTCTATCGCCACCGACGATGACAGCCACTTCGGAAGCTACTTCCAGAACGTGGCCGGCGCGAAGTCGACCAACTACCTGCAGCTGCCTGCCGACGCATTGTCGCACTCGGCTGAATCGAAGGAGATGTCGATCTGCTTCTGGGTGAACGCCAAGAACGCGGGCACCTTCGCCGACTACTGCTACAGCCCGTTCTTCACGGCTTACGCCAGTGCTCCTAACGGCGACAACGGCGCTCCGATGCTCGCCCTGCAGAGCCGCGGTCCGATACAGCTGAACAACAACGGATGGTGCGACTTCACCAGTGCCAACCATGTGGACGGCAAGGTGAACATATACAACCAGAACGCTTGGGAAGCTGGCGACGCTGCCTATAACTTCGTGAACAACTGGCTCGACGACCAGGCATGGCACTACTATTGCGTGACCTTCACCGAGACCGAGGCTATCGTATATCTCGACGGTGAGGTGAAGAACCACTGGGTGGTCGACGGCACTTCCGAGGGCCAGATCATCAGCGGTCTGTTCAGCAACGGTGCCGACCTGAGCTACATCTGCGTAGGTGGTAACCAGGCTTGGAACTGGGGCGATCCCGACGCTGGCTTCGGATTCGACGACGTGGCCATCTACGATATGGCACTCTCACAGAGCGACATCGCCAACATCATCGCCGCCAAGCACGGCCAGGGTGGTGGAGCTGCTGGTCCTGAGGCATACTACCGCAACACCTTCGACAGCTCTGAAGGTCTGCAGATCGTCGGTGGCGGCTCGTTCACCAACGACGACGTCCACGGCAAGGTGTTCCAGAACATCACCGGCGGCAAGCGCCAGAACTATCTGCTGCTGCCCTCCGACCTGCTTTCGCACTCTGGCGAGTCTGAGCAGTTCAGTATGTCGGTATGGGTGAATGCGGCCAATGCAGGCGCTTCGGGCGACTACATGTGGGCTCCGCTGTTCATGGCTTATGCGGCAGCACCCGACGGCGGTGCAAACACCTACCCGATGTTCGCCTGCCAGTATCGCGGCGTGCTCCAGCTGAACTGTGCTGGCTGGACCGACTACACCGACGTGCAGAACGTTGCGGGCGCCAACAAACTCTATCACGACGCTACCGACTGGCTCGCCGACAAGAAGTGGCACCTCTACACGGTGGTGCTCGACGGCGAGAATGCCAAGGTCTATCTCGACGGCACGCTGGCCAACGAATGGAACATGGACGGTACCAGCAACACGCAAAAGGGTCTCTACACCAACGGTGCTGACCTGAAGTACATCTGCCTCGGCGGTAATCAGGCGTGGGACTGGAACGACAACGATCCCGGTTTCGCATTCGACGACATCCAGCTCTTCGACTTTGCTCTCAGTGAGTCTGACATCCAGGCTATTTTGAGCCAGTATTAATAATATAATAAATAAGAATATGAATAACAAGATATTCAGATTTTTCCTGCTCGCAGGGTTGATGCTCCTCTCTTTGGGAGCATCCGCCCAGAGCAAGGTCAGCGGACAGGTGACCGACGCCAGCGGTGAAGCCATCATCGGTGCGACCATCATGGAAGCAGGAACAAAGAATGGAACCGTTACCGACTTCGACGGTAACTACACGATTACGGTTGGTCCGAACGCCACGCTCCACATCACCTACGTAGGTTTCAGCGACGTAGACGTGAAGGTGAACGGACGCACCACCATCAACGTGACGATGACCGACGACGAGACAGCACTCGAGGAAGTGGTGGTCGTGGGTTATGGTCAGCAGAAGAAGGAGAGCGTGATAGGCGCCATCTCGCAGGTGACGTCGAAGGACCTGCTCTCCACACCAGCTGCCAACGTCTCTCAGGCCATCGCCGGTAAGATTCCCGGCGTGGTGACCGCTCAGACATCAGGTGCCCCGGGTGCCGACGACGCCAAGATCTACATCCGCGGTCGTGCAACGTTCGCTGGCGACGCCCAGCCGCTCGTGCTCGTCGACGGTGTGGAACGCTCGTTCTCACAAATCGCTCCCGATGACATCGAGACCATCTCGGTGCTGAAGGACGCCTCTGCAACGGCCGTTTACGGTGTGCGCGGTGCTAACGGTGTGATGCTCATCACAACCAAGCGCGGTAAGGAGCAGAAGCCGGTGGTGAGCCTCACGGCCAACTTCCAGTATCAGAGCCCCACCCGCAAGGACACCTATCTGGACTCATACGAGTCGGTGAAGCTGCTGAACGAAGCCTATGCCAACGACGGTCTGGGCGAAGCCTATAGCGCCAGTGACGTGTCGATGTTCCAGCAGAGCGTGAACGGACAGCTCTCGGGCGCCAACGCACTGCTCTACCCGAACGTAGACTGGTACGACGAAGTGCTGAAGGGCTCGGCTCCCGCCCAGCGCTACAATGCCAGCGTACGTGGTGGTACGAAGCGCATGCGCTACTACGCATCACTCGAATACTACAACCAGGGTTCACTCTTCAAGAACCTGAGTTCTGACAAATACAACAACACCTCGAGCATGGGCTACAACCGCTACGGTTTCCGCGCCAACGCCGACTTCTTCCTGACCAAGGACCTGACCTTCTCGGTGAACTTCGGTACACGTTTCGAGGAGCGTAAGGGTGGTAACGCCACTGAAAGCGAAATCTTCACCGAACTGAACCACGCTCCGGGATGGATCTATCCCGTATCCTACGAGGTGCTGAACGGTGAGACCACCAGAACACTATGGGGTGGTAACGCCCAGTATCAGAACAACATCGTGGGTCGACTGACCGACGGTGGCTACTACAAAGGTGTGAACACCATCAACGAGACCAACTTCATCGCCGACTACAAGATGGACTGGCTGACACCTGGTCTCTCCGCACGCGGAATGGTGTCGTTCGACTATGAGAACTATCATAAGAACAACTACACCCGCAACTTCGCAACCTACGAGCCTGCCGACCGTTCGAGCTACAACGAGACGAACTACCAGGCTCTGGACACCTATCATAAATATAATGCCGACACCAACTTGGCCAACAGCTACGACAAGTTCGCCCTGTACAAGCTCTACATGGAGGCCCAGCTGAACTACGCCCGCGTATTCAACGAAGTGCACGACGTGACGGCCATGGTGCTCTACATGCAGAACGACTACCGCTACGACTCGAACCTGGCCATGCGCTATCAGGGTGTCGTCGGACGTGTGACCTACGGCTTCAACGAGCGCTACTACGCTGAGTTCAACGCCGGTTACAACGGCTCTGAGAACTTCGCCAAGGGCAAGCGCTTCGGTTTCTTCCCCGCCGTATCACTCGGTTGGCGTATCTCGAACGAGAAGTTCATGGAGAGCACACAGAACTGGCTCTCTAACCTGAAGATCCGCGCCAGCTACGGTCAGGTAGGTAACGACGTTTACATGGTGAACGGCGTTCGCCAGCGCTTCCTCTACGAGCAGAAGTGGAGCCAGCTCAGCAACGACTACTTCTTCGGAACTACCGGAACCACCGGTATCTACGAGCAGCAGTATCCTAACTACGGCGTAACCTGGGAGCGCGCTCACAAGTTCAACGTTGGTCTGGAGTTCAACCTCTTCAACAGCCTCATCACCGGTAACATCGACTACTTCTACGAGAAGCGTAACGACATTCTCACCGAGTATCTCACACGTCCGCAATGGGTAGGTGTGACGATGGCAGCCGCCAACCTTGGTAAGACCAAGAACTCGGGTGTTGAAATCGAGCTCCACCACAATGGCAACATCGGTGCCGACTTCACCTACAACGTGGGTCTGACCTTCTCACATGCCAAGAACGAGATCATCTCGATGGACGAACCCGATGCAAAGACCGAATATCGCAAGCGCGAGGGTCATCCCATCGGCCAGTACTTCGGACTCATCGCCGACGGCTTCGTCACTCAGGCCGACATCAATAGCGGCAACCTGCCCAAGTCGACCTTCGCCATGAAGGATCTGCAACCGGGTGACCTGAAGTACCGCGACATGAACAACGACGGCTTCATCGACGACCGCGACGAAACATTCATCGGCTATAGCGACGTGCCTGAGAACACCTACGCACTGACACTCGGTGCTGGTTACAAGGGCTTCGCCTTAAGCGTGATGTTCCAGGGCGTAGACCACGTGAGCCGCTACTACGACGCCGAGGCCATGTACGCCTTCATCAACGGTGGTAAGGTCAAGGAGCACCATCTGGGACGTTGGAACCCGAGCGAAAGCGAGAGCTACAACCTCAGCAACGCTTCCTATCCGCTCCTGCACTACGCAGCCTACGGCGACCACAACCAGCGTGTGAACTCCTTCTTCCTTCAGAATGGTTCTTTCATTCGTCTGAAGAACATTGAGCTGAGCTACACACTACCGGCCAACTGGGTCAAGCACATCGGTATGAGCCAGTGCCGCCTGTATGTAAATGCCAATAACCTCATCACTTGGGACCATCTCGACGATTTGGTTGACCCCGAAAGCAATGGATCCAACCTTTATCCTATCTGCAAGACAGTCAACTTCGGTCTTAACGTGACTTTCTAACAGACATACACATTATTATATATAATATAGAATACAATGAAGAAATCTATTATAATCGCATCATTGGCACTGGCAACAGCCCTGACGGTCACCTCGTGCGGCGACTTCCTCGACAAGGAGCCGAGTAATGAGCTGACGAAGGAGAAGACGTTCAGCGGTTGGAAGAATGCCCAGCAATTCCACTGGGATACCTACAACTTCCTGCTTCACGGTGCCCTGCGCATCAACAATTCGTGGCTTGATGCTGCTACCGACTTGGCCGAGTGCGCAATTCCTACGGGTGGTACACGTACATCGTTCAACATCGGCAACTACTATGGAGCCGGTGGTGCCCCTGAATTCACAAGTGTCTGGGAAAGCCGCTATCGTGGCATTCGCAAATGCAACATGACCCTTGCAATGGTTGACAGCGTACCAAAGCCCGTCGACGAAACTGAAGAACTCTATCAGAGCGAGCGTGCCCAACTCGTCAGCGAGGCCCGCTTCTTCCGTGCATATTTCTACTGGGAACTCTTCCTCCGCTACGGCCCTGTGCCCATCGTGAACGAAGTGCTCGACCCAGACGGAGAGCTCCTGGCTGGCTATACAAGCCGTCCCTCAACAAGGGAGTACGTCAACTTCATCCTGAGCGAACTCAACGAGTGCGGCAATGGAATGCTCTCGTACGAAGAGTCGACCGACGCATCACGTGCCGGACGTCTGAACCCCGCCGTTCCCGCCGCCCTGAAGAGTCGCATCCTGCTCTATCTGGCCAGCCCGCGCTACGCTAGCGAGTCGGGAGTCACCTGGCAACAGGCTATCGATGCCGCCAGAGCCTTCATCGAGCAGTTCGGTGCACACTACACGCTCTATAGCAAAGGCGACACGAACGAGCAGAACTACTACTACGCTACGGTTCGCACACCTTACACGGGCGAGAACTCCGAAATCATCTTCTACCGCAACGACCCGACGATTGGTTGGTCAGGCATTGTCAACGACACGCCGATTGGCGAAGGTGGTAACGGTGGTAACTGCCCCTCTCAGAACCTTATCGATATGTACGACATGGCTGACGGTTCGTCGCCCTTCACCAGCTACGATGTCACCGGTGCTCCCGTCTATAACGGTGTAAGCCCGACGGTGAACGCCCAGAGTGGTTATAGCGACGAGACCATGTGGCTCAACCGCGACCCGCGTCTGGCTGCTACCGTGCTCTATCACGGAGCTACATGGAACAACCGCCAGATCGACGTCATCGCCGGCCACCCAGACAACATGACTGGTAACGCCAATGCAACCCCGACAGGCTACTACATGCGCAAGTACATCCCCGAAACCATCCTGGCTTCTAACCACGGAGGTACGGCCTATCGCCTGTGGACCATCATCCGCTACGCAGAGATTATCCTCAACCTGGCCGAGGCCATCAACGAAGTGGAAGGCCCCACTCAGGAAGTATGCGACCTGCTCGACCAGGTGCGCCATCGCTCTGGCATCACGGGCAACGTTGCCGACCGAAGCGACCTGAAGACACAAGACGCCATGCGCAACTTCATCCACAAGGAGCGCACCGTTGAGTTTGCCTTCGAAGAGCATCGCGCTTGGGACGTCCGCCGCTGGAACTGCGCTAAGGAAGCCCTCTCACGTCCTATCTACGGAATCAGTGTTTCTGCCAACGGCAACATCACCCGCAAGGTGGCTCAGGAGCGTGTATTCGAAGAAAGAATGTACCTCTACCCCATCCCCGAAGGTGAAGTATGGAAGACAAACATTGAGAACAATGCTGGTTGGTAATCACTTACAATGAACAATACGATTATGAATAATAGGATCAATAGAATATCAAAGAGTCTGCTTGCCGTGGCACTGATGGGTCTCTCCATGACTGCCTCAGCACAAAACGTGCGCGATCTGCAGGGCCGCGTATTGAATGCAGACGGAGAACCTGTTGTCGGGGCTGTCATCAACGTGGCAGAAGACAACAAGATTGTGCTGACCGATGCAAACGGCGACTTCACCCTGAAAGGCGTGAAGGCCGACGACGAAATATGCGCCGCCGCACTGGGCTACCAGAACGCCATCGTCAAGATGGATGCCAACAGCAGCGACTTCGTCATCAAGCTCGACTATGCCTTGGAACCGCAAGACATTGAGATGCCCATTGCTTTCAGCAGCAAGAAAGTGAAATATATGACCGAGAGCCGTTCCGTCGTCAAGGGCGAGGAACTCCAGCGCTATCCTGTCACCGTGCTTCAGAATGCATTCAGCTCCACACTTCCGGGTGTCGAGACCTATGAATGGTCGTCAGAGCCGGGATGGACGGAGACACAGATGTACATCCGCGGTATCCGCACCATGAACAGCAGCGCACGTAACCCGCTCATCATCGTCGACAACGTGGAGCGCGACCTCTCGTTCCTCGATGCATTCCCCATTGAGAACATCACCGTGCTGAAGGATGCCGCCGCTACGGCCATCTACGGTATGCGTGGTGCCAACGGTGCCATCCTCGTAACCACCAAGCGTGGTGAGAAGGGAAAGACCAAGATTGACTTCACCCAGGAAGTAGGTTTCCAGGCTCTCACCAACAAGATGGAGAACCAGAACTCCTACAACATGGCTCTGACTCAGAACCGCGTGAAGTACCTCAATGGTCAGGATCCTCTCTGGACCGAAGAGCAGATTGCCGAGTACAAGTTCGTGTCGGAAGGCGGACAATATGCCGACGACGACATCCGCAAGTACAAGTACTTCAACACCAACTGGTTCGAGCAGCTCTATCGCGAGGCCGCACCGGTCTACAAGACCAACCTCCAGCTCTCTGGTGGTAACGACATCGCCCGCTACTACGTCAGCTTCTCTTATCTGCGTCAGGAGGGTATGTGGAACAAGACCGCTACCGACTGGAACGACCACTTCTCCACCGACCACACCCTGAACCGCTGGAACCTGCGTACCAACATCGACATCAACGTGAACAAGTACCTCACCGTTGGCCTCGACCTCGGTGGACGTATCGACAACATCTCTCAGTCGCTGACGTCAGTGTTCGACCTCACCACCTTCGGTGCCGTTGAGGCCACGCCAATGGCTCCTGTCTTCTGTCCTAACGGTGCCGTCTACTCTACGGGTGCTTACTCTGGCTCTGCCCGTAACCCCATCCAGCAGATGGCTTCAGGTGGTCGCAACAAGAACCGTCGCCGCAACCTCTATTCTACATTGAATGTGACGGGCGACCTGAGCGCTATCACCAAGGGTCTGAAGACCAACCTCACCGTGTCGTTCGATGCCTTCGACGTATTCATGTCGCAACAGACCAACACCTACGAGGCATTCACCTACGACTACAACAATGCCGACGTGCAACGTGTTGAAGACTTCACCTACACCCGCACCAACTCTTACGTTGAGCTGAACAACCCGTCGGCTAGCGAGCGTGCCAACAGCTACAATGTGAACTTCAACTTCGGTTTCTCTTACGACCGCACCTTTGGCAAGCACCATTTCGATGCACGTGCCTTCATCCGCACCTATCAGAACCGCATCAACACTCTCGACTCCGAGAATCACGCTCCTTCTGGATTGTCTTCTCGTCGTAATCTCTCATGGAACGGTTACCTCAACTACGTGTTTGACGAGCGCTACATCCTCAATGGAAGCATCTCGCGCATGGGTAACGACAACTACGCTCCCGAGGACCGTTGGGATACCTTCTACGGTGTCGGCGCTGGCTGGATTGTCAGCAACGAGCATTTCCTGAAGAATGTCAAGGGTCTCGACCTCTTGAAGTTCCGCGGCTCTTATGGTAGAACTGGTCAGAGCGAGACAACGCCCGCCGACCGCGGACGCTATCCCTACCAGAGTACTTACGGTAGCGCCACGGGCTATGCCTTCGGCACCAACGCAACAGGTGTTGGCGGTATGGCAGAGACCATCGCCGGTAACCTGAACAACAAGTGGGAAATCTCCCAGATGTTGAACATCGGTGCCGACTTCAGCATCCTGAAGGAGAAGCTCTACGGATCGTTCGACTGGTTCAAGGAGTGGCGTAGCGACATCCTCATCGACCGTAACACCATCCCCACCGGCATCGGTATCGCCGTTGCCCAGGACTCTTACGGTAAGGTTGAGTCTCGCGGTTTCGAGGCTATCCTCGGCCACAAGAACAACATCGGAGGATTCAAGTACAACATCGAGGCAAGCCTTGCTTGGAACACCAACAAGATCACCGAGATGGACGAACTCGAGCCCAACGTAGAATGGCAACGCAAGACTGGTAAGCGCATCTTCGAGCAGACCTCCGTTCAGGCCCTCTACGAGAGCGTGTTCAACGGAACCGTCGGTGGATGGAACCAGTATCAGTTCGTTCAGTGGGCAAGCGATCCCACCCTCATTGCCACATCGCAGGAGGACGCTATCGCTCATCCCGAGAAGTATCCCTACAACACCGCCTCTGCCGGCAACCAGCCGCTCGGAACAGCCGTGTTCAAGGACCTCAACGGCGACCGTCAGATCGACTCTAACGACATGATTCCCATGGGCTACACCATTATCCCAGAACTCACCCCGAGCCTCTCGCTCTCTGCTGAGTACAAGGGCTTCGACCTGAAGGTGGTGGCAACGGCCTATCTGAACCGCTCGGTATTCATCTCGCCCGCAGCCTCCTTCTCTGGATGGTCTAACATGTCTACCCACGAAGGTGTGAACTTCTGGGGCTACTACACCGACGATCCCACCGACCCGCGCAACGTCAACGCCAAGTATCCGCGTCCCGTATGGGGTGGTTACAACGCCATCGACTCCGACCGTGGTACAGGTACCTACCAGAACGACATCTGGATCATGAACGGCGACTACCTCGCTCTGCGCAACGTGGAGTTCGGCTACAACCTTCCCGCCAAGCTCATTGCCAAGGCCCGCATGACCAAGTGCCGCATCTATGTCTCTGGCTACAACCTCATGAACTGGAGCCATCTGCCCGACGGCATGGACCCCGAGAAGCCTATGAGCTACTGCTGGTGGTATCCGAAGACTCGCATCTTCAACGTTGGTATAAACATTGGATTCTAAACACGTAAGAAATATGAAAAAGAATATAATCATATCCGCAATGGTGTTTGCTCTGGCAGGAGTGACAACCTCCTGTTCCGACTTCCTCGACAAGGAGGTAGACCTCACCCAGCAGGCTGACAATATCTTCAGCGACTACGACAACACCCGAGGTTTCCTGGCAAATATCTACACTTATCTGCCCGATGCTTTCCACGGCTACACCGATGGTCAGTATCTGAATGCCTCGAAGGACGCCATGACCGATAACGCCGTCTCCTACTGGGACGTGCACTACTATCACCAGGTTCACAACGATGCCTTCGATGCCACGAACCACCAGTTCGCCAACTACTACTACGGTCTCGACACGAAGGGCATCCGTGCCTGCAATCAGTTCCTCAAGAACGCACGTGTTGACATCATCGGTAACGCCAACAAGAGTGGCGACGACAACCGTCTGGGCGACCGCTGGATTGCTGAGGCACGCGCCATCCGCGCCATCCTCACCTTCGACATGGCTTGCTGGTTCGGTCCCACCCCGATCTTCGTGACCGAGGAGGGCGAGCCCTACATCATGAACACCAGCGACCCCATGCCCGACCGCAAGTCGTTTGCCGAGGTCGTCGACTGGATTGTCTCTGAGTGCGACGCCATCAAGGGCGCTCTCCCCTTCCGCTATCAGAATGAGGACGAGAACTGGGGACGCATCAACGGAGCTGCCGTGCTCGCTCTGAAGAGCCGCGCACTGCTCTATAAGGCTTCGCCGCTGAACAACCCGAACAACGACGTGTCATGGTGGCAGGCCGCCGCCGCCGCCGCCGACGAGTTCATCTCTGCCAACGCAGCCCTGGGCAACCGCGCATACCGTCTCTACAGCACTGGCGACCCGCAAAACGACTACTACGATTGCTTCGTCTCCAACCCCGTGCTGAACCCCGAGTACATCCTCTCGCGCTCTGTATGGACTACCGACGCCATCGAGTGGGCTTGCTCTCCTTGCGGATTCGCAGGTAGCAACCAGGCTTACGGTCGTACCAACCCGACGCAGAACCTTGTCGACGCCTACGAGACCATCAACGGTCTGCCCATCGACCAGGATCCTTCTTACAACGAGCAGAATCCCTACGTCA
Source organism: Prevotella sp. (assembly GCA_024681705.1). Classification (GTDB taxonomy): domain Bacteria; phylum Bacteroidota; class Bacteroidia; order Bacteroidales; family Bacteroidaceae; genus Prevotella. The sequence continues at coordinate 17,818 of JAILAI010000065.1, forward strand.
ACCGCGACCCGCGTCTCGAGCAGACCATCATCCACCACGGTTCTATCTGGGGTGACAAGACCAACGGTGAAGAGCGCGCCATCGACGTCAGCCAGACTGGTCTCGACTATGCCGAGCTCCACGGAGGTACCGTCACGGGTTACTATCCCAAGAAGTTCGTGAACAAGATGTCGTTCAAGAACCCGTCGTCCTATCGTCACGCTTGCCCCATCTTCCGTTTCGGTGAGATTCTTCTCAACGGTGCTGAGGCTTGGAACGAGGCTGGCAACCAGTCGAAGGCTATGGACTACATCAACCAGATTCGTGCACGTGTTGGCATGCCCGGCTACTCTGGCATGAGCAAGGAGAACCTTCGCGAGCGCATCCAGAACGAGCGCCGCATCGAGCTGGTGTTCGAGGACCATCGCTACTTCGACGAGCGTCGTTGGAAGCTCTTCGAGGGTAAGACCGCATCGAGCGAGACCAACCTGCCGATGTACAAGCAGGTGTACAACCTCTACGGTGTAGAACCCGATAGCGGCCCCAACGCCGACGGCACCTTCAGCGGAAGCTACCAGTACCGCAAGAGTCTGAAAGACCCCGTGCGTGCCTTCCGTTCGCCGAAGAACTACTACTTCCCCATCCCCGACGATGAGGTGAAGGCCATCCCCAACTGGGAGCAGAACTCGGGCTGGGAGCTCTCCAGCAAGAGCAGTTCTGAAGAAGTTGTCGAGTAGTCCACATCGCTAACTACAAATCATACCGAAGGTGGGTTCCGTTTCTACGGAGCCCGCCTTTTTTGATGGTCCAAAGGCAAAGGCCAAAAAGGAAGAATTACAAAGGTCAAAAGGGAAAAGGATAGAGTCTGATCAAAAGGGAAAAGGTGAAGAGGGAAGAATGAGGGAAAGGATAAAATGTGAAAAGGATGTCCGACAAAAGGGGCATTTCTATAGCTTATTTCTAGGGGACACCAATAATTTCTAAAATGGACATATTTTTAGAGAGCACCAATAGCTTCTAAAATGGACATATTTTTAGAGAGCACAAATAAATGGTGAGATGATGTGCTTTCAGGGGTGCACAAACTATATTCAACTCCCCGCCCCTATTTATAGGGGAGGGGCAGGGGTGGGGTACCACCACGAACAAGAGGAGCGTTACAAATGAGTATGCCTTAGCGCCTGTTTGACCCCACCCCTACCCCTCCCCTGCAAGCAGGGGCGGGGAGCATAGATAGTACTTGTTTCCTCAATTAGCAAGCCATAGAAAGTGGAGTTTCACCAATCAGCAAGGCGGAGAGCATAGATAGTATGATTTTCCCAATCTGTAGGGCAAAGCCTAATAAATCCTGATGCTGCCTATAACTCTTCATTTACTCCCCGCCCCTATTTATAGGGGAGGGGCAGGGGTGGGGTGCCACCACGAACAAGAGGAGGTTACAAATGAGTGTGCCTTAGCGCCTGTTTGACCCCACCCCTACCCCTCCCCTGCAAGCAGGGGCGAGGAGCATAGATGGTGTGCCCTTCCCTCAATTAGCAAGCCATAGAAGGTGGAGTTTCACCAATTAGCGAGGCAGGAGTAAACACAAGTATATTTTTCACTTTGGACTTCGGCTTTGTTTTATCTCATTTCCAACTCGAACTATCTCCTCAACGATGTCATTGAGATGAGTCCAAATTTGTTCGTTCTGGTATCTTAAAACCTTAATTCCTTGTTCGTTTAGGTATTTTGTGCGTAGGTCGTCGTATTCTGATTTGTGTTCGTGCGATTTGCCGTCTAATTCGATGCACAACCGCAATTCGGGACAATAGAAATCCAATATAAAAGGCCCTATTCCTTGTTGCCGACGAAACTTGAAACCTCCTGCCCCTCGATTTTTCAAAGCACGCCATAAGACGGCCTCGGCAGGTGTGGCGTTGCTCCGTAGGCACTTGCGCTGGTTTTGAAGACTCTTACCGTTTGCTTTCGCGGATTTATATCGCATGACGTTTTATTGTTATTGTTTGCTTCGATGTTTTGACCCCACCCCTGCCCCTCCCCTGTAAACAGGGGCGGGGAGTTAATATAGATTTCAGACCTAGACGTATTATACACATCAGTATCATCTCGCCTAAATACCTAGACGTATTATACACATCAGCATCATCTCACCTAAGGACATAGACGTATTATACACATCAGCATCATCTCATCTAAAGACATAGACGTATTATACACATTAGCATCACCTCATCTAAAGACATAGACGTATTATACACATCAGTATCACCTCGCCTAAGGACCTAGACGTATTATACGCATCAGTATCATCTCATCTAAGGACCTAGACGTAATATACACATCAGCATCACCTCGCCTAAGCGAAATGATGCTGAAAGATGCTTTTGAAGAAGGTCGGGCAGACTGACGACCATTGGCCATTGCCGCTTCGTCTGCTAGCCCACCGTGATTACTTCACGTATTTCTTTCCATTAACGATGTAGATGCCCTTGCGCGAGGTGTCGGTCACCCTGCGGCCTTGTAGGTCGTAGATGCGGCCGTTGGGCTCGGCGTCGGCCTTCACCGTGCTGATGCCGGTTGGGTCGTCGATGAACATCTGGTTCTTGATGGATTCTACCGACATCGCGTTGTTCTGGATGAGCAACTTGGCGAACAAGAACTTCGCGTCGTTGTCGACCCAGTCCCAAGCCTGGTTACCACCCAGACAGATGTACTTCAGGTTGCCACCATTGCTGAACAGACCCGTCACCTGTTGTCCCTCGACATTTGGATTCAGCGTCCAGCAGTTGGTCACCTCGCCGTCCAGATACTGTATCACCTCCTTCTGTTTGAACGTGATGGTGTAATAGTGCCACTTGCCGTCGGCCAGCCAGTTGTTCACGAAGTTATAGGCGGCGTCGCCAGCCTCCCACGCGTTCTGGTTGTAGATGTTCACCTTGCCGTCTACGTGGTTGGCACCCGTGAAGTCGCACCAGCCAGCGCAATTCAGCTGCACCGTTCCACGACTCTCCAATGCGAGCATCGGGTCACCGTTGTTCGGGTTGGGCGCACCGCCGTAAGCCGCGAAGAAGGGCGCATAGGTATAGGCCGACACACCACCCGCATTCTTGGCGTTCACCCAGAAGGCGATGGTCATCTGCTTCGTCTCTGCCGAGTGCGAGAGCACGTCCTCGGGCAATAGCAGGTAGTGGCTGCGCACGGCTCCTCCGCCATTCTGGTAGGCATGGCCGAAGGTTTCATCCTCAACGAACGAACCGCCGCCCACGATGGTCAGCCCGTCGGTAGAGCTGAAGTCCTGATAGTATTTCCATGTTGCCTCAACGGGATCCTCTGGTGTGGTGTCGCTGGAGTACTTGTATCCCCAGATGGTCACACCGTTCTTGGTCATCGCCGTGAAGGCGGGAACCTTCTCGTTCGTAGGCTCCAGCATCTGCTCAATCATCACGCCTTTGTAGATGGTGCCGCGCAGGGTGATCTTCACGTACGACGTGCCCTCCTGAACCTCCCAGTTGCCCGAGTTGTCGCCGCTGATGGTGCCGTCGGCGTTCAGCGACACCTCGATGGGCTTCACCAGCTCCTTTTTCGTGTGGTCGAGCTTGTACTTGTGGATAAGCAGCTTGTAAGTGCCCGGTATCTTGTCGGTGGCAATCTGCTGGGTGGTGGCGATGTCGGCGCTCTTCACCTGCTCGCCCGTATACTCAAACGGTGCGGCCACCAGCCATCCGTCCTCGTTCTGGAACACCTGGTGCACGCGCACCTGATGGCCTTCGCCCCAGTCCTGGAAGCGGGTGTGATATACCAGATAGGTACGTCCGTCCTCGGCCGCGATAATGCTGTTGTGGCCTTGTGAGCGCTCGCTCATGTTGCCCGTGGCCTGATAGCCCCATTCGCCGTAGGCGCCGAAGATATTCACGCCCCTATTGGTGTTGGCTTTCGGTCCGAAGTTCAGCATGTAGTTGCTATAGAGGGCATTCATTCCGTTGGCGTCCAGGTAGGGTCCGTCGGGATTTTCCGAACGGAACACGCGCATCTGGTAGCCACCGTTGTTGTAGTCGCTGGGGTTACCGCCAGCCGCCAGTCCGCCATTGGTGACGAACAAGAAGTAGTAGCCGCCGATGTATTCGATGTACGAGGCCTCACCCGACGAGTAGTAGCCGCCCGCAATCTTCTTGCCGAAGTAGGGGTCCACGGTGATGCCGTCGCCCGATCCCGTCAGCGGATATTCCACGTCGTAGTCGCGCAGACCCGTCTCCTCGTCGAGTTCCAGCATGTAGATGCCACCGCTCCACGAGCCGTACGACATCCACAACTTGCCCTGCTCGTCGTAGAACACGCACGGGTCGATATTGTTCGGATAGCGCTTACCCCAGTTGTTTCCCACGTTGTAGCGGCTGGGTAGTGAGCTCTGTTCACCAAGCACCAGTTCCAGGTCGGTGTCCTTATAGCTTGTGCCCGAGGAGAAACCGCTGATGACCACCGGACCCTGATAGAGATAGGGTCCCGCGATGTTGTCGGACGTCAGCAGCACGATGCTCGAATACCAGTAGTCGCCGTTGATGCTCATGTACATGCACCACTTGTTCATGGCCTTGTTGTAGATCACGTCGGGCGCCCACAGGTTGCCGTCGATGTTATAGCTGCTGTTGCCGCGCTTCGACCAAGCTTGCGCATCGAAAGCAGGGAAGTCCACTTCCACTCCACCCTTCTTCACCTTCTTCACCGCAGGAGTGGTGAAGGCATACTTGTTGGCGGCATTGTTGCTCGTAGCCGTTTTCCAAGGCACGCTGATTTTCGTCCA
>JAILAI010000075.1 GCA_024681705.1 Prevotella sp.
GTCGCCTCTTTGTCTTAGAAATCTGCCCATTTCAACGATGCCTCGCAGAGAAATGCCTCTTGTGAGGGTTTCGTTGATGTTATGAATAATGATGCGGAGCATTTGTTGTGTCTCAATGCTTGTATCCTCGCTGGAATCGTCCTTTTTTATGATTTTCTTCAACTTATGACGCAAGAAAACATTCGAGGGCTTGGGCTCGGCTTTCATAATACTGAGCGTTGTGGCGTTGACATCGGGTAGGGGATGTCCCTTGTAAGGTGTAAGTTCATTTTCCAGTTCCGGAAATATTTCCATAGCGGGATCGTCCATCTGGTTCTCAATCCCATGTGAGATGTAGATGCCAACATCTTGTGATTCAGCCAATTGCAAAACACGCTTCCACTTGAACTTCGACATGGGTTCAAGTTCCTGATGGTTGTCGAAAGCCCCGCTTCTCAATAGTCGGTAAAAGTTACGGTTGGTGATGTCCATTAGCTATAACGTTTAGGTAGACGGAAAATGATAGATAGAAGAGCTGAAATGCCGATGGCCAGTGGATAATAGAGCCAAGGGATGATCTCAACTGGATTGAGTTTGGCAAGACCAGCCGCCATCAGCAGTTGTGCGCCGTAGGGGATAATGCCTTGTACGAGACAAGAGAATGTATCGAGAATGCTTGCGCATTTGCGGTTGTCGATGCCGAAACGGTCGCCTATTTGCTTGGCGATGCCTCCCACCGTGATAATGGCCACCGTGTTATTGGCGGTACAAACATTTGTGAGACTTACGAGTGCGGCAATGGAGAGCTCAGCTCCCCTCTTGCTTTTCACCTGGGATGTGAGCAAACGGATGATGTAGTCGATGCCTCCATTCATTCGAACCACCTCTAGAAGTCCGCCCGCCATCATCGTGATGATAATGAGCTCGCCCATACCTTTGATGCCTTCGCCCATCGAATTAAGCCAACCGTAGAAGTCGTAACCACCTGTCAGAATCCCGATGAAACCGGTTAAAATGATTCCTATGGCTAGCACAGCCATCACGTTTAGGCCTACAATAGCAAGGATGAGAACGACGACGTAGGGAATCACCTTTACGTATTCAACCTCGGGAATGGATGTCGGCGAGACAATCCCCTGACCGAGAAATATGTAGGCAATGAAGACAATGATAGCCGCTGGTGCCACGAGGAAAAGGTTGACCCTGAACTTGTCGCTCAGTTGGCAGCCTTGTGTACTGGTGGCTGCTATCGTCGTGTCTGAGATGAACGAGAGATTATCGCCAAAGAAGGCACCGCCAACGATGACGGCCGTTATCATCGGGATGGAGACACCGATGGAACCACCTATGCCAACCGCAATGGGAACAAGCGCGATAATGGTGCCAACGCTCGTCCCGATGCTTAGCGAAATGAAGCATGAGGCGAGGAACAATCCTGCCAAGACCATGTTGCCTGGTAGAATGCTCAACGTGAGATTAACGGTGGCATCGATGCTGCCCATTTCCTTGGCAGAATAGGCGAAGGCACCAGCCATCACGAAAATCCACAACATCAATAGCAGATTGGCCGTACTTGCCCCTCTGCTATAGCTTTCAATTCGTTTTTGTAAAGGAAAGCCGCCAGATATGGTTATCGAATAGATGCTACTCAACAAGAAAGCTACGGTTATTGGCACCTTGTAAAAGTCACAAGCAACAATGCTTGTGACTAAATACAAAATGATGAACACCAATAATGGTGAGAGTGCCAATAATCCTTTCTTGTGCGACATATTAAAGTGTTACGCCATTCTTAAAGATTGAAATCTCACGATAGCCATTTTCCTCGTTTTTGGCTTTCTCGCCATTTGCTACGGCGATGATTTTCTCGATGAAATCGGCCAAAACCTCTTTCATGCTACGTTCTTCAACCAGTTGTCCGGCATTGAAGTCAATCCAGTTGGGCTTGTTCTTTGCCAATGTGCTATTGGTGGAAATCTTCATGGTTGGTATGAAGGTGCCAAAGGGAGTTCCGCGACCAGTGGTGAACAGAACAATCTGACATCCAGCTGAGGCTAGAGCAGTAGAAGCAACGAGGTCGTTGCCAGGAGCAGAGAGCAGGTTGAGCCCTTTCACCTGAAGGCGATCGCCATAACCAAGTACACCGTTAACAGGAGCGCGTCCGCATTTCTGGGTGCATCCCAAAGCCTTGTCTTCAAGTGTTGAAATGCCACCAGCTTTGTTTCCTGGCGACGGATTCTCACCAACGGGTTCGCCGTGTGAGAGGAAATATTCTTTGAAATCGTTTACCAACTTGACGGTTTGCTCAAACAATTCGGGCGTCTTGCAACGGTTCATCAGGATGGTCTCGGCTCCAAACATCTCGGGAACTTCGGTCAGGATGCTTGTGCCACCTTGGGCAACCAGATAGTCGCTGAATTCACCAACGAGAGGATTGGCGGTGATACCACTGAATCCATCACTTCCGCCACATTTCAATCCGACGCGAAGTTCGCTTAGTGGACACGGCTGACGCTTGTCTTTCGAGGCAAGTGCATAAAGCTCTCTGAGCATTTTCATGCCTTCTTCCACTTCATCGCCTTCAACGCGTTGTGTCACAAGCAGCTTGATGCGGTCTTTGTCGTAGTCACCTAACATGGCCATGAAATCCTCTGGCTGGTTGTTCTCACAACCCAATGAAAGCACGAGCACAGCTCCAGCATTGGGGTGAAGCACGATGTCGCGAAGCACCTTTCTGGTGTTCTCATGGTCTTCGCTCAGCTGAGAGCAGCCGTAGTTATGATGCCAAGCATGAACGGCGTCGATGCCTTTGAGGCCTGTCTCTTTCTCTAGCAATGTGGCAAGTCGCTCGGCAATGCCATTGACGCAACCCACGGTCGGGACAATCCAAACCTCGTTGCGAATGCCCACTTCACCGTTCTTGCGCACGTAGCCGTTGAACGTTCTATCTTCTTTCTGGATGGTGAGCTCTTCGTCAACAGGATGATATTCGTATGAAAGAGTTCCCGAAAGATTGGTTTTCAAATTGTTTTCGTTTACCCATTCACCCATCTTCAGGTCCTGTCGTGCATGACCGATAGGGTAGCCATATTTAATAATGTCTGTTCCCTCGGGGGCGTCGACAATCAAAAGCTTATGTCCAACGGGAGTGTCTTGCTGAATGGTAATAGACTTGCCATCAACTTCAATCGATTCACCCTTTGTGAAAGGGCGGAGACATACAACCACCGAGTCGGCGGGGTTGATTTTGATGAATGATGATTGTTTCATAGATCTTGTTCTTATAATTTGTTTGTTTTAATAGCTTGCTTTAAATAATCAGAGCTGTGTACGTCTGTAGAAGTCCACATTCTCCTTCGTCAACAACTCAATGGGCATGTAGTTGACGGGTTCCACCTCTTGTTTGAGCACGATGGCTTTGAAGAGTGTGTCGACACAATTGTATCCTTGCATATAGGCATGTTGTGCAATCAGGAAGGAGATGCTGCCTTGTCTCAGGCACACTTCGTTTTTTCCCACCATATCGTACCCCATAATCTGTATGTCCTTTCTTTGTGTGCGGAGCAGGAAGTCGCCCACGATATGTGCTTTTGAACACATGGTCATGCAATGATGTACAAGCGGATGCTCGTTGAAGAACTGTTCGAGAATGACGTCGTAGTTGCTACGGTCTTCTTCCATCGGGAGATCGAGGTCAACGATTTTGACAGCTGGGTAGAAGTTCGACATATAGTTTCTGAATCCCACTTCGCGGTTGGCCTGTTGCTTTGAAGCCACTTTGCCGTTTTTGGTGAGTTTCATCAGCATGATTTCTTTTTCATCGCGGGCGATTAGCATGAGCATCTTAGCCGCGAAATATCCACTTGAGAACGAGTCTTGTCCGTAGAACGTCAAGGGTTTCAGGTCGGGCATATACGAGTCCAATAATATAAAAGGTATCTCGCGTGCATGTAACTGCTCTGTAAATGCCTGAGTGCTTTCCATATCGCTCGGTACGACGATGGCTCCATTCGGGTTTGCATCGAGCACCTGCTGGAAAGTCTTGTTGAATGTGTCTGAGTCGAAACGTTTGTAGTAGATTATCTTCACCTGTATGTTGAAGTCTCTTCTGGATTCGCATGCTTGCATGGCGCCTTCTTCAATCTCTTCCCAGTAGGCTTCGCTCTCATGCTTTGGCATGATAAGGTAGAAAGTGTACATCTTGTTGTATGCCAAAGCACTTGCATACATGTTTGGCTGATAATTGATTTCTTTCAGAACCTTTTCGACTTTTTCGCGTGCCGACTTCGAGACATTAGGCCTGTTATGCAGGATTCTGTCTACTGTTCCCACCGACACTCCAGATTTTTCGGCAATGTCCTTGATTCTAACTTTTTGCGCCATTGTGTTTCCTGTGTAATTTGTTTTAAAAATTTATCTTGTTTGCGAACACATTTTCAAATTTGATTGCAAAATTAACAATAAAAGTTGAATTGTGCGAATGCACAACAGATTTTTTTCAAAAAAAGCCATTTATTTCGCAAAAAATTTGTATATTTGCACCGAAATGAGTAATTTTGTGCTCGCAAACAGACAAAATGAATTAATCTATAAACAACAAAATTAAAAAAGTAAAATTATGGCAAAAATCGTAACATTGGGCGAAATTATGCTTCGTCTGTCGCCTCAGGGCAACGATCGTTTCATTCAGAGCGAATCTTTTCGCATCATTCCTGGTGGTGGAGAGGCCAATGTGGCAATCTCTGTAGCCAACTATGGTCATGAGGCTTACTTCGTTTCAAAGCTTCCTAAACACGAAATAGGACAAATAGCAGTGAATGCTCTGCGCCGCTATGGTGTTAACACTCAGTTCATTTCACGCGGTGGTGATCGCGTAGGTCTTTATTATGCTGAGACAGGTGCTTCGATGCGTCCTTCAAAGGTTATTTACGACCGCGCACATAGCTCTATTGCTGAGGCTAATCCCGAAGATTTCGATTTCGATGCAGTAATGGAAGGTGCTGCTTGGTTCCACTGGAGTGGCATTACTCCTGCTATTTCTGACAAGGCTGCTGAGCTGACTCGTCTGGCTTGTGAGGCTGCTAAGCGTCATGGTGTGACCGTTAGTGTTGACCTGAACTTCCGCAAGAAGCTTTGGACAAGCGAGAAGGCCATTTCAATCATGCGTCCTCTGATGAAGTATGTTGACGTATGTATCGGTAATGAGGAAGATGCAGAACTCTGCCTTGGTTTCAAGCCTGATGCTGATGTGGAAGGTGGAAAGACCGACGCAAGCGGTTACGAGAAGATCTTCAAGCAGATGAAGGAAGAGTTTGGCTTCAAGTATGTTGTCAGCACACTTCGTGAGAGTTTCTCTGCAACCTTCAACGGTTGGAAGGCTCTTATCTTCGATGGTAAGGAGTTCTATCAGTCAAAGCGTTACGAAATCAATCCTATTATTGATCGCGTAGGTGGTGGCGACTCGTTCTCTGGTGGTCTTATTCATGGCTTGCTCACGAAGGATACTCAAGGAGAGGCTTTGGAATTTGCCGTAGCTGCTTCTGCTTTAAAGCACACTATCAATGGCGACTTCAACCTCGTTAGTGTAGACGAAGTTGAGAGTCTTGCTGGTGGAAATGCAAATGGACGTGTTCAGCGTTAATTAAAGAAATGAAACAATACGAGTATAAAATCATCAGTCCGCTGTTCAACGCCGAGAAGAATCTGAACGAATTGGGTTTTGAAGGCTGGGAACTTGTAGCAGTAGACGCTTGTAGTTTATATTTGAAGCGAGAAATAAAAGTATAATCGTTGAAAAGAAATGGCAAAATTCGATAAACTGGCCGTCTTGAAGAAGATTGGCGACACGGGAATGGTTCCTGTGTTCTATCATAAAGATCTTGAAACCTGTAAGAATGTAGTGAAGGCTTGCTACGAAGGTGGCGTGCGTGCTTTTGAGTTTACCAATCGCGGAGACTTTGCACACGAAATCTTTGGCGAGCTCGTTAAGTGGGCCGATAAGGAATGTCCAGAACTCGCCCTGGGTATCGGTTCTGTAGTCGACGCTCCAACAGCTGCTCTCTACATTCAGTTGGGTGCAAATTTCGTGGTTGGTCCTCTGTTCAATCCCGATGTGGCTCCTGTGTGCAATCGTCGTCTCGTTCCCTATTGCCCAGGTTGCATGACCGTTAGCGAAATTGGTAAGGCTCAGGAAATGGGTTGCGATCTGACTAAGGTATTCCCCGGCGATGTCGTTGGTCCGAACATGGTGAAGGGTCTGAAGGCTCCGATGCCTTGGTCAAAGATTATGGTAACGGGTGGCGTTGCTCCCGAGGAAGAGAACTTGAAGGGCTGGTTCAAGGCAGGCGTGTTCTGTGTTGGCATGGGCTCGAAGCTTTTCCCGAAGGACAAGGTTGCTGCTTGCGACTGGAACTACGTGACAGAAAAGTGCAAGGAAGCTCTTGGCTATGTAGCTAAGGCACGCGCTTAATGTCAAACCGATAAAGGCTGAAAAAATGAGCGAATGAAAGAAGATGGTGGCACTTCGAACGTCGGAAGAGCTTTTTTCAATGTGAAAAAGGCGGTTCGTGGTAAGTTCCATCTTTCTGGAGTTCTTCATTTTTTCAGTCTTTTTCTTTTTGTTTTTCTCTTTTCGTGTACTCCCAAACATAAGGAAATTGTAGATTCTTATAACAGAGCTTCGTATAGGCAACATTATAAGAGTCTTGATTCTACATACACATATGCGATGAAAGCATTTCAGCTTTCGTCAAACTATGAAGATGGTCGCGCTGAGGCCATCAACAATCTCGCATTCGTCAACATTTCGCGCATGAACTACGCTGAGGCAAAGCGTCTGCTCGATAGCGTGTATGTTTGCACCGACAATCAGATAGAACTGCTGATTGCCTACATTCAGCAGATGCGTTTGTGCCAGCGCGAATCCAGAAACAAAGACTTCTACGACTATCAGGAAAAAGCCTCCAGATCGCTGAAGCGCATCAATGAGGAGAAACGATTCCTGGACGAACATCAACAACAACGAATGGTGTATGCCGAGAGCGAGTTCAGCATTGTCACTTCCACCTATTATTATTATGTGGGACAGATGCAATCATCGGCTGATGCACTGAACCGTATCGATCCCAATGGAGAGATACAGAGAGACACCGCTCAATACCTGAACTATCTCTATCAGATAGGAGCTGGTGGAGTCATCAATTCGGGAACCAAAGAAGAAATAGCCCAGCAGGAGTGGGACTATCTGATGAGATGCTATCTTCTTTCCCAACGCTCGAACGATATCTATTGGGAGGCGAATGCCTTGCAAGGTATGAGCGAGCATATGTTTGAACCAGAGAGCAGGGATAGGTTGATTGCCGATAACCTTCCAGCCATGAAATATGTGAACGAAGACAATATGCCCGATACACTTCTGGCTGGTTATCTTGCACAAAAGTCGCTCGAATTGTTTGCCGACTATGGAGATGTTTATCAGATTGCTGGTTCCTATCGTACATTGGCGCAATGTTACTGGGCGATAGGAGATTATCGTTCGTCAATCTTATGTCTGGAAGATGCGTTGCATAAGAACGAGTCAATAGAATTGGCACCAGACTTGGTGGCGAGTATTCGAGAACGTCTTTCGCTCACGTATTCGGCAATCGATGACAAAAAGAACAGCGATATCAATCGTAACATCTATCTCGACATGCAGAAGAAAACGCGTCAGGATAGTGAACTCGAAGCGCGAGCAGAACAATTGAATCGCTCATCAGCGCAATTGAACCTCATGATTTGGGCTGTGGTCGTCATGATTGTCATTGTGGCACTCTCAATCTTCTTCTTTGATTACCTCAGACGGAAGAAGGACCGAAACAAACCGCTTACGGACTTGCTCCAACCGCTTAGGGAATGGCAGGAGAAAAACGAAGCCTATCTCGAGAGCTTGATGGAGCGTCAGGACGAGATCAATGAGAAACTTGTGCTCAACCAGATGAACATTGAGCGCAACAAGAGACGGAATGTTGAGAACAGGGCCAAGATATTCCTGGTAAATAGCGTTACACCTTTCATCGACCGAATCATCAACGAAGTAAAGCTGTTGAAAAACAGAAAAGAAACCGAAAACGTCAGGGAAGAGCGCCTTACCTATATGGCTGAGCTCACCGATAAGATAAACGACTACAATAATGTACTCACCCAGTGGATTCAGTTGCAACAAGGTCAGTTGTCGCTACACATAGAGAGCTTTCCCGTACAGGATTTGTTCGATATCGTGCAAAAGTCGCGAATGAGTTTCAAGTTGAAAGGCATCGATTTGCAAATTACTCCTACCGAAGAGGTCGTTAAGGCAGATAGAATCCTGACGCTTTTCATGATCAACACGATTGCCGACAACGCCAGAAAGTTTACTCCCGATGGAGGAACGGTAAGAATCTCTGCTTCGGAGGTCGAAATGCCGAACAAAGAGCAGTGTGTTGAGATTTCCATTCAGGACACAGGTGCAGGTATTGACGAACAACAGCTTTCTACCATTTTCGAACATAAGGTTTCCGGTGGTCACGGTTTCGGCCTGATGAATTGTAAGGGCATTATTGAGAAATACAGAAAGGTGAGTCAGATCTTCAATGTCTGCTCCATTTCAGCTGAGAGCAAGGTGGGCGAGGGTAGCCGTTTCTTCTTCCGTCTTCCCAAGGGCGTCGTTCGTTCTTTGTTGTGGTTGCTGATGCTTTTGTCTCTCCCGTCTAATTTGTTTGCCGATCAGATGGACGATTTGCATCGCCGTTCGTCAGTTTATGCCGATAGCGTCTACGAATTGAATCTCAGCCACGACTATCTTGAGGCGATAGAATATGCCGATAGTGCGCTCCAAACCGTCAATCAGATGCAGACGTTGTTGGGCTCGAAAAAGCGACCGCTCGCCTTGTACGAGGATTCCGCACTCACGCCGGCAGAGATTATTTGGCATAAGGATAGCATTCCCGTCGACTATAACATGCTGCTCTTCCTCAGAAACGAATTGGCGGTGGCTGCCCTAGCTTCCCATAATTGGCCTCTCTATACATATAATAATAATGTATATACCAAATTATATAAGGAATTGACCGCCGACCGCACGTTGGGCGAATATGTGAAAACCATGCAACGTTCGGAATTGAACAAGAACATCGCCATTATCCTTCTGGTGTTGCTTCTCATAGCGATTGTCGTTGCCTATTACATACTTTACTATCGCCATCGGCTTTATTTCAGTTTCTGTATGGAGCGCGTCGAGCATATCAACGAGATGCTATTGAGCAATCAGACGGATGAGGAAAAACTCTCGACGCTCGCCACCCAGATGGAAGACGCTGATCGCTTCCCCCCAGAACTGAAGAGCATTGTTGAGAAAATACGCTCGGCACTCGAGATAAGTGCGGAGAACAAGAAAAACCAGCGATTGAGCATAGAACTGGCTCAAGACGAGTGCCGACGTTCGGAATATGAAGACCAGAAACTCTATGTGAGCAACAACGTTCTGGATAATTGTCTCAGCACCTTGAAGCATGAGACCATGTATTATCCTAGCCGCATTCGTCAGCTTGTCGATGAGGTGACAGGTTCCTCAACCACAAGTCAGCAGGAGGTAGTGGCCATCGATGAACTCGTCATGTACTACAAGGAACTCTATTCGTTGTTGTCGGCTCAGGCGATGCGTCAAGTTGATAGCATCAAACACGAATGCAGACCGATGACCATTCATGGAGGCCATATTGTTGGAGAAGAGGCGATGATCAAGTATCTTTTCGAGATTCTTCAGAAGCAGTCGGGAGAAAAGACCCTTCAGGTGAAGGCTACTAACAAGGACGAGCATTATGTGATGTTCGATGTGCTTATGCCAAAACTAAGGCATCGTGAGTTCTTTGTCCCTTCAACGCAGAACATTCCGTTCTTGATATGCAGACAAATTGTCAGGGAAAATAGCGAATATACCAATCATCGAGGATGTGGCATCGTTTCTGCTCCTATTGAAACTGGGGGCACATGTTTCACCATTACGCTTGCCCGTTCTAACGCATAAGTGAATATAAAAACGTAAAGTAATAATTGAAATAAAGCAGATATGGAAAACTTTAAAGTAATCATCGTCGAAGATGTTCCTTTGGAACTGAAAGGCACCGAAGGCATTTTCCGTAACGACATTCCAGAAGCCGAAATCATTGGCACCGCAGAGAATGAAACCGCCTACTGGCGGCTCATCAAGGGAAACAAGCCCGATCTGGTGTTGCTCGATTTGGGCTTGGGAGGTTCGACGACGGTAGGTGTGGAAATCTGTCGTCACACCAAGGAAGCCTATCCGGCCATCAAGGTGTTGATATTCACCGGAGAAATCCTAAACGAAAAGCTATGGGTCGACGTCCTGGATGCTGGTTGCGACGGCATCTGCCTGAAGAGTGGCGAACTGCTTACTCGTGGCGATGTGGCTAGCGTGATGTCTGGAAAGAAAATGGTATTCAACCAACCGATTCTCGAAAAGATTATCGAGCGCTTCAAATATAGTGTCAATAGTCAGTTGATGCGTCAGGAAGCGCTGGTGAGCTATGAGATTGACGAATACGACGAGCGTTTCCTTCGTCATCTCGCCTTGGGTTATACGAAGGAGCAGATAACAAATCTGCGCGGAATGCCTTTCGGCGTTAAAAGTTTGGAGAAGCGTCAGAACGAACTGATTCAGAAACTCTTCCCCGATGGCAACGGTGGAGTAGGCATCAACGCTACACGTTTGGTCGTAAGAGCGTGCGAATTGCGAATCATTGATATTGACAATTTACAACCTGACGAAGATTAGTGGAACCAGATAGGAACAGATTGTATAGGTGGACAGGTATCTGTGCATTGGTCTTGATCATTGCACAGGTATTAGTGGTGCTCGTCTCGTGGATTGTCAGTTCTTCCGTAGCGGGTGCTTCTGTGCGTTCCTTGCTCAGTAGCGAGGGCATCAGATGGTTTTTCGACCATTTCGTCGATCATGTTGCGTCTCCCTATCTCGTCTGGATGGTTCTGCTTTCAATAGCCTGGGGAGCATACAAAGGTTCTGGATTGTCGGCGGTTCTTGGACGAAGGCGTTCGCTCATCTTGCGTCAGCGTTATTCGCTTATGATAGTCCTGATTGAACTGATTGTTTTCGTCATCCTTCTGTCGCTACTCACACTCGTTTCTCATGCTGTTCTTCTGAGCAGTACGGGAACGTTGTTCCCAAGCCCATTCAGTCGTTCCATCGTTCCAGCAATCGCCTTTATCGTTACGGTTTGTTCGTTGACTTATGGCATTGCCAGCAAGGATCTGTCATCCATTGAAGAGGTGATGAGGGCGCTGACGTCTGGTTTTCGTCCGGTTGTGCCCTT
>JAILAI010000167.1 GCA_024681705.1 Prevotella sp.
TAGATCATCTTGTCGATGGGGTAGTCTTCGTAGCGCATCTCGGCGGTGCCGATGTCCTGTGTCATGTAGACGCTGGTGCCATCACTACGCAGAAGCAGCTTCTGGTCGAGACCTTCGTTGGTCAGATCGGCCCACACGGAGTTGTCGTCGTGGCGCTCGAAGAGACCCTTTTCCAGCCCTTGTTCAACCTTGGCCTTGCCTTTCAGGTAGGTCTGACTCTCGTAATATATCTTGTCGAAGCCCACGCCCAGTGCCTTATAGGTCTGGTCGAAGCCGGCATATACCCAGTTGTTCATCTTCTCCCACAATGCGCGCACTTCGGGATCGTTCTGTTCCCACTTCACGAGCATGGCGTGGGCCTCCTTGATGAGCGGTGCCTCCTGCTTGGCTTTCTCCTCGTCCATGCCACCGGCCATGAGTTCTTTGATCTCCTCGCGGTAGTGCTTGTCGAAGAGCACGTAGTAGTCACCGATGAGGTGATCGCCCTTCTTGCCGCTCGACTCAGGCGTTTCGCCGTTGCCCCATTTCTGCCATGCGAGCATCGATTTGCAGATGTGGATGCCGCGATCGTTCACGATGTTGGTCTTCACCACGCGGTTACCGTTGGCGGCCATGATCTGAGCGAGGCTCCAGCCCAGCAGGTTGTTCCTGACATGGCCCAGATGCAGAGGCTTGTTGGTGTTGGGCGATGAGTATTCAATCATCACGAGCGGGCTGTCGTCGCTGGCTTTCTTGGTGCCAAAGTCGGCGTCGGCATCGATGTCGAGGAGCAACTGGATCCATGCCTCCGACGAGATGACGAGGTTGAGGAATCCGCCCACGGCGTTGAAGTCGGCCACCACGTTACAGTTGTCCTTGACCCACTGGCCCAGCTCCAGAGCAGTCTGGTCGGGCTTCTTGCGCGACATCTTCAGCAGCGGGAACACCACGAGTGTGAGGTTGCCCTCGTATCCGGCCTTGGTCTTCTGCAATTGTAGCATCTTCTCGGGCACGTCTTGCCCGTATAACTCCTTGACGGCCGACTGAGCGGCCCGCACGATTTGTTGTTCTATGTTCATATTCTTCTTATGATATTTCTGAAATGGTTCGGTGCAAAGTTACGAATAATTATCGAGAAAGCGGAACGATGCCTCTGCTTATTTGCATTGTGGCAACGGCTCTTCGCTCAGAACTGGAAGTAGATGAAGGGTTGTATGTCGCTCGACTTCACCTGAATGACGATGTAGATGACGGCTGTGATAAGCACTGCGCAGACGAAAACGTTGGTCATCGACAGGCGAGCCACCAACCGACGTTGCCATGTGTCGGGCATGTAATGGCTGACAAAGCCGAAGAGCATCAGCGCGAACACCCAGGGATAGCCGGCCAGCACGTCGGGAAGCAACTCGAGATGGAAATTGGTGAACAGCTGTGTGAGCAGTGACATCGACACATCGGTGTCGGCGGCGCGGAAGAGTATCCAGCCCGCCGTGACGAAATGGAACGTCACGAAGATGGCGAGCACACGCATAATGCCCCGACTCTCGTAGTTCTTCGGGCGTCCGAGCACCACCTGCGAGAAGAACTTATGGGCGCAGAGACCTGCTCCCTGAACGGCTCCCCACACCACGAAGTTGAACGAGGCGCCGTGCCACAGACCGCCAAGCAGCATGGTGAGGAACAGATTCCAGTACTGCCGCAGACGACTGCATCGGTTGCCGCCCAACGAGATGTAGATATAGGTGCGCAGCCACGTGGAGAGCGAGATGTGCCAGCGACGCCAGAAGTCGGTGATGCTGGTGCTCTTGTAGGGCGCGTTGAAGTTCATGGGGAACCTATAGCCCAGCAACAGCGCAATGCCGATGGCCATATCGCTGTAGCCAGAGAAGTCGCAGTAGATCTGCATGGAGTATCCATAGAGCCCAAGTAGCACCTCGATGCCTGAAAACATGTCGGGCGACTCGAATATACGCTCCACGAAGTTGATGCTGATATAGTCGGAGATGACGGCTTTCTTGAACAGTCCGATCACGATGAGATAGACACCCATGGCAAACATGCGGCGCGTCACCACAAGGGGTTTCCTAATCTGTGGCACGAAGTCGCGCGCCTTCACGATAGGTCCGGCCACCAGTTGCGGGAAGAACGACACGAAGAAGGCGTAGTCGAGCAGCGAGTTGAGCGGCTGCACCTGACGACGGTAGATGTCGATGGTGTAGCTCAGGCTCTGGAACGTGAAGAAGCTGATGCCCACGGGCAGGAAGATGTCCCAAGGCTGGAAGTTGTTTCCAAGAATCTGGGCGATGCTTCCGAAGAAGAAGTTCGTATATTTGAAATAGCCCAGCAGCGAAAGGTCGATGACGACGCTGAGCGCCACCAGCCATTTGGCCTTGCGCTGTCGCGATGCCTGTTCGTAGGCGGTGTAGTCGTCGGCTGGCTTCCCGTCGTCGCCCAGCGGTATGTTTTGGTTGACCAAACGGCCAATCTGCCCACCTATGAGCCAGTCGCTCAGGGTGACAATGGCCAGCAGGAAGAAGTAGAATCCACTGCTCTTGTAGTAGAAGTAGTAGGAGAACAGGGTGACGAACAGGAGGCGCGCCGTCTGCTGGCGTCGCAACAGCATGTAGACGAAGGTGAACCCCAGGAACATGAATAGGAAAAGACCGCTGCTGAATATCAGCGGCTGCTCGGGGTCGTAGGTGAGGACTTTCATCAGTCCGTCTACACTGAACGTATCAAATAATTGCTGAATCGTCATTTCTTTGTCGAGAATGGGTCACCGCTCCACGCGGTTGTCGGTGTGCTGCAGGCTCGTTGCGGCATTCCTTTTCCCATTGTTAATCTTTTCACCTTCAATTGTTTACATCACTCTGGGCTTAGAGGTCGGCACCGAAGATAATGGCGTCGTAGAGTTTCTTGCCCAGAAAGTTTCCACCTTTCATGTTGATATGAGTATAGTCCTTGCCAGCCCATCCGTTCTTCACGAACGTTCCCATGCTGCCGCGACCGCCCATAGCGTCGAACATGCTGAAGAATCCCACCTTCTCTTCCTGCGCCAGCTTCTGCTGATAGCTCAGCAACAGCTCGATGCCCTTCATGGTCTGCACACCGCCTGCTGCCCGTTGTCCGCGATCGGGAACGCCCACCACGAGGATGCTCGTGCCAGGGAAGCAGCGCTTGAACAGCTGAATCATCTTGGCCATCTGGCCTTTGTAGTGGTTGCACGACTTGTCGGTGCTGCTAGGACCAGCGGCATTCAGTCCGAACTGTATCACGATGAGGTCGTAGGGACGGGCTTTGGCGAAGCTCTTCAGAGTAGCTTCGGGGATGTTGGCCAACGTCAGACCCGAGCAACCGCGCATGGCGAGATTGTCTACGGTGACGCCTTTCAGACCTTCCACCACAGCACAATAGAAATTGTCTCCGCTACCGCCGCCGGTGATGCTCCATTTCACGCTATTCATCTGTGCGCTCACGCTGGCCATCTGCACCTCGTCGCTGGCCTGCGGCTGGAACGTTTCGCCACCCTGTCCGTTGGGCATGCCCTTGATGGTAAGCCCGCCATTGGTCTTGAAATAGAGGGCCGCACGAGACCAGTTGGCGTTGTGGGCTTTCCAGGTTGTGCCAGTGAGGGTGAGCGAGGCAGGACCTGACAACGTGAAATAGCGTTGCGAGAGACCCTGTAGGGCCGAGGTGAACGACTTGCGCTCCATCACCGAGTGCGATGTGAAGCCGCTGGTCTGCACCTTAATCGTCGGACGGCCGCTATTGGTGGTGCGTCCGCAGTCAATCCATCCGGCACCACTGCCGCCGAGCTTGGCCTGAAGCAGTTCGCGCAACTCACAAGTCAGGATGTCCGACTCGATGAACGAGTCGCCATAATATGCGATTCTCACCGGACGGTGCATAGAATTGCGATTGCGCAACGCCTTGTAGAAACTCTCCATGCCTCCCGGCGCATTGTTGCCGTAATCGACAATCGGGGTCAGCCCCTTCGGAACAGGGCGCGACGCTCTGCGCTGTTGCTCGGCCACTTCCTCGTCGGTCAGTCCGTCGGGATTCTCTTCTGCCTTCTCCTCAGCCTTCAGTTTAGCCAGCATCGATTGCGGTTTCTCAGCGGGTTTCTCTTCGGCAGACTTCTCGCCAACCTCGGGAATCACGTCGCTCAGAATATTAACTGGACGCATCTCGGTACCCGCCACCGTGATGGTGGGAAGCAGATGCATAAACAGCAAAATGATGACGATCGACGCCACCAGTATAAAAGTCCGTGCTGTTGGATTATTCATCTCGTTTTTTTCTTTCGTGTGATTGCAATGTAAATCGGGCTGCAAAGTTACGCATAAAAATTGAAACCGCACGCGTAAAGCAAAGAAATGTTCGCGCGAACACGAAAGATTTACGATAAATCAATCTAAAACAATCCTCGCGACATCCTTTTTCGGCTGCTTCTCCACGCGTCCCTCGCTCACTTTTCAGAATACGATAGCTTTTGCATCCCATTGCATTCGTGAACCAGAAAGCGGTATTCTCCAATCATAAATTGTTCTCTCTTTCTTGCTTTTTTGAATCAGAAGTCCCCCAAAAACAATCCGAGTACCACTTCATATTGACGAAAAATCCCGAATCCATCGTCGAAAAACTCAAAAACTCTCATCGTAATCATTGTTGCCATTACCGCTTCCATCCATCTGTTCTAGCGTGGTGGTTTGCATCCTTTAACAAATAAAGGCGAAAGAACTGTTAAAAAACGCCCTCAAAATCGACCAAAATTATTGAGTAAAACTACCCACATGTCTACCCCCTTTTTGCTATCTCGGAGATTACAATCGAAAAGTCGGTTGAGCAAAACTGCCGCTTTTGATCATCGAAATTGGCGCTTTTGATGACCGAAACTGCCGCTTTTGCTCATCGAAACTGCCGCTTTTGATGAGAAAAATCTAGATTTTTTCGTTAACGAACGTGAAATTTTGGATCAAAAATTTTTCGGCAAATTTGCAACAAACTGACAATCAACACATTACGGCTAATCGCTGAGAATCGCATATTTTGGGCCTTCGGACTTTGAAGTTCAGAATTTTCGAATTATAATGTTAAAAACTACCCACATGAATCGTAAAAATCTGTTTATTGGTGTCCGCTTAAAAATATGTTCGAGTGATGAGTCGTTAATTAGTTTGGCGCATCCTCTTGGTCGGGGAATTAACCCCACCCCTGCCCCGCC
>JAILAI010000199.1 GCA_024681705.1 Prevotella sp.
CACATATCTATCCCCTTTTTGCAATGTCGAGATAGCAGTCGAAAAGTCGGTTGAGCAAAAGCGGCAGTTTTGATCATCGAAATTGGCGCTTTTGATGACCGAAACTGCCGCTTTTGCTCATCGAAACTGCCGCTTTTGGTACCCGTTTTTTCGGGTTTTCTTGCATAATTACGGTATTTTTATTCTGAAATTTTGTCGGTGGTTTTGTAATCGTTTGACAGTCAATGCGTTATGCTAATGCCTCATGGCTGGCTTATTTAGGCGCTTCGGACTTTGCAATTGAAAATTTTTAAATCTCCGTGTTAAAACTACCCACATGAATTGTAAACAAATGTTATCGGTGCGTGCGTAAAACTTGAATCTCGTCAGCTGGAATACCATCGATGTTGTAGGTGCGAATCGCGATAAGATGAAAAAAGGTTCGAGACAATAGGACATTGTCCCAACGAAGACGAAATTGTCCACAATTCGCGTCCTTAACGATTTTTATCCCCGAAGATTTGCATAAGTAGAGATTATCGTCTATTTTTGCAGACAAATCAATCGGTGTTTTGAAATAGATGGAAATTGAAACCGAAAGACTTATACTGAGACCTTGGCTTGAGAGCGACGCCGAAGAGCTCTATAAGTATGCCCAAGATCCGCAAGTGGGACCCATTGCCGGATGGCCGCCTCACCAAAGTGTGGAAGAGAGTCTTACCATCATCCGCACGGTGTTCTCGGTCCCAGAGACCTATGCCATCGTCAGCAAGGAAACAGGTCTTCCCATAGGTTGCATCGGCCTGAAAATGGGGGATGCAACAGACATGACCGAAAGGGCCGACGAGTGTGAACTAGGCTATTGGGTGGGTGTGCCCTATTGGGGGCAGGGCTTGGCGACAGAGGCCGCGAAAACGATGATTCGTCATGCCTTCGAGAATTGTGGGATGACGAAAGTGTGGTGCGGTTATTATGACGGCAACAACCGTTCTAAGCGTGTTCAGGAGAAGTGCGGGTTCATATACCAAAGGACTTCAGACAACTTAGACGTGCCTCTGATGCATGAGAAGCGGAAAGGACATGTCAGCAGTATTACGAAGGACGAGTGGAAGGAAACCATATAGGAGGCAAAATGCTCGTTGCTGAACTTGTTTGGACCGAAGTAATCTTTGTTCTTCGTGAAGGCAGATAGCTTTATCTTGAATACTTTATGGTAGGCTTCCGCCTATCGAGAAGGAAAAACAATTAGAAACCATATATCGACAGGTCGGTAAATCATAATTGAGCAAAAAAGGCATGAAACCATTCATTATTATCTGGTTTGTACTTCAAACAACTTTGAATTTCATAAGTCTGGTTTGGGCATATCATGACAGAAACAACGATACACCCAAGAAAGGCCCTTATGTTTTAGGTGGGATAGGCTGTCTGATGCTGGTTGGCTTCTTCTTTTACCTATTGTTCACACAGGGGAAGTAAATGGTGATTCCGTTGGTAAGCGACCACCTTAAACGTCACATGTCACAAGTCACATCTGCCGTACTTGTCGATGAGTCGTAGCCTTCGACCTGAGATGCTGGCCAACGACATCGTGAATCAAAAATAAAGCGAGTTAAAAAAAGAGACAGAACTATGATGACCGTAATCATAATCATTATCATTCTTATAGCCATCATCGTGGCGTTGCTTGGCATCGTCGGAGCTGTGGTACCCAATATGCCCGGTCCGCCGTTGTGCTTTGCGTCGCTCGTGACGGCCTATTTCACCTGTCCCGGACAGCTCTCCCTTGAACTTGTTCTATGGATGCTGGCACTGACGGTTTTGGTTACCGTCCTCGACTACGTGGCACCCATTCTACTTACGAAGATGGGTGGCGGTTCCAAGCGGGCCATGTGGGGCTCCACCATCGGCATCATTGCCGGTTTGTTCTTCATGCCTTACGGACTCATCTTAGGCCCTCTGGTGGGTGCCTTCTTGGGCGAGATAAGTCATAATTCCGACCTTCCGCATGCTACAAAAGTAGCCTTGATGTCGTTCATCTCGTTCCTCTTGGGCACGGGGCTAAAACTCATCGCGAGTCTGCTGATGACGTTCTACACCATTGAGGCCGCATGGAAATTCGGCAGAGGCTTCTTCGCGTAGCCGCTTGAAGGTTCTGGTGGACATCAAAGAACCTTCTCGACCAGTTGATTGCTATCTGACTTTCAGATGAGTGTGTCCCTGAGGCATTGCTACCGGAATGGTGACGTTGGGCATATTGATCTGGCTGGTGAAGATGGCAATCTCCTGCTCTGTCGCATCACCGCCAGCAGAGCCTTGATTGCGCTTCAGCGCAAAACCTTCGGGAAGAATGTAGTCGCCTACGATTTTATAATGGTTGGTGACGCACGTCTTACCTCTTTTCATGTCGGTTCTGTTGGTATCGTATGCCAGGTGTCCAACTTCCACGCTCGACTTGATGAGTTTGTTGATGGGCACGTTCATGTTGAACTGGAGAAAGGCGGGAATCTCGATGTCGCATTTTGAGCGTACGGTGGGTATGCACTCCTGAAACACCCAGTCGTAGATGTAGGCGGGTCGGGGACTGGTGATGTTGTATTGGTATTCGATGATGCTTCCGGCCTCTACGTCGGGCACCACCACATGCATCACTACAAAGTTGTCGTCGATGCGTTCGGTCGCAAACGAACCGGTGTCGACATTTCTTTTCTCCACCTTCCCCTTCGCGTTCTTGCTGAACACCCTTATCTTTAGGTCCGACAATTCGTCGGCAACGATTTTCGCACCGCTCTCGTTATTGAAGTACGTAATGTCGATATTGGCGTGTCTGGCTCCCTCTGCCTTCAGAATCTTCGTGCGGAGTCTGAATTCATATTTCACCAGCGTGTTGCTCTCGTCAATCTGGTTCTTGCCAAAATCCTGAAGGTCGTCGAAGCCGATGTCGGAAGACAGGTTGTTGCTGAACACCTGATCCGAGAGCTCGTACGTGGCCTTCATCGTCTTGCATAGAATGATGGCGTCGGCATCGATGGCGTTGCCCCATCCGATGTAGTCCCATTCCAGATTCGAGGGCTTGCCGAATTTCTCATTGGGCAGCTGAGCGTTGGCCACATGAAGGCATGCTACCGATGCCAGCAATGCGAAAAGTAGTTTCCGATACGTATTGTTCATCTTTTTCCTTTTGTTTTTATTAATAATTCCATTTCTCGTTTAAAAACCTAATGGTTCAGGTGGGGCACGTACTTCACGGGCGTCGCCTCTCCCTTCAGCACATCCGCAAACTCACGCGGCTCTATTGTCACCTTGCCTCTCATGAACTCGGGCACATTGTAGCACTTCATGAACTGACGATGATGGTCGGGGTCGGCACAAGGCAGTTCGAAGGGTTTCGACCAGTTGCCGTTCTTGTCCATGTGGGCGAAGAAAGGTCGTGTGTACTCGCCGTCGTAGCGTCTGCTGCTGAACACCATCCAGCGTCCGTTGCTCGACCATGAGTGGTAGCTCTCGGTGTCCTTGGAGTTGATTTTGTCCAGCTTGCGGGGCGTGTTCGTCTTCAGGTCGATGGCCCAAAGGTCGCCGTCACGGTGCCAGATGTGGAACACCCCATATTTGCCCATCGTGAACACTAGCCAGCGACCGTCAGGCGACACTCTGGGCAACGTGGCGCTCATGTCCAGACCAGCGGCATCGAATACCAATACGCGTTCGCCGAACGTCATTGTCTCTGGGTCGAACGACTTGCGGTAGATGTTGTATTTCACCTCGCGTCGGCGTTTGATGACTTCCTTCTCGTGATTCGTTGTGTCGCCATATTCAAAGTGAGCACTGCAGTAGTAGAGCGTGCGTCCGTCGGGCGACCAGCAGGGGAACACCTCGAGCTCCGTCGGGTCGTTTTCGATGTTCGTCACTTCGTTGAGCTCCACATCGTAGGCTATCATGTCGCTCTCCGAGTCGAATACCTCAATCTTGTTCGGGTCCGTCACCTGGAACGTCTGGCTCGTCTTGTTCGTCGAGTAGACAATCAGCTTCAGCCATGGGTGCCAGGCGGGATAGACACCGGCCGAGAGGATGGAGTCGTTCTTCATGTTGATTTTCCGCATCTGCCCGTCGTAGGCTATCACCGTTCCGCCCATGTTCTGGCGGGCGTGGAACTGCATGCGTCGTGGGTCATATTGTTGGTAGTTGTGGCAGTTGATGCACTGGCCTTTTCCTTCACCCTCCTCGCTACAGAGGATGTTGTCGTAGATTACGCTCTCGTCGTAGTCCTCCAGGCATCGCTGACTGATGGTCAGCTCCTCGTAGCTCACGTACGACGGGTATATCAATCGGAAACTCAGGTAGCTGTCGATGCTGTCCTTCGACACGTAGACGTTGAATGGCTTATATTTTGTCCATTGGCCATCGTAACGGGCATACACCTCCACGTTGATGCTCCCTTCCATCGCCTCTTGAACCAATCGTTGCCAGTCGTCGTGTGAGGGCTGTATCTTCTCGCCTCCGCACGTCAGTTCCTCGCCGCCAGCGCTGAAGTGGGCCACCATTTGTTCGGCCTCGTGCTCCATCTCGAACGTCAGCGGAGCCATATTCAGTGGCACCGTCACGTCCTTGTAGTCAGGGTATATGTCGGGCTGTTTGTCCGAACTAGTGTAGTCCTGCGGCACCTGAGGTCCGCATGCCGTCATCATCGCAACGGCCGACAAAAGCAATAATATCTTAGCTGTCTTTCTTATCATAGATCTTTCAAATTTCAAAAAGGATATTACAGGTAAATCAGATCGTCCGTCAGGAAATACTCAAAGAAGTAGGTGTCGCCATACATTGGGTACAAGGCTGAACGTACTTGTTCGATGTCGATTCCGTCGTATTGGGGTAGCTGTTCCATGAACTTGTCGTAGGTCTTTTTGATACCCTCGTCCACCGGCACTTCGAAGGGTGCGGCCTGCTCGGTGGTGGTGAACAGGTAGGCGGCCTCCAGATAGTAGTGGGGTATGGGTTCGCCGGGGTGCAATTTCAGGTAGGTGGCGAATCGCGGCCAAAAGAGGCGGCTGTTCTTGGTCCATAGCGTTGCCAGCAGGCACTGCTCCTGGAAGTAGGGGTCGTCGCCGTCCATCTTCGCAAGGTGGTTCATCACGTATTTCTCCGTATACCCGTGGTCCGAACCCACCATGTCGGGGTATTTTAGCATGTGCATGATGGGTGCCGTCTCGCTATTCTCGCTCTTCAGGGCGGGTTGTTGTTGCAGACGCTCCAGTTCGGTTGCCCACTGACCGTGAAAAAGCGTGTGCTTCAGTAGCTGCGTGTGTTTGTACATCGCGTTCACCTCGTTGCTCATCAGTGCGCTGCGGGCCATATATTTCAAGTGCTCCACGCGCCAGCCGAACTCTACACCAGCCTCTATGCACATGTGGTGACAATCGTTCATCATGCCGTAGTGGTAGTAAATCATGCTACCGACGAGCATCGATGCCTGTAGGGGGAATGGCGATGCGGGCTTCTTCGAGCCGTTGCGGTAGACGTACATCTGCGTACTCTGGAGGCCCAGTCGCGACAGGGCTAGGTTTCTCATCATCACCACCGCACGTGTCGGAATGTCCTTTTGCTTGGCAGCTTCTTTCAGTACGTCATCCCATCGGGTCTGCTCCACGAAGTGTTCCATAGCCACCTCGCGGTGGAAGTTCTCATCGGTCATCCATGCGGTGCGTACGCCCCAGACCGTTGCCGCCAGAACGAACACGACAACAAGTGCCCGCCACCAGCGCTTCGCCTTTTTCGGCCGTGTATTTTCCGTCTTCCATCGGCCCAGCACGAGCACCAGAAGACAGGCGGCCAACAGGGCGTAGGGCGCGTAGAACTCGTCGTATTCCTCGAGTATCTTGAACACGGGCAGCCCCGTCCACCATAAGTTCACCATGTTCGTCTGGTAATACACATACCGATAGCTCAGTAGGGGCACACCCACCACCGCGACGAGAGCCACAAGGCTATCGGTCAGGGCCTGCCAGCGTTCGCCATCCAGTCGCCAGCACCAGAGGGCCATCAGCACCACGGCCGCCAATGCGTAGGTGCCCATTAGTGGATAGCCAACCAATGCCGTCAGCACGAGCAGCACCCTTCGCCATAGTCTGCGGGTCGATAGCGCACGGTAGGCCCAGAGGAGGGTCACAATAGCTGTCAACCCCACCGTAGCGTCGAAATACCAACCTCTCAGCTTTATGGGGTATATCCAGTAGCCCATGTCAACGTTCGCTATCAGTAGCAGGGCCACCGGCACGAGGAGCAGCACCGACCAAGGGTTGCTCACACGGAATGTTCGCCGCATCAGTTCCATCAGCAGTCCCCACCATAGGCACAACACCGCTACGCCCAGCACGGGGTAGTAGAGCAGTTGCGTAAGGAAGCTGCCCACGTATGTCAGCAGGCCTCCTGGAGCCACCATTTGTTGGCGGAAGAAGAGTGATGTGTCCAGAAACAGATTCTGTTCCTGTATCTTCCATAGCACGTGGTACTCGTAGACCAGCAGCAGTGCAGCCACGACTATAAGAGCCGTCAGCCATACTATCGGCGTAGCGTGCGCTAGGCACCATTCAAGGACAGAGTTGTCGGAGGTTTTTTTCTTAGATTTTTTCATTGCTGAAGTGTCCACACTTGGTTCGTTAGTGTCATTGAAAATTACGCTACAAAGATACGTTTTTTTTCATTGTGCCAACGAATCCGGGTATTTATTTTCTTTGTTGTCGTTATCAGATTTTTTGCCTATTGTTTCATCAGCGGTATTCCCCGTTGAATCATGCGTGCCGTAATGCTTAAACTGGTTCCGGAGGAGATACTAGAGTCTCTAGATTGTCTAGTGATTCTAGATCATCTAGAGACTCTAGAAATAGTGGTGATTGGGCTTTTGTGGGATTTCACAGGGCTTATCCCAATAGCTTACATACCTTCGTTTGTTATCCCCAAAAGAAGAGGATGTGCCAGCTGGCCCATCCTCTCTTCGCGTTTGTTATCCTGATCGTAAAGGAAACTTTTTGGTTTGAATGATATGTCGTGTTATTCTACCAGCACCTTTCTGGCGGTGCCATCGGCGGTGCGTTCGATGCAGAGACCATGTGGTTTGGCCAGCTGGCGTCCTTGCAAATCGTACCAGGTCGTGGCGCCTTTATGGTATGTTGGCGTCAGTTCGCTGATGGCGGTGCCGTCGTTGTTGATGCAGAAGATGTACGTGGCTAGGCTTTTTGCCGGCAACTCAACGGTGGGTTTGTTCGTAGGTTCGACAATCTCCTCGATTGGATATTTCTGACAGAGCTCATCTGCATTGTTGCCCCACGAGAGCAACATCTCTCCGCTTTTCACGTTGCAGGGCAGCTTGATGATGAAGTCCCGGTCGGACGTGGTGTTGTTGATGGCCGTGACGATGAGCGAGTCGCCTTTAATGAAGGCAGAGGTCTCGATGGCGGCGTTGGTGATGAGGTCGAAGCTGCATGTGGACTCGAGTAGAGTAGAGTGGGTGAGGTGCTTGGCGAAATGCGACATGACGTAGGCGCGAGGAAGCAACTTGTTCTTCGTCTTGTTTTGGTCGCCATATTTCGTCTCGCCTGTGCTGACGAATGCCCAGTGGGCCCGCATGTACCAATAGATGTAGCCTGTGCACCCTGCCTGAATACATTCGTTGACCTCCCGTGCGAACTCCAGCTGCTCGTCCCAGTTGGGTAGACGATCTTGAATGTTGTCGGATACAGAGTGCTCCGTCATCCACACCTCTTTACCGTATTGTTTGGCCAGTTGGGCTGCATTCTTCAAGTTGGCAAGTGGCGGATGACCGTAGATGTGTCCCGCGATGATGTCGACCTGGTTGCGGGCGGTGGGGTCGTTGAGCAGCATGTTGGAGTAGTTGGGGTCGAAGCCCAAGGGCTCAGCGCTGATCAGTCGCACGCCCTTATAGGTTTCCCTATCCAGCATGTGGGCGTAGTTCTTTACAAGTTTTAGTTGCTCTTCGGGCGTGTAGAGACAACCCGAATAGCTGACCCACCAGTCGGGTTCGTTTTGCACGGATACGGCATCCACATCGACGCCATGATTGTGCATCCACTCGAGGAAGGTGTTTAGCCAGGGGAAGAACTTGTCGTAGCAGTCGTCGCGCAGGCGTCCCCGCTGGTTGCCCTGATCGTCGGAGTTGCCGCCCTGAGCCGTACCGTTGGTCTTGTAGGCTCCTGGTGGTGACCAAGGTGTTCCGAAGACGATGCCACCCCGCTCCTTCACAATCTTAGCCGAAGGCAATGAGCCGTTCCAGTCGTAGGGCGTGTCCCAGTTGTTCCACTCTGCAACTTTGACGTCGCCCTCGAAGTTTGGTGAAATCTCCATGCGCATGATGTTAAGTCCAATAGCGGATTCGTCTCCATAGAGTAGTTTTACAGGTTGGGTATCGTTAGCGTATGGTTCCATCGCTCCGTAGCAGCTGGCTGCTCCAAATCCTGTTATCGTCTGAAGGCGGTTACTGCTAATGGTGATAGTCACTTTGGGTCTTGCAAGGACGGCGGTGAAGGCCGTCAGTGCCAATATAAAAGTAATGGTTTTTCTCATCGTATAGAAATTGTTTATATGCTGCAAAGGAAGATGAAAGGGGTTTTAAAAGAGGAATCCGGACTTATGAAAAAGACCGGATCCTCCTGATGGTTTAATGTTATTCGACTGATAGTCGGTAAGACCGGTTGCGGTCGTCGAGATTCCCGCACACGTAAGTTTCGGAAATGTGTGTGTGCGGGATTCTCTGACTCATTGTTTACTTCTTCACGACCTTCTTGCCGTTCTTCACTACGATGCCCTTGTACTGCTCAGAAACGCGCTGACCAGCGAGGTTGTAGATGGCAGAAGAGGTTGTGCTGTTCGCAACGATGTTGCTGATGCCAGTGCCGTCGGTGAACACGTGTGGTTCGGTGCCGGCACCTTCCTTCACGTAGAAGTTCTCAGAACCCGTCTGGTTGATGAGCGACTCGGTATTGTCGGCCAGTTTCCACACAATGTTCTTGATGGTGTAGTCGCAAGCACCCCTGATCTCAGCCATGTTGAATGCGATAGACTTCATGTCCTTTCCAGCGCACTCGTTAGGAATGGTGAATGTCATCTCGAAGTGCTGCTCCTCGGGTGTGAAGTTAACATCGCCGATAGCGCCCCAGTGGATGTAGGCACCCGGTGCACCGTGGCACTGAGTAGTGGTTTTTGCCTCAACAGAACCAACATAGTCGAATGCGATGACAGTCTCCTCACCAGCATCAAGTGTGCGGTTGGCTACGATGAAGAACTGGTTGTCCCAAGGCTGGCCTGTGCCGCCTTCCTCTTCGTTGATGGTGCCGTCAGAGCCGTCGGTCAGGTCGTC
>JAILAI010000240.1 GCA_024681705.1 Prevotella sp.
AACTCTTCATTTACTCCCCGCCCCTAATTTTAGGGGAGGGGCAGGGGTGGGGTAACAACACGATCAAGAGGAGAGTTACAAATGAGTGTGTTTAAGGGTTATGATGGTAGGTCTTTACTTGATAAAACAAATGTCATCGTGTATTAGCCGAACGCACATAAAATACTATTCATACATCAAATCGAGGAGTTCGTACAACGGACTCCTTTTTCTTTTGCCAACCGCGAAGAACCCACTAACTTTGCCCATGAAAAAATAAATCATTAACCGAAAAAATAACGATATGAAAAAAATGTTGTTGATTCTCCTTCTAGGAGTGATGAGTTTATCTACCTTTGCAGGTAGCCCGGCAGAGTACAAGGAAGGCGATGTGGTATTCATTGTGTCGAAGTCCGCACAATCTAAATATATTCAGTATGCCACATCTTCTATATGGAGCCATTGCGGCATCGTCGTGTATAAGGAGGGTAAGCCCTACGTCCTCGAGGCATCAAATGTGGTAAAGCTTACTCCTTTGCACACATTCCTCAAAAAAGGAAGATGGGGAATGAATTGCACGCGAAGGGTTTTCAACAAACCCATCAAGATCAATTACAAGCAATATCTAGGCATTCCCTATGACTCAAAGTTCAGTTGGAACCACAACCGCTATTATTGCTCCGAACTGGTATGGGTCATCTACAAGCAACAATTTGGAAAAGAGCTATGCAAACCGAAACCAATGTCTAAATACAGAACGTTTGGACTTTCGGGAATTTTGAAGAAAAGAGGTATCAGCAAAAATTCCCTTTTTGTAGCACCAAGTGATATCTTGGAGGGTCAATGATGAAAAAAGTAATCAGACTAACAACCGCAACAATCCGTCGACGGTTACTTGTAATCGCTCTGATTTTATTGTCTGTCTTCGCCATCTGGTCGCAAACCTACACATTTGAAGCTTTGCAAGCTGGAGGTTGTCCGGCAATCATCTTGCCTGCCCAGTAGTATCGCTAAATTATGCCCATGGTGCAATTTGAAGATATCGGCAAAGAAGGCTATCATCCACAAACCGGCGATGTGGTAGTCTTTGAACGCCCATCTTAGAGAAAGGGGAACAAGATTTTACATCGTGGGGGCATGTAGCCATGTACAATGGCTGCATCTGCCTTGAATTATTAACCGCTGCTGAGTCACAGGCATTTAACAATTCTGAGATACAATGGCGGTACAAAACTGCCTAAAAACCGATTGTTTTCAGTTTTCAAATAGTAGTTTCAGATAAAAACAAACGGTGTCACTTACAAAAGAAATAATAGAGCAAGAGAATACCCCTAATCATAAGACTGTAGGATTCTACACCTTCACAAGGAGGATCTTTCCTAAGAGCCTACGACTGGAGCGCGTGACCCACTTTTCCTCCTTCCATGGGCAAATGGCGGGAAAACAACAGTCGCATCAGGAATGCCGTATTTCAGCGGTTTCCTGGTGCGACTGGCATCATAGGATAATGATTATGCTATCTTAATACACTTGCAAGATGCAAACTTGCACTATTGAACTTAATCTACTTTATTATTCAATTACAAAATAGATTTGATTACAAACACCTAATAAAAGGTGATGGGCGAAGGAATCGTAAATCACCTGATGATTTTCTTTCCATTCACAATATATGCGCCTTTCTTCGTTGGTTCACCGTTGAGCTTGCGGCCTTGCAAGTCATACCACACCTCACCAGCGGATTCTTCATTCTTCATTCTTAATTCTTCGTTCAAATCCGTAGCGATACTGGGCACCTCCATTTCCACGATTTCCTTGAAATCCTTCCAATTAACAGCAGCCTCGTATGCCGCCTTGCTGCCTGCCGGTACATATAGCGTCGCATTGGCTCGGTTGGGGAACTCGTTTCCATAAATAAAAACAGGTGTCGGATTATATACCGTTACGGAGATCAGACTGCCACAGGAATAGAAAGCGTATTCTCCGACATCAATCATACTTTCCGGCAAGATGACTGTGGTCAGTTGTGCGCATCCGGAGAATGCATAGTAACCATTCTTTTTGAGTTGAGTGCATTTCTGTAAATCGACCTTTGTTAGACCGCTTTCGCTGAATGCGTTACTTTGTATTTCTGTCAAACTTGCAGGGAAGGGGAACTGTGGCAAAGATTTTGTTATACCAAAAGCATGTTCGCTTATTGTTTTCAGTTTACTGTTTTCCGTTAGTATGACATTCTCCAAAAAATCACAATTATGGAAAGCGTAACATCCAATCTTGGTCACTTCATCAGCGATGGTTAATGTCTTAATTCTATCTGTATAATACATCCAAGGAGTTTCATAAGTGTGATCTGCCATCGCTCCACTGCCGGTTACTTCCATCATTCCGTCCTCGTAGAGGGTGAGGTCGCATGCGCCCGATTTCCAAGTGTTGACCACACCGGAGAGAGTAACGGTGGCATCATCTTGTAAGTTAAAGGAGAAGGTGCCGTCGGTTTCGGTCACTTCCACGTCGTTGCCATCAGCATCCGTGACGGTAAAGCCGATAAACCTTTTATTTCCTGTATAATTCAGGGAAATGGTCTGTCCGCTCTCGTAGTAACTCTTCCCGAGGAAGGAAACGGCCAATGGCGAAGCCTCGATATCGTTGTCTGTAAGGTTGATGGTATATACCTGTTTGCCCGAGCAGAAGACTTTCGTATTGTCGGAGACCTTAGGAGCCACCTTATAATAGTAGGCCGTTTCGGTGTTTCCGCTCATCCCGTTTGCATTATATGAGAAGGCTATGGGGTGGAAATTCTGCTGGTTTCCACAAGTTCCATCGAAGAGGCAGTGGTCTATGTTGAGCGTGTTGCCATCGCTCCAGCCCATCAAGCCGCCCACAAAGCCACCGCTACTGCTGATGGAACCGTTGAAGAGCGTGTGCTCGAGCGTCAGAGTGGATGTTTTGCCATGGCCCACGATGCCGCCGCCATAGTCGGGCGTGGTGACGGCGGTGCTGACGATGCAATCCTTGATGAGGTTGGGCTCGCTATTGCTGCCTGCGCTGAAGGCCACCAGTCCGGCACTATGGCGTGCGCCGTTGCTGGTGCCTGTCACGGTGAGGTCCTTGATGGTTGCACCGCTGATGTACAAGAAGGGGGCAGTAGCAGTAGTAGTGCTGCTGAGATTTACGTTAAGCGTACGGTTGTTGCCGTCGAAAGTACCGCTGAACGGATGGGCTTCGGTACCGACCATTGTGGTGACGGTGGCGTTGAAGTCATTGGCCAACTGGAAGTACTTGCCGCTCTGTCCTTCTGTATTGATCATATATACGAATATTCCCCAATCGTCTTCGTTGCTGATGATGTAGGGACTGGTTTCGGTACCGCTACCTAGAAGTGGCTTAAACCATACAGCCTTCAGTTCAATGTCGTCTGTCACGGCATTGCTGAAGTCGAAGGCTGCGTCGCCGAGGAACCATCCC
>JAILAI010000160.1 GCA_024681705.1 Prevotella sp.
TGCTTACGGGACAGGTCATAAAGGTCTCAGGGGGTCATGCCTTATAAATTCC
Source organism: Prevotella sp. (assembly GCA_024681705.1). Classification (GTDB taxonomy): domain Bacteria; phylum Bacteroidota; class Bacteroidia; order Bacteroidales; family Bacteroidaceae; genus Prevotella. Next base: position 53 of record JAILAI010000160.1, read on the forward strand.
AATTTATCAGTAGGAATTAGTGTCCATCAAAAGCAATCTCATCCCTATTTTCCGCCTCTCGCGGGCAAATGGCGGACAAACATCACATCAGTCGCATCAGGAATGCCGTGTTTTGGCGGTTTCCTGATGCGACTGGCATAATAGGATAATGATAATGCCAACCTTTCACAGAGTATTCTAAATTAGTGATTGAAGCATTCTTAAATAGCAGAAGTCCGCATTCTAGTCCGCACTCAGCATGAAACAACGTTTCTGAATGAAATCAAAATAGAAAAGATTAAGAACCATTCAACGCTCCGAAATCATGAAATATTTCTGACATTTCCTGAAACTGCATAGATGTAGAGCCATAAAGGAGCATGTTTTAACTTAAATTATCCAGCAAGATTTGTACAGGTTGGGATTTTCTTCTATTTTTGCAGACAGATAAATCGGAATATGTATGAAAGCAGCGACGTGCTGGTCATCTTCTTTCTGATTCGTCTTCAGCGTTCCTATATTGCGAAAAGAGATATTATCAAATACGAGAAGAAATAACCTAATGAATGAATAGTTTCAGTTCTCCAGTTTTATACATTTAAGATTATTATGAAGAAATTGTACTTATTACTGCTTACGGCCGCTTTTTCTATCTCGGCTATGGCACAAGAGAATTATGAGTTGGGCAAGCCTAACGATGATAACTACCGATACTTGGACGAGTATAAGGCTCTCAAAGAATACATAGACTATTCTAAGTATCCCAATTTCAAACTCGGTGTCGGTACAACCGTTGACAGGTATCTCAGCAACACAATGTATAAAAACTTGATCAACAAGAACTTTACAGAGACGGTTGCAGGCAATGCCATGAAGATGGCGAGTTGTGTGGACGGCAATGGCAACATGAACTTCACCACCGTGAAGAACTATGTGAACACTGCCACCAATGCCGGACTCAATGTCTATGGACACACCCTCGCATGGCACTCGCAGCAGTCAAAAAGTTGGTTGCTGAAGCTCCTTGCCGACAAGCCGGTTGAAGGAGGCGAGGAAACATGGTCTGTGGTTGCCAGCAAAAACTTCTGTACCGACCAGACCGTTGGTTGGAAAGCGAATGAATCTGAGTATGGGTATACCATCAGTTTTGATGCCACAAATGGTCTTGTCGTAAAAACCACAAAGGCGTATCCTTGGCAGGTGCAGTTCGTGCCTATGTCTGACATCCTCCTCACTACGGGCAAGTCATACAAGATGACAATGACCGTCAAGGGTTCTAAGTCAGGCAGGTTGGATGGCCGTCTGGGAGACTGGAGCAATGGCGCTAATTTTAAAATAAATTTCACCACAGAGTGGAATGATGTGGAAGTGGACATCACGCCTACTATGGAAAGTAGTTTCATATTGTTGCATGTTCCTAACTATGTAGGCGATGTGTATATCAAAAGCATCACTTTTGAAGGTAATGTATCTCAAACCATTCCTCTGACCGAGAAGGAGCGTCATGACACCCTCGTCTGGGCTATGGACAAGTGGATCAAGGGTATGATGGAAGCATGCAACGGCAAGGTCAAGGCGTGGGACCTCGTCAATGAGGCTATCTCGGGTGGTGGCGATGATGGTGAGGGTAACTATCTGTTGCAGCACTCCGAAGGCTACAACAGTGGCACATGGGACGTCGGTGGTAGCGCATTCTACTGGCAGGACTACATGGGCGACCTTGAATATGTGCGTCAGGCTTGTCGTCTGGCCCGTCAATACGGTCCTGAAGACATTGTGCTTTTCATCAACGACTACAACCTTGAGTCCGATTGGGATGACAACAAAAAACTGAAGTCGCTCATCAACTGGATTAAGAAGTGGGAGGCTGACGGCGTGACGCATATTGACGGTATCGGCACTCAGATGCATATCAGCTGCTTTGAAAACGCAACTCACCTGAATAATATCAAAAACCACATCACCAAGATGTTCCAGCTCATGGCCAATTCTGGTAAACTTGTCCGCGTCAGCGAACTGGATATGGGTTATGTCCGCGGTTCTAACAGATGGGGTTCTTCTGTCAAGACAGATCAGCTGACTGAAGCCGAGCATAAGAAAATGGCTGACTTCTATGAGTGGATTATCAAGGAATACTTTCGTCTCATCCCACCTGCACAGCAGTGGGGCATCTGTCAGTGGTGTACCACAGATTCTCCTGAAAACAGCGGTTGGCGCGGTGGCGAGCCCGTGGGCTTATGGGACCTCAACTACTACCGCAAACATGCTTATGCCGGATTTGTTCGCGGACTGAATGGCGGTGAGCCGTCCAGCATTGACAACATTGAGACCGACCAAACTATCGACATCTCAAAGGGCATCTACAACCTCAATGGTATGCGAATGCAAGCATCATCGCTTGACGAACTTCCTTCTGGCGTCTACGTTGTCAGTGGCAAGAAGGTCGTAATTAAGTGAAGAAGCATCGGTTCATCAGAACATCGAAATCTGCATGAACGAAATCAAAATTTGAAAAGATTCAGAAAGTAGATATATAAAAATCCCACCTTACTATCATTTTTTTAGTATTTCGAGGTGGGATTTTTGTATTAACTAGTCGGTTTCTTCAAGCATAAAGACCTCGTTGACCGATTTGTCGAAGACGGCTGCCATTTTCAGCGCCAGAACTGTCGAAGGCACGTATTTGCCTGCCTCAATGGCGTTTATTGTCTGCCTGGTCACGCCGATACGTTCAGCCAGTTGTTGTTGCGTCATTCTCAGCACGGCTCTCTCTACTCGAATGTTATTCTTCATCGCTTGCCCCCTTTCTCATTTGGCGCAGTTCCCATTGGAATTTGGCAATGTAGATGAGGAATAGCGAGAGAAACCAGAAAAGAATAAACCAGAGATAGAGACCGCCAAAGAAGAACCAGGTGCCAATAATAAACAGAACGGTGTTCACCTTGATGGCCCATGCAAACGAATGGAGACGCAGATGCTCTACGTATTCATCCTCATTGCGTTCGCGTGCAAATGACACAAAAAGAAGTCCCAACGACATTGCCACAAGGCAAATCTCGTCGAACATTCCTTCGCGACTTATAGTTGCAAAAAGTCCTCTTGCTTCGCTTGTCTCATGGAAAACGTTGAGTTCGCCCACCATTATCATAAGCGTTGGAAAACTGATAAGGTCGTCTTCGACTCCATCAAAACATGGCTGCGCCAAAAAGAAAAGGAGCGCAAACGGGATAAACAAGCCCCATCCAATCCACTTGAACTGATGCGGAAATAAATAATCTTTTTTCATTTTCTTACATTTTTAAAGTTCTCACTACGTTCATCAGCATGCTGCGTGAAAAATGGTTGCTGCGCAGTTCAACCATTATCACGCCGCAAAAGTAATGATTATTTTCCAAAATGTAAAGTAAACACGACAAAATGTTTTACGTATTAGACATATTTAACAAAGAAAGTACTACATTATATTTGTCTGTGGACGATTGTATTTGCCGCGAGTCCGATGAAAACAACACTAAATAAGATTTTTCACAAAAAGACCTACCAACCTACCATAACACCTCTCAAACGCCTATAAATAAAGGGGTAGGTCTATGGTAGGTGTTGCTCCAACACCTACCATAGACCTACCATAGCTTAAGCCCTTTGCTGATAGGCGTTTACGGTCGTTTAGCGGGTGGTCATGGTAGGTCGGTAGGTCTTTAACGTAATTCTAATGAAAAAAGAAGTAAATTCTATTTTAATCTACAAAAATAATGCCTTTCAAGACTCTAAAGCACGGCGGGAAAATACTTGTTATTGTAAAAAAAAACACCAAGAGGAATGGCTTTTCCTATATTTATGCTTACCTTTGCACTGTCACTGACGATTATCCTTGTCCGTTTATCCGTAACACAAGTGAGTGAATAATCTGATTTGGCAACATTTTTTGCGCCATCTGACCATATCGTTCCGCCCATAGGAATGTAAGTCGCTTCGCTAAGAAGAAAACGTTGGCGCTTAGTTACTCATTAAATCAAAGCGTAGTAGTATACTACAAATTTGGAGAATCCCAAAACACATGGCAAGTAGATTCAAAAAACATGTTATACGTCCTGTCCGTGATTTCCTGATATATCATGCCGTTCATTCGATGTTCGTCTTAGTGAAGTTCGTGCCACGAAAGTTCATATTGTGGTGGCAAGGTCTTGTGGCGTCTTTTTTCTACTATAGCCTTCCAAAAGTCAGAAGGACGATTATTAAAAATCTTACCATTGCTTTCGGCCCTGAACAGCACAAGGGCGATTATAAGAAGATGGGTCATCGTGTGTTTGTTTCTTTCGGGAAGACACTAACCGATTACATGCGATGCTGGAAGATGACCACTCGCGAGGAGTTTTCGCGATATTTCAAATTTGAAGGCGAAGAGAATCTCAAGAAGGCATACGAAAAGGGGAAAGGCGTCTTGTGCCTGGTGACGCATACTCCCGGATGGGAGTTTTCGGCATTTATGCCTCCTGTTCTTGGCTATAAGACGATGGGAGTGAGCAGCCGTATCAGGAACCCTGCTCTCAACAAGCTGATGATAGAATTGCGAGAGTCGCGAGGAATGGCCAATATCACTCGTGACCATTGCTACGAGACGCTTGTGGAACGACTGAAAAAAGGCGAGTGTCTTATCATAATGATCGATCAGGATAGCAAGAAGATACGTGGAGAGTTCCTCCAGTTCTTTGGGCATGAGGCTTACACGCCGATAGGTTGTACGCGTTTGGCAATGGAAACGGGTTCGGCCATCGTGCCAATGTACACCATCCGCAATGATGCCGACGACACCTATACGTTTAAGATTCTGCCAGAAATACCCCTTGAGCAACGTGAAACAGACATCGAAACAATAAGATACAACACCCAGAAGCACAACGACGTGATCGAGCAGATTATCCGTGAACATCCCGAGCAATGGGTGTGGATGCACGAACGTTGGAAGACGACGCCTGAAATCTTACAACGATATCTTGAGAGAAGACGACTAGATAAAGAACGTCAGAAGACGAGCAATCCATCATCTCATAGCTGATGAAGAGAGGGCCGCTTCGGGTGTCGCGTCCATCATGGCGCACGGTGCAAGAACTATAGTTCTGCCTTTTGCTTTCACTCGTTTCCTTTCGTCACTCTGTCCTTTGCGAGGAATATAAAAAGTGGAAACCTTAACGAAATTTATCCCCTAGGATTTGCATAAGTTGAGATGATTCTTTATTTTTGCAGACAAATCGAAATAATTAGTCTTATACAAAATCAAAACAACATGAAAAGAATAGCATTTACCATCGTCCTTACTTGTTGCACGCTAGTCATGGCGGCTCAGGATGCCATCCGAGTGAATTATAGTGGCACGAAGCCCACCATCACCGACTTCGCATGGGCCTACCTCTTCTTCGACGAAGAAAATGAAGAAGAGTGCGATCAGGAGGCGACCGCCGACGTAGAGAACGCATTGATGCGCTATCGCCAAGGCCTTCAGCAGGAAAACGGCGCAAAGCTAATCGTCGACGAGAAAAACGGCTACATTCTCTATGAGTGGTATTACGACCACACTGGTTCGATGAAAAGGGTAGAGATGTGCTATTGGAACGAGGCCGACGGAAAGCACAAACTCTTTGCCTATAGTTCCTGGTATTACGAGAACGGTAAGCCCGGACAGGGCCAATACGATTGTCTTACATTCTATCGCTACAACAATGCCACGAAGAAGATGAGCATGATTGAGACGCCGGGATTCGACGTGGAATATTTAGAGACAACCTATACTCTGCCCCGCGTTGGTAAGGACATCATTGTCAATAAGTGGAAGAACGGGAAGAAACTCCAGAAGACGCTGAAATGGAAAGGCCGCCGATTTAGCTTGCAATAAAAAAATAATGACAAAATGTTGGCCCGTAACTAAAAATGTCGTATATTTGCAATCAGTTATTAACCGACCCTGTAAATCAACAAAACTATGGATTTTGGAAAACTATTTCTAAAGGTTGTGGACGTCGTCAAGGATGCTATCGAGGAATCGAACAACGACGATCGCCCCACGCAAGAGGCTCGTCCAGCACAGAGCCCTGATCCTCCTACCGTGGAGAGAGAGAAGACCGACGCCGAATGGGTGGACTACTTCAAGGAGATACTGATGACAGACTTCTCGTCGTACACCATCCGTGAGAACGTTCCGGTGACAGACTTGGTTGGATTTGCCAACGACGAATTCAAGCTTTACGAGACGCGCCCGAGGCAAGCCTATAAAGCCGAATGGGGACAGCCCTACACCTTCGTGCTCGAAACCGATGGGCAGCCCAAAGGCGTGGTGATGCTCGGCAACGGTCATAGCCACGATAGCGGCGTGAAGTATCTCATAGCAAGGATGTATGCCAAAAAGTTGAAAATTCCTTACATCAACTTCTACACGCAGATGCCCAACGAGAGAAGCTATGTCGTAAAGCGGATTAGCTTCTTTATGGAATAAGAACAATGAAAAAGGGGATGCGGCAGAGCCGCGCCTGTAGAGGAGGCAGCCTTATCCATACAACATCATGTTTTGCAGGCAACAGGGTAGGGTATCCTCTCGTGATCAGCAATTTTGCTGATTCAAAATCATTCCCCTTTTTCTTTTTTCCTTTAATACTTTCCCTTTGTCAAAGAATGTTTGGCTCAGAGTCTTTTCGTGCGGTAAAGAGAACTATGCATAGATTCTTTCGCTCGTCAGAAAGGAAGATGCATAAAGTTTTCCCGTTCGGCAAGGTGTGCAAGCATTCTTTGTGTTCACTTACTCAGATTCTTATATGGAGAGCATCTTAGCGCAACTGACCCAGCAGAGCGTTTGGGAGGAGTTTCTTGCCTATCGGCTGATGAAAGGCCGATTCACATGGCGCGAGTTTGAAGAGGCCGACAGCTATGTGGAGCGTGAGGACTTTCTTCCGCTAGCACAGAAGATTGCGCAGGGCGAACGTTTGGACATTCCCCAGAAGAAGATTGTCAACAAGATGGGGACGGGAAAGAAACGAGTGGTGTATTGTTTCGCACCCGACGAGATGCTACTCCTGAAGCTCATCGCCTTCAAACTTTATGATTACGATGGGCAATTCGCGCCCAATTGCTACGCGTTCCGCAGGGGCATGAAGGCCAGCGACGCCATCTTCCACATCCATCGGGCCATCGGCAACCGCAGGATGTGGGCATACAAGCTCGACATCCACGACTATTTCAACTCTATCTCCATAGACCTCCTTCTGCCGATGTTGGCGCAGATGATGGTCGACGACCAACCTTTGTTCCGCTTCTTCAAAGACATGCTGACCGACGACCGAGTCCTCTACAATGGTGAGATTGTCAGGGAGAGTCACGGTGTGATGGCGGGCACGCCCACATCGCCCTTCCTTGCCGACGTCTATCTGAAGGAAGTGGACAAGCATTTCCATGATGCCAACGTCGTCTACGCCCGCTATTCCGACGATATCATCATGTTCGCTCCCGACCTCGCGACGCTCGAGGAATACAAAAGACGGATGGCCGAGTTCCTCAAGCAATACCGATTGGAAGTAAATCCCGACAAGGAGAAGACCTATTCGCCCGACGACGCTTGGGAGTTTCTCGGGTTCAGATGTCATGGCCACGACATCGACATTTCGGAGGCAACCAGAAAGAAGATGAAGGGGAAAATCAAACGGGCTACGAGGTCGCTGATGCGATGGAGCAGAAAGAACGACCACGAGCCCGAGAAGGCGATGAAAGGACTCATCAATCGTTTCAACCGCGCATTCTTTGAGAACGACGACACCGATGCCCTGAACTGGTCGAGGTGGTTCTTCCCCGTCATCAATCGCACGGATGGACTAAGGGAAATCGACCATTACCTTCAGCAGAACATCCGCTTCCTCAGTACGGGAAAGCATGTCAAGGCCAATTTCAAAACCGATTACGCCCACCTCAAGGAGTTGGGCTATCGGAGTCTGGTGAACGAATTCTATAAATACAAGAAGTGTGCGGGCAAGTGTTGAAACGGTGACAAGTGTTGTCTATTCCACCTTTTTCTTCTCCTCCTCGATGACTATGCCATGCGTGTACTTGCGGCAAACATTTGTTTTCTTAACCCCTTTTAGAAAAGTCAGCTATTAAAGTTATTAGTGTCCGCTTAAAAATATGTTCGAGTGATGAGTGTTGATTTAGTTCATAGTTCATAGTGCATAATTCATAGTTTTAAATCCAAAGGATTCTTCACTCTTCACTTAAAGCGAGGCATCCTCTTGGTCGGGGCATCAACCCCATCCCTGCCCCTCCCCTATAAATAGGGTTGGGGAGTAAATGAAGAGTTATAGGCAGTATCAGGAATTATTATGTAGAGTTCTTTCTGTTCTGCCCTCTTGATAGGAAACAAACACTATCTATGCTCCCCGCCCCTGCAAGCAGGGGAGGGGTAGGGGTGGGGTCAACAAGGCCCTCTATGTTAGGGCTGTGTTCAACAAGCATGGGACTTTGAGCAGGGAAGAACCCCGAAGGGGTAACAACCCCTGACGGTGATACAACTAAAAGACAAGAACGGATAGGCGAATGCTCGGCTGAAAATTCAGCCCACCTCACCCTCTTGGTGCGCGTTACGGCTCGATG
>JAILAI010000060.1 GCA_024681705.1 Prevotella sp.
GTCATCGGGCATTGCAAGGCAGACCACCGTCTGGGACGTAATTTCTACAAGGGTCTCTTCGGAGACTCCATCAATGTCATGCTCGCTGCGGCTGCATTCAACTTCAAGAGGGTCATCAACGCTCTCTTGTGCCCCATTTTGGAGTGGCTTAGATGGCTGGCGTTTGGACGTGTGGACGGGGATTGCCAACCTTCTCCTGTTATTGGTCGTAGCGTAGCCTTACAGGGGTGGTTTTTTAAGGATTGACTATATAGGAAACCATATCTTTGCAGGGCAGATAAGCCTATAGGGAGTCTTTTTACTCAAAGACAGGCGGAGCGCGCACGGAATGCCGCAGCGACTCTGCCTGTACTTTTACTGATAATTCATTAAACAATCTTACCATTATGAAAAAGAAAACTATTGACGGCTTGCATGCTCTTCTAAAGGACGGTCAAGTAGACCAACGCGATGCGATACTTCACATGGTGAATGAGACGGAGGCAGATGTGGCCAGGCTTCAGCACAGCGTGACGGACTTGGAGACAAGGCTGGAGAGGCATCAAAAGCCAGGCAAGGCGACCAATAGGATATTAGCTTCCCCAGAGATAAAAGAACTGCAGGCGATGCTGGCCAAGGCTCCATCTGGCATGGATGACAGGCAATGGGCAATGACAAAGGGTGTTGTAGACAAGGCTTTGCCTGATTTTGAGGAGGCCATCATGCGTTTGTACCCAGGCATGAAGACAGATGACATGAAGATATGCTACCTTACGCGCTCACAGTTCCGTACAAGTGACATTGCCACGCTCCTTGACATGAAATGGTCAACGGTGTCAACCAAGAAGAAGAGGCTGTGTTCAAGGCTCTTTCCAGACATAACGGCGACAGCAAAGGGTTTTGAAGGTGGTATCATGAGTTTGCCATAAGTTACATTCTTTACTATATGCAACAAAGTGAATTTCTGTGAATAGTTTTCTGTTTTTTGTTCCAATGCGTTAATATTCAGCCTGTTTGTTCTTTTTGTAAGGGTGACTGTGAACTCTTGTGAATATTTTAGACCCCGATGACAATGTGTTATTGACGTTTTTTGTTTATATTTGCAGCCGACAACTGGTACGCAAGTGAGACACTTGCGTACCAGTTGTCGGCAGTGTTCTATATATTGACTATATTTGTTCATCTACTTATCATCACGGCTATCCACTTATTTACCCAAAAGGGTGATTGCTTAGAGGCGGGATTGTTGTACCTTTGCATTGCAAAAAGAGAGAAGTGACGGGGAAAATGAATAAAATGATGGTTAAGGGCTAAAAAAGTTGGCAATTTGTTTGCAGATTAAAAGAAAATGTGTAATTTTGCAACCGAAATCAATTAAATTGAATAATAAAGAATGAATAACGTAGTATTCGCATGGTGGTGGCGCAGCTCAAGATTGAAAAAGTCGTGAGGCACATAAGCCGTGTGGATAAAAACGTAGAGAAGATATTCCAAAGAGGGCCTGCCGTTACGACGACAGGCTTTTTTGTTTTGCTCACTTATCAAAAAACATTAGAAATATGGAAATGAAAGAGATTTTGAACCGGATGCTCAACCACGAAGAGCTTTCGCGTGAAGAAATGAAGAACGTGTTGGTGGGAATCACTCAGGGCGAGTTTCCCGAAGAACAGATTACGGCACTGCTCACGGGGTTGCAGATGCGCGGTATCACGGTGGACGAACTGCTGGGTTTCCGCGATGGCATCCTTGAAACGGGTGTTCCTGTTCCTCTCGATTGCGACCGCTACATCGACGTCGTTGGAACTGGTGGTGACCGAAAAAATACGTTCAACATCTCAACAACGAGCTGCTTCGTTATTGCTGGTGCTGGTTACAAGGTGGCCAAGCACGGCAACTATGCTGCAACATCAACAAGTGGCGCCTCTAATGTGATTGCCCATCATGGTATCAAGTTTACCGACGATATCGACCGTTTGAACCGTTCATTGAGCGAGTGCGGCATCGTCTATCTGCACGCACAACTCTTTGCCAAAGCCATGAAGTTTGTAGGACCTATCCGAAAGGCTCTTCAGTTTCCCACCTGCTTCAATTTGTTGGGTCCCATCGTGAATCCTTCACAACCACAATGTCAGTTGCTTGGCGTTGCAACGCTCGATCAGATGCGTCTATATAGTAATGTATACCAAAAGATAGGCATCGATTATGCCATCGTGAACAGCATTGACGGATACGATGAAATCTCGTTGACTGGCGACTTTAAGGTAACAACCAACCAGTACGAGCGAATTTTCAAACCTCAGGATCTGGGATTTGAGATTGCCAAACCAGAGGAGTTGGTCGCTGGTGCAAGTGAAGATGAGGCAGCTGCCATCTTTGATAGCGTGCTCGAAAATCGTTGTCTGCCTGCCCAGAAAAACATTGTTCTTGCCAACGCTGCATTCGGCATTCAGGTGCTGGAGAAAGGAAAGAAATCGATTGATGAATGTTTAGAGATTGCTCGCGATAGCATCGATAGTGGCAAGGCTTTGCGTACCTTCAAGAAGTTTGTCGAATTGAACAGCTGATTATAACGAATAGAGCATGAAAGACGTTTTACAGGAAATTGTGGCACATAAGCGGGTGGAGCTGGTACAATTCAAGGAACAGTTGCCCGAACGCATGATTCACCAGCTGGTGGAACGGTATGTTGAAGAACATCCCGAAGTGCCTTCCATGCGCCAGTCGCTTCTTTCCTCTTCAAGCGGTATCATTGCCGAGTTCAAGCGGCGGTCGCCATCGAAGGGCTGGATAAAGGAAGAGGGTAGGGCAGATGTCATTCCTCTGTCTTATCAGGAGAATGGAGCAGCCGCATTGAGTATCCTTACCGATGAGCAGTATTTTGGTGGGAAGGACGAGTTCATTTCTATCGCACGTCGTAGTGGTGTCACGATTCCGGTGCTCTATAAGAACTTTGTTGTAGACGAATATCAGCTTTTCCAAGCTCGTTTGTGTGGAGCTTCGGCCGTATTGCTCATTGCCGCCGACTTGAGTAAGAAAGAATGTGCCGATTTGTTGCGTTTGGCCCATGAACTTGGTTTGGAGGTGCTGTTGGAAATGCATAGTGAGGCTGAGACCGAATATGCCGAACTGAAACCCGACATGTGCGGCATCAACAACCGCAATCTTGGTACATTTATTACCGATGTCAGGAATTCTTTCCGACTAGCCTCGTTTCTACCGGCAGAAGCCTGTAAGGTAAGCGAGAGTGGAATCTCATCGCCACATGTCGTTGCCGACTTGCGTATGGCAGGTTTCAATGGCTTTCTCGTCGGTGAGAATTTCATGAAGACCGAAGATCCAGGTGCAGCCTTGCGAGGTTTTATTTCAGAAATTGAAATGGCAATCAAAAGAGATATAAACAGTAGTAACATATAATATACTATTATGAAGAAGAATATGATGATAAAAGTGTGCGGAATGCGTGATGCTGACAATATTCGCGCGGTTGCCGAACTAGGGGTTGACCTGATGGGTTTCATCTTCTATCCCGATAGCCCGCGTTTTGTACAGATGATTTCTTCGAATGCGGGAATCATCCCTGATTACTCGGCTGAAAGACTAGAAAAGATGAAAGATGGTCAGGAATCAGCTAAAGAGGCTGCTGTTCGCCGTCCGAAAAATGTAGGTGTCTTCGTCGATGAAATGCCCCAAAGCATTGTCACGAGAGTCTACAATTACAATCTCGACTATGTACAGCTGCACGGCAACGAGCTGCCCGTTATGATTGATAACTTGAGAAGAAGCATTGATCCAGACATTCATCGCAACATACAGATTATCAAGGCGATAAGCGTAAAGAGTAAAGACGACATTCAACAGTGGAAAGCATATCAGGGTCACGCAGACATGCTTTTGTTCGATACACGTTGTCCCGGCTACGGAGGGAGCGGAGATCAGTTTGATTGGAGTGTGCTCGAGGCGTACGATGGTGATATTCCCTTCCTGCTGAGTGGTGGAATCGGTTCCGATGATGTAGAGCGAGTAAAGGCTTTTGAACACCCTATGTGTGTGGGCATCGATCTGAATAGTCGCTTCGAGACCGAACCTGCTATGAAGGATGTAGAGCTCCTCAAGAAGTTTATTGAGGCCGTACGCCAGTAACGCATTTGTTGAACGTAAAGATAATAAACAACTCACATATATGAATAGAATCAACAAACTCTTTCAAGAGCAACGACAGAGCGGGCGCAAACTCCTGTCGTTGTACTTCTGTGCCGGATGTCCGAAACTCGACATTACCGGCGACGTCATTCTCACCCTTCAGCGACGGGGAATCGACATGATCGAAGTGGGCATTCCTTTCAGTGATCCTTTGGCCGACGGTCCCGTCATCCAGAGTGCTGGCACCACAGCTCTGAAGAACGGAATGACGCTAACCAAGCTCTTCGAGCAGCTGCGTGCCATCAAGGAGCAGGTGGAAATACCACTTGTGATGATGGGTTATCTGAATGTCATCATGCACTATGGCATCGAACGCTTCTGCCAGTCGTGTGTGGAGTGCGGTGCATCTGGCATGATTATTCCCGACTTGCCCTTCGCTGACTACCTGAACGAAGTGAAACCCATTGCCGACCGCTACGATTTGCGCGTTATCATGATGATAACACCCGAGACCAGTGAGGAGCGAATCCGCTTTATCGACGACAATACCGATGGATTTATCTACATGGTTTCGTCGGCCAGTATCACGGGAGCTCAGCATAGTTTCGATGAGGCCAAGCAGCAATACTTCCGTCATATCAACGGCATGAACCTGCGCAATCCCCGCATGATTGGCTTTGGAATTTCCAATAAACAGACGCTGGAGAGCGCTCAGCAGAACGCTGCCGGAGCCATTATCGGCTCAAAATTCGTAACGCTGCTCAGTGAGGCCGACGGCAATGCTGACGTAGCAATGGACCAACTTTATGATGCACTGAAACAATGAAAGAAAGCTATTTTGCAGACGAACGCGGCTTCTACGGAGAGTTCGGAGGAGCCTACGTGCCAGAGATTCTCTATAAGTGTGTGGAAGACTTGCGCGAAGCCTATCTTCCCATCATCGAAAGCGACGACTTCAAGCGCGAATATCATCAGTTGCTGAAGGACTACGTGGGTCGGCCTTCGCCACTCTATTTCGCTCGTCGCATGAGCGAGAAATACGGATGCCAACTCTATCTGAAGCGCGAAGACCTGAATCACACTGGTGCCCATAAGATTAACAATACCATCGGACAGATCCTGATGGCTAAGAAAATGGGTAAGACGCGTATTATTGCTGAGACCGGAGCTGGTCAGCATGGTGTTGCAACAGCCACCGTTTGTGCGTTGATGGATATGCCCTGCGAGGTGTTTATGGGTGCAACCGACGTAGAACGTCAGCATACTAATGTGGAACGAATGAAGATGCTTGGCGCAAAGGTTCATCCCGTCCGAACGGGTAACATGACTCTTTCCGACGCCTGCTCTGAGGCCATTCGCGACTGGTGTTGTCATCCGCAGGATACTTTCTACATCGTAGGTTCCACCATGGGCCCACATCCTTACCCAGATATCGTGGCGAGAATGCAGAGTGTCATTTCGGAAGAAATCAAATGGCAGTTGGAGGAAAAGGTGGGACGCGACTATCCCGACTATCTAATTGCCTGTATTGGTGGCGGTAGCAATGCTGCCGGTACGGTGTATCACTATCTTGACGACGACCGCGTGAAAATTGTTTTGGCCGAAGCTGGTGGACACGGTATTGATACCGACTATACCGCAGCTACCATTCATCGTGGGAAAATGGGTATTCTTCACGGTTCGAAAATGCTCGTCATGCAGACCCCCGACGGCCAGATTGAAGAGGCTTTCACTATTTCTGCCGGACTCGACTATCCCGGAGTTGGGCCGATGCATTGCAATATGGCCGTGAAAGGTCGTTCGAAAGTGTTAGCAATCAACGACGATGAAGCCATTCGCGGAGGCTACGAACTGACGCGCCTCGAGGGAATCATTCCCGCCATTGAGAGCGCCCACGCTATTGCTGCTCTTGAGAAAATGACGTTCCGTCCCGACGACGTCGTTGTCTTGACGGTCAGCGGACGTGGCGATAAAGATGTGGAAACCTATCTCAACAACAAAGAAATGGCAGGTGATTATGGAAACTTTTAAATACCAAACTTGTAGTCGCACCATTCTGGCCGACCTCTATACGCCAGTGGCAATCTACATGCGTTTGCGCGACCTCTATCCACAAAGCGCCTTGATGGAGAGTTCCGACTATCACGACTCCAACAACTCACGGTCGTTCATCGGTGTCAATCCGATTGCGAGCGTTGCTATCAGTCATGGCGATAGTATCTGCACTTTTCCCGACGGAAGCGTTGTTCGCCACCCCGTGGGACCAGACTATCGTAGCGATTGTGCCATCAACGACTTCCTCAAGCGCTTTGAGGTGAGCGGTGACGACACGTGCCATTGTGGTCTCTATGGCTATACGGCCTTCAATGCTGTGCGATATTTTGAAAATATCAATGTGAAGGACGAGACGCAGGAGAAGAACGATGCTCCGGATATGTACTACATTTTGTTCCGCGATATCATTGTTTTCGACCATCATAACAGCCGTCTCACCTTGGTGACCCTTCAGTCGGAGGGTTCGAACGGGTCTTCCGCACCGATCGTACTCGACGAGCTGGAGCGTGCATTGAACCGTACCAACATCAAACCCTACTCGTTTCATCCCGTGGGAGAAACCACTTCGCCTCTTACCGACGAGCAACACAAGGCCAACATCCGTCGCGGAATCCAGCATTGCTTGCGAGGAGACGTCTTCCAGATTGTGTTGTCCCGACGCTTTGTTCAGCGTTTCGAGGGTGACGATTTTAAGCTCTATCGGGCGCTTCGTAGCATCAATCCGTCTCCTTATCTCTTCTATTTCGACTTCGGAGGCTTCCGTATCTTTGGTTCCTCGCCCGAAACCCATTGCCGCATAGAGGGTAGAAAAGCCTACATCGATCCTATCGCCGGCACTACTCGTCGAACGGGCGATGAGGCTCAGGACCGCAAGAATGCTGAGTATCTGCGCAACGACCCCAAGGAAAATGCCGAGCACGTGATGCTCGTAGACCTTGCCCGCAACGACCTTTCGCGCAATTGTCACGATGTGAAAGTGGACTTCTATAAGGACCTTCAGTATTATAGTCACGTCATTCATCTGGTAAGTCGCGTTAGCGGAACCCTCGACGAAGGCGCTGACCCCGTAAAAGCTTTCATCGACACATTCCCTGCTGGTACGCTTTCGGGAGCTCCCAAAGTGCGTGCCATGCAGCTCATTTCTGAATACGAGCCCCATAATCGTGGTGCCTATGGCGGTTGCATCGGCTATATCGGCTTCAACGGTTCGCTTAATCAAGCCATTACTATCCGCACGTTTGTCAGCCGAAATGGCGAGTTGTGGTTCCAAGCTGGCGGAGGTATCGTGGCCAAGAGTAACGAGGAGTACGAATTGCAAGAGGTGAACAACAAGCTCGGAGCGCTGCGTCGTGCCATTATGATGGCCGAGCAGATGTAGGAACGAGCCTTTTTGTTTTGTCTAAAACATACATCCAATTCAAGAAGACACAATTGAAATTCATGTTTTTATCACCTTTCATCCAGTCAATATGAATCAGGAAAGAATCAAAAACAACAAGCCGCAAACTCCAGCAGGTTGCCGCATCGTCATCATAGACAACTATGACTCGTTCACTTACAACCTCTCGCATTTGCTGAAGGAGCTGGGTGCCGACGTCACTGTATATCGCAACGACCAGTTTGAACTCTCCGATTTGGAGCCATTCCATAAGATTGTGCTTAGTCCCGGACCTGGTATTCCTTCTGAAGCAGGCCTTCTGCTCGACGTTATTCGCACGTATGCTGGTCGCAAACCCATTCTCGGTGTTTGTCTCGGTCATCAGGCCATAGGCGAGGTCTTCGGTGCCAAACTCGAGAATCTGGCTGACGTTTTTCACGGAGTTGCCACCGAGGGAACAGTGCTCGATTTGCCCACCGATCCCATTTTCGAGGGGACTACACACGATGGCAACCGTCTGACGATGGGCCGCTACCATTCGTGGGTTGTCTCACGCGACAATTTCCCCGAATGTCTGGAAATAACGGCTGAGAGCGATGAAGGCCAGATTATGGCCCTTCGTCATCGCCAGTTTGATGTTCGGGGTATCCAGTTCCATCCGGAGAGTGTGCTTACTTCGCAGGGTCGCATCATTCTGGCCAACTGGCTCAGTCTTTAAAAGCGTCGCTTTTGCAAAGAGAAACCGTCGCATTTGATTGGCAAAACTGTCGCTTTTCAAAACTCATTTTGGCGTTTTTCGAAATAGAAATCGCCAAGACGCTCAGAAAAAATCTAGATTTTTTTCATCGAAAGCGCCAATTTCGATGAATTTTTTCTAGATTTTTTTCTTGAGGCTCGTCTTCTTTGTTTCTCGCTAGCCTTATCTTCCAAATCTCAATTTGTTGAGAACTATAGTTAAGAGCCTTTTGATTCTTTTGTACAAAAACCGACATTGAAAAGCTAATTAACAAAGTTTTCGTGCTTAAAATTTTGTGGTATCAGAGATTTTTTGTAATTTTGCAGCCGCAAAAGCGGATAGAACCGTTTTTCAAAGTAATTTTAGTTTCCATTCGTGAAACGATTCCCATTATCAAAAAATCAAATCCCCAACAAGGCATATTAATAATATATGTATAGTAAAGACGAGTTATTATCTAAAGGTATCGACGAATTGAGCGATATCGCAAAAGAGATAGGAGTAGAGATCGATCCAAAAGCCGATTTAGAATCGGTTGTTTATAGCATTCTCGACCAGCAGGCCATTTCAGCCGGTTCGCAGAATAGCGCTAGCAGTTCGGCAAAGCGCAAGCGTGCGCGCATTGTGAAGAAAGACACAGATCGCGTGTATACCGTCAAAGGAAAGGAAGGCGAGAATTTCGATCTGAAAAAGAATAAGGTGACTGCTGAAGTACAACCGCTCTTCAAGGATGAGGAGGAAGGCAAGCAGGCTTCAGCTGAAGAAGAGACCGTTGTAGAGGAAACTCCAGCACCCGCACCGCCAGCAAAGAAGCGAGGTAGGAAATCGAAGGCTGAGTTAGCTGCTATTGCGGCGGCTGAGGCAGCTAAGAAGGAAGCTGAAGAGGCAAAGGCCGAGGAGGTCGTCGCCAATGAGGAAGTAGAACCCGTGGTGCCTGAAGAGCAACTACAGGCCGAACCTCAGGAAGAGGCTGTCGTGCCCGAGGCCGAGTTCAATGCAAGTTCAGACGAGGAAAATGAAGAGCAGCGCAACCTGCTGGCCCAGTTACAGGAAAAGGTCAACACTCACAACGAGATGGAAGAAGAGAAACCGAAGGCTGTGGCCAATGGCGTTTGGGAAGGCGATCCCGGCGATGGAACCGATTTCATTCCTGTTGTCGATCTGCCTATCGAGGACCAGTCGGCACTGCCCAACTACGACATCTTCGACAATCCGACGACTCCTGTCAGCCGTCCAGCCCCCATGTATCAGCCCGCTCCCGTTGCTCACACAAGTGCCAATTACGATTTCAGCGATATCATTTCGGCAAATGGCGTACTCGAAATCATGCCCGATGGTTATGGATTCTTGCGTTCCAGTGACTATAACTATCTGTCGAGTCCCGATGATGTTTACGTCTCGGTTACGCAGATCAAGCACTATGGCCTGAAGACTGGCGACGTGGTGAGTTGTCATGTGCGTCCTCCTCACGATGGCGAGAAGTACTTCCCGCTGACGAGCATCGACATGATCAACGGCCGCCATCCCAGTGAGGTGCGCGATCGCATACCGTTTGAGCATCTCACACCGCTCTTCCCGGAGGAGAAGTACACACTTTGCGGTGATCCCCGAACGACGAATATGTCTACACGTATTGTCGACCTCTTTGCACCTATCGGTAAGGGTCAGCGTGCGCTGATTGTCGCTCAGCCTAAGACTGGTAAGACCATTCTGATGAAGGATGTGGCCAATGCTATTGCCGCTAATCATCCCGAAGCCTACCTCATGATGTTGCTCATCGATGAGCGTCCTGAGGAGGTGACCGATATGGCACGAACGGTGAATGCGGAAGTCATTGCATCTACGTTCGATGAACCCGCCGAGCGCCACGTGAAGATTGCCGGAATTGTGCTCGAGAAGGCAAAGCGAATGGTGGAGTGCGGTCACGATGTTGTCATCTTCCTCGACTCAATTACACGTCTGGCACGTGCCTATAATACCGTAGCTCCCGCTAGCGGAAAGGTGCTTACCGGTGGTGTCGATGCCAATGCATTGCAGAAGCCGAAGCGCTTCTTCGGTGCGGCTCGTAATATCGAGGGTGGTGGTTCGCTTACCATCATTGCAACAGCACTCATCGATACTGGTTCAAAGATGGACGAAGTGATCTTCGAAGAGTTCAAGGGAACGGGTAACATGGAGTTGCAGCTCGACCGTAGCCTGAGCAATAAGCGTATCTTCCCGGCCGTGAATCTTGTTGTTTCGAGCACTCGTCGCGACGATCTTCTGCAAGACAAGACGACGCTCGATCGCATGTGGATTCTGCGCAAGTACATCTCGGACATGAATGCGATGGAGGCTATGAACACCATTCACGACAAGATGCAACGTACGCTCAACAACGACGAATTCCTGCTCTCCATGAATTCTTGACAAGTCATTCAAGAAAGCAAAGCAGAAAAAATAGGCCGATTATTTGGTCAAGCGAAAAAAAAAGCGTAATTTTGCACGCAATTTACAGATGTAGGGGTTCCGTAGCTCAGTTGGATTAGAGCAACAGCCTTCTAAGCTGTGGGTCCTGGGTTCGAGCCCCAGCGGAATCACCAACACGTCAGCTAAAGCCTGCCTGAGGCGTTTGAAACCTCTTACGAAAGAGAGGGAAACGAGGATGATATCAGCAGGATGACGAACGAAAAATGAATGAAGGGCACTCATTTCTGGGTGCCCTTTTTTCTCTATGAAAGCAGTGCTTCGGTCTGTCGCTGGTGAGTCGGCTCCAAGTTCTCTTGCGAGACGGCCACGAGAGGAAAGTCCGGGCAGCAAAGGGCGCTCCACTTCCGAAAGTAGAAGCTATTGGTGACAGTAGGCTATGACAGAAGAAAACAACCGCCAGTGCTTTCGGGTGCTGGTAAGGGTGAGAAGGTGGTGTAAGAGACTACCAGCCTGCGGGCGATCGCAGGGCTGTGTCAGCTGGAGGCTGCAAGTTCGCGTATACCGTCGTTAGAGGGTTGCCCGCCCGATATTTGCTGAGTTTCGGCACGGCAATTACGACGGAGGGTAGAACGCTAGAGCCGCGGGGTGACCTTCGGAGTAGATAAATGACAGACGCTGGCAACGTCAGTACAGAACCCGGCTTATAGGGGCACTGCTTTCTTTTTACATGTTGATAGGGCGACGACATTAAGTTCGTTCCACCTTATTATATATATGAAGAGCCACTTCAGGCAACTCTGAACCAGCAAATAGCAAGATGAAGGAATTTATAAAGAAAATCATACAGTTTCTGAAAGTAGACCTCTGGCGCATCAAGCGTGGAGACATTTCTCCTGTGGCCTTTTTCTTTTGCCAGTTGCTAAAGAAACTGATTCTTTCTGTAGAGTGGTTCACCACGAAGCGAATGATGGATTCGGCAGCTGCACTCACCTATAGTACGTTGCTGGCCATCGTTCCTATTATGGCTGTTGTGTTTGCCATTGCCCGTGGGTTTGGCTACAACAAATACATCGAAATCTGGTTTCGTGACACCTTTGCGTCACAACCGCAAGCCGCTGAAGTAATCATTGGTTTTGTAAACTCCTATCTCGTTCACACCAAGAGCGGCGTGTTTCTGGGTATCGGTTTGCTATTCATGTTGTGGACGGTTATCATGCTGATCAGCAATATCGAGAAGGCTTTCAATAGCATTTGGCAGGTAAGCAAGCCGCGAAGCATATTCCGCACAATCACTGACTATACGAGCATGTTTGTGTTGGCGCCAATCATTATTGTGGTAACGTCGGGTATATCACTTCTGATGGCTACGGTGGCTGGTGATATCGGCGATTACTTCCTTGTCGGACACACGATGCGATTCCTGCTGGCTTTGTTTCCTTATTTGCTCATGTCGGCGGTGTTCATCGTTCTCTATGTGTTCATGCCTAACACCAAGGTGCATATTAAGAACGCCATCGTTCCTGGCATCCTATCGGGTTTTGCCATGCAGGCACTTCAGTTCGTCTATATTCATTCGCAGATTTGGGTGACTAGCTACAACGCCATTTATGGTTCGTTTGCCGCATTGCCTCTTTTCATGCTTTGGTTGCAGATATCTTGGACCATTTGTCTTTTCGGAGCGGAGCTCACTTATACCAATCAAAACCTTGAAGCTTTCTCGTTCCGTATGGAGACTGACCATCTGAGTCATCGTTACAGATTGATGCTGAGTGTGTTGCTCATGAGCAATATCTGCAAGCGTTTTGAAGAAGGTCGGAAACCCTATACAGCGTTGGAACTGAAGGCGATAACTGGAATACCTTCGCGCATTGTTCACGATTTGCTTAACGATTTGACAAAGGTGGGACTCATCACCAATGTGAGTAACGATGAGAAAGGGGAGGATCCATCTTTCCAGCCGGCAATTTCTACGTCGATGCTTAGTGTGGGAAGTGTGATCGATCGTTTGGAAGCCTATGGAAAATGGAAAATTGATATGGATATGGATCAGATGAAAGGCACCCAATGGTTGCAGATTCTGAAGGCCAGAAAAGATTATCTACAAGCACAACGCTCCATATTGCTCAGGGATTTGTAGAAGTAGAATTCCCAAATAGTAGGAACAGCATTGACAAAATAGAACTGAGGCACCATCAAATGTGACGCCTCAGTTTCATTATGTTATCGGTAGTTTATTCGTAAACCTCTTCGATTCCATTCAACCCGTAGCGGTCTTCTTCCGACTCGCATGGGTTATAGCCACTGGGCAATTCAAACTTTTCGTCGGGTTTATATCCAAGCGATTTGTCGGCAAATACTTTCTGCATGAAGTAAGCCCAGATGGGGAGTGCCATGTTTGCACCCTGACCAATTGCCGTGCTATCAAAGTGGATGTCGCGGTCTTCGCCACCAACCCAGCAACCATTGACGAGCGAAGGCGTGAATCCCATGAACCAAGCGTCGGCATTCAGGTTGGTCGTACCCGTCTTTCCACCCATCTCGCAACGTACATTATAACGGTAGCGCATGCGGCTACCTGTTCCGCCATCGATAACGCCCTTGAGCATAACGAGCATTTTGTTGGCACTCGACTCACTAATCACCTCATTCAGACGTGGCTGGAATTCAGCTATCACATTACCTTCGTAGTCCTCAATCCTGGTAACAAAGATGGGCGCGCATCGAATACCGTGATTGGCAAAAGCCGTGTAAGCACTCACCATCTCACCAACACTCACTTCGTTGGGACCAAGACAGAGCACCATGCTAGGTTCAATTCCTGGAGTGTTAATGCCAAACTTGTGAAGAATGTTGATGAAGTCTTGCGGATTGATGCGACTCATGAGCTGAGCGGAAATCCAGTTGTTCGATTGTGCAAGACCCCATTTCAAGGGCACCATAGCTCCATAACGAGCACGGCTACCGTTGCGCGGAATCCATCCTCCGTAGTTCTTTTGTACATTCTGAACTTGATCACATGGGTTCATTCCATTCTCCATCGTGAGGGCATAAAGGTAGGGCTTTGTGGTTGAACCCACCTGACGGCGTCCCATGAATGCCATATCGTAGGAGAAATGCTCGTAATCAAGACCACCTACGTATGCCAATACGTGTCCGGTGTGAGCGTCCATACTGACAAATCCAGAACGAAGGAACTTCTTGTAATAACGAATGGAGTCGAGTGGCGACATCGTTGTGTCTTTCTCACCCCGATAGGTGAACACCGACATTTCCACTGGTGTACGGAATGAATGGCGAATTTCTTCGTCAGAAGCTCCGTTCTCCTTGAGAACCCGATATCGCTCACTTCGCTTCATACTTCTGTCAATTATGCCTTGAGCTTCCTTTTGCGTGATGTGACGTGAGAAAGGTGCATTGGGCTTCATGCGTAGTTCTGTATTGAACTGAGGTTGCAATTCTCTCACAACATGTTGATAGACAGCCTCTTCAGCGTGCTTCTGCATACGGGTGTCGATGGACGAATAGATGCGCAGACCGTCGGTGTATACGTTGTAGTCTTCGCCATTTCTCTTCTTGTTCTTGTGGCACCATCCGAAAAGCGGGTCGTTGGCCCAAGCAACGGAATCGATAAGGTATTGGTTGCGATTCCAAGAAGGATAGTTCTTAATCTCGGGTTCCTCAGCCATCATATATTGCTTGATGAACTCGCGGAAATACATCGCAATACCTTCCTGATGAGCACGACGGCGAATGTGCAATCCTAAGGGCTGTACACGAGCGGAGTCGTAGTCGGCCTTTGAGATGTAACGTGCATTGTACATCTGTCCCAACACGACATTACGTCTTTCGACGCAACGATCTTCATAGCGATAAGGATTGAAGTAGGAGGGGTTCTTGCACATGCCGATGAGAGTAGCACTCTCGGCAAGGTTCAGATTCTTCGGTTCTTTACTGAAATAGGTGTCCGCAGCCATCTTGATACCTACAGCATTATGTAGGAAGTCAAAATAGTTGAGATACATCGCAATGATTTCCTCCTTGGTGAAATTGCGCTCCAGTTTGATAGCGATGACCCATTCGATGGGTTTCTGTATCAGTCGCTCCAAAGTGCTATGAGCTTTCTCTGTGTAGAGCTGCTTGGCAAGCTGCTGGGTGATGGTACTACCTCCGCCTGCACTTGCCTGTCCCATGATGCCACGCTTGACGACAGCACGTCCCAAAGCCTTGAAGTCGATGCCTGAATGCTCGTAGAAACGCTCATCCTCGGTTGCTACCAGAGCTCGCACCAAGTCGGGCGACAACTTGTTGTAATCTACGATAATTCGGTTTTCACGATCGGAATTATAGGT
>JAILAI010000090.1 GCA_024681705.1 Prevotella sp.
TTACCCGTTCGCGTCGTAGCTCTCGGGAAACGCTTCGTGTCCGTCTTAAACCACGCCGGAGCGTAACAACTCATGGAATTCTTCCACGCGCCAAACCAAAGGAATACCACCTGCAAATGGTTCTCGCGAGCTCTGTCGATGACGCGGTCGACAAGCGTAAAGTCATACTGGCCTTCGACCGGTTCTACAAACTCCCAATAGGCCGGAACCAGCACCGTATTCAGTCCCAACTCAGCCATTCGCGGCATCACTTCGTCGATATCCTCGACACTGGTGGCCGCCGAATTTGACAGTTCGCCACCCAATATAAAGAGTCTCTCCAGTTTGTCCTGAGCCAAGCAGTGCATCGACATAGCCCATAGCAGTAACAAGCAAAAACCTAGTTTTCTCATAGATCGTTCTTTTGATGAGCAAAGATACGAAGAAAAAACGACATGTAGTCAAAAAAGGGTGCTAAATTGTTACTTTTTGTCCGCAAACACACGCTTTGGACGTTTTTATGAAATATTTTCGCAAAGAATGGCGTTAATTTGATAATTATTTGTATTTTTGCAGCATCGTTTTAAACCCTTAAATACAAGCAACATGAAAAAGATTTGTATCAAAGTAATGGCTCTCCTGCTCTTGGGCAGCATGACCTTAAACTCGTGTATCGTAGGTTCTTACAGCTTGATGAACAAGTACTGCGACTGGCAGATGAACATGACAGGCAACAAGATTGTAAACGGTGTTGTGGGCATCATCCTTGGTAGTATTGCCGTTCCTGTCACCTCATTGGTGGACGGACTAGTGCTGAACACCATCGAGTTCTGGACGGGCGACAACCCCATTGCCAACGTGGGAAAGACACAGAAGATATTGGGAACTGACGGCCGCTTCTACGCTGTTACTACCCTGAAGAATGGCTACGAGCTGAAGTCGCCTACAGGTGAGATCAGCTATTTCCTGCACGATGCAAATACCGACACATGGTCGCTTCAGCAGAATGGCAAGACCATCGAACTCTTCCGCTTCAACAGCGACGGCACGCTGACCACGCTGGCTCTTGAAGGCGAACAGATCACCGTAACCCCCAACGAGGCTGGTCTCTATCAGGTTCGCATGGCTGCTTCCGACGGCAATTTCTTTACCATGAGATAGCTTCTCAACCGAAGTTTTTCGGATAGAAACACCCTAAGAAGAAACGAACTACGCGTTGCTCGCGTAGTTCGTTTCTTTCATTTTCCCCATGTCCACCCGAAGTAAACAGTGACACCATAAATAGGAAAAACAAGTCCTATTCAATAGGCATACGGCTAAACGTCTGGAAATATTTCAGGCAGACATCGCGCCATTCGTGCGCATTCTCCTGCTGATGAAGCAAACGTTCGTTCACCTCGTCCCAACGTTGGCTGTTTCCGCCGTCGATGGCGACGACCTTGTCTTTCAGTGCTGCCCAGATGCGGACGTATTTATCGGTCTCGCCGACTCCCATGTCATACTTCTTACATAGTTCCTGCCATAGGGTGCGCCCGCTCTTCATGCGATAGTCCCAAGGCAGATGGTGGAACCAGAGGAGATAACCTTCGGGACAAGTCTCCACATTATTATATATACTGCGATAAGGCTCGTTATACTGACCCACGGCGTCTGTTCCCGTCGAAGAACGATTGAAACCAATGCCCATCGAGTCGGCCTGATGATAGTACACAGGGCACCACTCAAGCGGATACTCTGCCTTGAAACCATCGGGTTCAGGTCCGTAATGATGGTCGAATTTAAAGATGTGATGGAGTCCGAGGGGCATCATATAGTTGACACATGCTTCGCGACTGCCAAGCATCATAGCCAGAAGTGAGGCATCGTCAGCGAGTGAGGGGGCAAACGTCTGACTAATCCATTCGCGGGCAATCTCATCGGACGACAAATCGGGATTCCATGCCAATCGGCCAAAAGCATACCAATTGGCCTGCGAGAAATGATGTCCGCACCAGTTCTTGTCGTTGCCAATGTTGGCCACACCCGCGATGCCACGCAAGTTTCGAGGTGACACGAAGGTGAAGAACTCCTTCCACATGGGGGCCAGATAGACTAGATGGCGCGACTGACCGAGATACTCCTGCGTGATTTGCAACTCAGCCATGTTGGGTGTCTTCGTAATTCTGTCGAACACAGGACTATAGGGTTCGCGCGGTTGGAAGTCGAGCGGACCGTTTTTAGTCTGCAGAATGACATTCGAGCGGAACTTGCCATCAAGAGGTTTAAACTCAGAAACGGCCTGTTTCACACGGTCTTCACCCTTGTGATTGGCACCGTATACGAAGCAGCGCCACATGACAATGCCTCCATAGGGCTTCAGTGCATCGGCCAACATATTGGCACCGTCAGCATGCGAACGTTTATAGTCGCCAGGACCTGGTTGTCCTTCGGAATTGGCCTTCACAAGGAAACCGCCGAAATCGGGAATCAGGTCGTATATCTCTTTCGCCTTCCGTTTCCACCATTGTGCCACCTGCTTGTTGAGCGGGTCGGCCGTCTTCGTATCGCCAAGTGCCATAGGCGAAGCGAAGTTAATGCTCAGATAGGCACGGATGCCATAGGGACGCAAGATGTCGGCAATGGTCTTCACCTCCTTCAGATACTCGGCCGTCAGAATCTTGGGCGATGCATTCACGTTGTTTAATACCGAGCCGTTGATGCCCAGCGACGCGTTGGCACGTGCATACTGACGCAATTTGGATGCATCGAGATGGAACCATTCGAAGATGCTCGTGCCAGCATAACCGCGCTCGATGGAGCCATCGAGGTTGTCCCAGTGGTTGAGCAGGCGCAGAGAAAAGGCCGGACGCGAGGTGAGGTCGATGGAAGATGAACTTCCTGCCGACAAGCGGCCCGTGTTTTGCAAGCGAAGCAGTTCGTAGGCGCCATAGAGCAGGCCCACATCGGTGCTGGCACAGACGGAAGTCTCACCGTTGTTAGAGCTGACGCGGTAGCCCTCGCCAAGGTTCAGACTCTTGTCTAGCACCAGTTTTACGCCGCCGTTCTGTCGCCATCCGTTGGTGAGTTCGGCCAATGCGATGTCGATGGTTGGCGACGAAGCGTTTGCCGTTATTTTCTCGTTCTGGCCAATCGTCTGGTCCCACTTACCGAGCCAGAGTTTGGAACCGTCGTCGGCATGGGCGGTCAAGGCAAAGAAGAGTGCCGTGACAAGGAGGGATAGGTGTTTCATATTCTTTGGATTTGGGGGTTACGGTTTTGTTTCTTAATTCATAAAAGTAGGAAGCATCGAGGTCTCTCAATAGAGATTACAAGGAGGGCGCCGATGGTCAGGCGTCCTCTTTGTTGCGCTCCTGCTCACTATATTCGGTGGGCGTCATGCCGAAATGTTTCTTGAAGATGGTGGAGAAGTGGGTCTGGTTGTTGAAACCTACGGCGTAAGCCACCTGCGTGACGTTGATCTTATGTTCCTTGATAAGCCTTGCGGCCTGCTCCAGACGCAGGTTTCTCATGAAGTCGCCGGCCGAGATACCCGTTATCTCCTTCAGTTTTCGGTGGAGCTGGGCACGACTGATGCCTACTGTCTCCGAGAGTTTCTCCACGTTGAAATCGGGATCGCTCAGATTCTCATTGATACACTTCATGATGCGGTCCATCAGGGCATCGTTATTGCCTTTCACCGTCACCTTCTTCATTTTCTTTTCCTGTGCCTGCGCTCCGGTGTATTTACCACGCAGACGGCGCACATTGTCCACCAGGTTGTCGATGAGAATGTGGAGCTCTTCCATGTTGAAGGGTTTCGAAAGGAAGGCATCGGCGCCCTTCTTGAGACCCTCCAGACGATGACTCACCTCCGACTTCGACGTGAGCAAGATGACGGGAATGTCACTGATATTGGTGTTGCTCTTGATGCTCTTGAGCAGCTGTATACCGTCCATTTCGGGCATCATGATGTCGGAAATCACCAAGTCGTAGTCGCTGGTGAGCAAGGCCTTGAGGGCTTCCTTACCGTTGGGTGCCGCATCGAAACGATACCAGTTGCCTAGTTCTGCGCGGATATATCCTGCAATCTCGGCATCGTCGTCGGCGATGAGGATGCGGAAATTCTTCGAAGCTTGCTTCTTCGGACTGTTGCTGAAGACGGTTTCCGCCTCGGTTTCTATCTCCTCTGGCTTCAGATGTCCTTTTCCCATGGGCAGATGAACGGTGAGCACAGTGCCGCGCATGCCATCAGGACGGTTGGCAGCACTGATGGTTCCGCCATGCATCTGCACGATGGCCTTACTCAGGTTCAGTCCGATGCCGGTACCATCAAGATGAAGGTCGCGTGCATTACTGCCCTGATAGAAGCGGTCGAAGAGCCTATCGGGCTTGTCTTCCTTGATGCCAATGCCATTGTCGATTACCTCAATGACGGCCTCGTGCTTACCGTCCTTCGTGGTGGACTCGCTGATGACGACGTCGATTTGTCCTCCGTCGAAGGTGTATTTAAAGGCATTCGAGAGAAGATTGGACACTACTTTGTCGAAGTTGATGCGGTCAATCCATACAGGTATGCGCGGCATCTCGTCTTCGTCAGACTTTCCGTCGGCATTGGCAACGTCGTCCTTCTGGGTGTTGGCCACCATGTTGAAGGCGATGTTACGCTGCTGTGCGTTGTACTGATAGAGCGAACAGATGCCGTTGACAAACGACACGAGGTCGGTTTCCCTGCAATGCAGGTGCATCTGGTTCTTGTCAATCTTCCGCTCGTCGAGTATCTGATTCACCAGCAACAACAGGCGCTGGGCGTTGCGGTCGATGGTGTCGATATCGGTTTTGCTATCGGGATCGGTGACGCGCTCCTTGAGCTTCTTCAGCGGACCCAGGATAAGGGTGAGTGGAGAGCGGATGTCGTGAGTGGCATTGATGAGGAAACGCATCTTCGACTCCTCGAGTTCGGCCTTGCGCTTACGCTCAAAATAGTAGACGGCCAACGAGACGAGTCCCATACAGAGCAATGCATAGATGAACCAGGCGAGCGTGGAAGAATACCACGGATCGAGCACGTGCACCATCACCTGCTTCGTGTTCTTCGACATGATGCCATTGCAGACGGCACGCACCTCGACGACATAGCGTCCTGGTTTCATCTTGTTGAACGAGATGGCGTTCATACCTTCGTTGGTAGAAATCCACGGGCCACTGCCATTGATGCGGTACTGGAAGAAGATGTTCTCCACGTTCTTGTAGTCGAGGAGCGAGAATTCGAGGGTGAAGGAGTTCTCGTCGTAGGGCACGTCAAACTTGTCTTTCAGCGGACAGACGGTCTCATTGCCCATGATGAAATTGGTGAGATAGACGTCGCCTACGGTCTTCAGACTGTTCTTCACCGTCTCCGGACGGAACACGGTGATGCCGTCGTTGGTGCCCAGACAGATGGTTCCGTCGGGTTTGCGGGCCAGTGCGCCCACCACATATTCCTTGGTGGCCAGACCGCTACCATGCACATAGCTGATCCATTTCTGCGTCTTCGCACTATAATGCCAGATGCCCATGGAAGTGCTGATCCAAATGTCGCCACTATCCTCGGTTGAGATACCGCAGATGAGTTTGTTCTTCAGCACCTCGGCACCTTTGAATGCACTCACCTTGTTGTGAATACGGTCGAACACATAGAGTCCGTCGTTGGTGCCGATAAGCACATTGCCCTGCTTCTGCTCAGCAAAAGCGGAGCACTGGAAAGCCTTCAGCTCGACATCCCATCCGAACTTCCGGAAGTTGCGGTCGGCTGTGTCCATCACCGAAAGGCCGTTGGCCGTTCCTATCCAGAGCATGCCGTAGCGGTCGACGAAGAGCGACTTGATCCAGTTGTTGCAGATGGTTCCCTTCTTGGGATCGCTTTGGTCCATATCGAAGCTCTCCACCTCGCCCGTAGAGGGGTTATAGATGCGGAGACCCTTTCCGAAGTCGGCCACATAGAGCAGCCCGTTGGCATCGTCGGCAAGGCAGTTCAATCCCCAGCCATCGCCTGTAAGACGCTGTTGCGAAGAACCCGTCTGGGGTGAGTAGCTGTAGAGGGTGTTCTCGGTGCTTATCCAATATCGGCCCTGACGGTCGCGCAACAG
Source organism: Prevotella sp. (assembly GCA_024681705.1). Classification (GTDB taxonomy): domain Bacteria; phylum Bacteroidota; class Bacteroidia; order Bacteroidales; family Bacteroidaceae; genus Prevotella. The sequence goes on from JAILAI010000090.1 coordinate 6,084, forward strand.
GAACTTGCTACCGTCGGGAGCTGGTATCACGCTCGTAATCTTTCCATGACTGCCAAAGCGGTAGACATGGGCGTCCTGAGCGGTGCAGAGCACATCACCACCTTCTTCCACCACAATCGACGAAACACTGCTGCCGATGTGGTGATTCTGCTCGGAAAAACTCCAGTTGCTGAAAGGTTCTGCGCCTTGGTTGAGCTGATAGAGTCCTTTCTGGTAGCAACTCACCCAGATGTTATGGTCTTTGTCCTCAAAGATGTCGTTCACATTCGAGGTGGACATGTCGTATTTCACGTTCACGTTGAGCACCTGCTGAAGAGCCTTCTGACCGTGTGGAATCACCATAAGCCCCAGTCCGGTGGTACCTACATAGAGGTCGCCGGCCTTGGTAAGTTTTGCTTTGCGGATGGAAATCTGCTTACCCAACAGACTGACATCGTAGCCCGCGTCGCTGACGCTCTCCGTAGCATAGTCGTAGCGAAGGATGCCATACATACAGACGATGAGGAAACCACCGTCATCAGTCTTGATAAACGACATCGGGGCTCCGCAGGGCGACACATAGTCTTTCATCGCCACCGCTTCGCCATTCTTCACCTTCACGCGTGTGAAAGTGCTCTCATGACTGCTGCGCCAAAGGTTATGCTGCTCGTCTTCGAACACCCTACTGTAGAAATCGTCGAGTCTACGCTTACGGTAGCTTGTGGATTTGGTGATACGGTTCTGTCCTTTGCGGATGAAGTAGAGGCCGTAGCCGGCAGTACCGATGAGCAGATCGCCCTTGCTATTGACAAGAAGCGAGTTGACACGCGGGCGCTGGTTCTCGGGGAAACGGTAGCGCACGAAGTTATTGTGCTCATAGTCGTAGCGGGCCAAACCCTTGCTGCTTCCCACCCAGAGACGTCCCTCCGGGTCGGCATACACCTTGACGACCTCGTTGTCGACAATCGTCAGCGAGTCGCTCACGCTACTGAAATAGTTGGTGAAACGATAGCCGTCGAACTTGTTGAGTCCGTATTCTGTACCTATCCAGAGATAGCCGTATTTGTCCTGAACGACGCAGTCGATGAGCGAACTCGACAGTCGGTCGCTGGTATAGAGGCGACTTACGTCGGCCCTGATGATAAGTACTGCTGTCGCCAACAGCAGAAGTGCAGATAGGATATAGCGTTTCTTCTTCATCGTTTGTTGTAAGGTTTTCTTCCAAGGTCTCCAAGTTTCTCCATCTAATCTGTCGACTTACAGAGAAAAAATCTAGAAAAAATTTATCAAAAGCGGCAGTTTCGACGAAAAAAATCTAGATTTTTTATTCGCGCTTTCGCGGACTCTCTTTTCCGAACAGGTAGTTACGTTTGTTGAAACCGCCGCAATCTACGACAATTTTCTCAACGACGATGGCCGGATCGAGGGGTTCCACGAGAAGTGTATGGTCGCCAGCTTGTGCCGACAACTGCATCTCGGCCACCACCACGCGACTTGCCACCGTAGGATAATAGATGCTGTAGATGTTCTCCGGGCGCTCGTTCAGGTTATGGTTGAAGTTGCACACGAAGGGTTCACCTCCGTCTATCGAGGCACGGATACGGTGTCCGCCGGTGTTTTGGAAGTCAAGTGTCGACTTTAAAACAATGTATACGCGTGCGACGGGATTCGTTGTGGTGAAGCGGTAACTGAGCGATGGACCGTTCTGCTGAGGTATCGCGGTGGTGTAGGGTTGCAGACTCAAAGCACTCAGTGTGCGGCCCATGTCGGGCATCAGCGTCCACGTGAGGCCAGCAACATCGCGCTTCGCGTAGTAGTGTTCGGCTTCAATTGCCACACATCCGTCCACTTCGGAGAAGATATTTTTGCCCATTCCATCGGCAATTCGCTCCACTTTTGGCATAACATTTCCTGGAGCGAAGTCATCGTTCCACGAACGATAGCCAATGTGCTTCTGCGTCATCATGCCGTTCCATTTGCCGTCAGCGATATCGAGATTATACTGACTACAGAGCAAAGAATCACGGCGGAAAGCCTGCTCAGCGCGGTCGGCCCAGCGGTTACAGTCGGGATTGCCCTGGGCTGCAAGGCTATGGTTCATGGCAACGGCCTGATAGAGGCGATGCAGATTGCCCATGGCCTGCACAGGGAAGAGGATGATCTGGCGGTAGGCATCGCGTTGTTCGGGACGCAACGACGCGAATTGTTCGAGCGAAGCGGCTTCGAGTTCGCTATATTCGGCAATAACCTGAGCCCACTCATCGAGCTGATAGGTGTTCTGATTGAGCATTTCGGCCGTGCAACGACCGTTAAGTTTCGATATGTCATTCAGCAAACGGGCTGCCTGACAAGCCTGATCCTCGCCGAAAGTAGCGCGGCAGAAGTCAAGCGTATGCGAGCGGATGTCGGCAACGGCAGGAGCATTTTCGTCTGCTGAATCCTTGATGTTCAGCAGGTTAGGATTCCAAGCCATGTCCATGAACAACTGAATGGGGTATTCCATCGGCTTCAGATCGCCCACGTTGAGTATCCACATCTGGTCAATGCCATATTGTGTAGCCAGCGTGAGCTGCTCCCACATGTTCTGCGTCGGAGTGACATTGAGCCATTTTGAGTTACGGGGAGCTCCCACGTAGTCCACGTGGTAGTAGAGTCCCCAACCGCCTTTGTGGGTTTTCTCTTTCTTCGACATGGGCACACGGCGCACGTTACCCCAGTTGTCGTCGCAAAGCAGGAAGATAACGTCGTCGGGCACTTTCATGCCGGCATCGTAGTAGTCCATCACCTCTTTATATAGGGCCCACACCTGCGGTGTTTCCTTTGCCGGACGACCTGTCACCTGCTCGATGATGCGGCGCTGGTTCTTCACCACGTCTTCCAAAAGGCGGGTGTCGGCCTCAGCACTCATGGCTTCGTCGCCGTCGCCGCGCATACCGATGGTCACCACGTCCTCGGTGCCTTTCATTCGCTCAATGCCCTCACGGAAGAAGCGGTCGAGGTTGTCGCGGTTCGTGCGATAGTTCCATGCGCCCCACTCACCACGTTTGCGAGCATATTCCTGATGGTTTCGGGCCATGGGCTCGTGATGTGACGTACCCATGATAATGCCCATTTCGTCGGCCACCTTGCTATTTTCGGGGTCATCGGCGTAAAAAGCCCAACTCCACATGGCTGGCCACATGAAGTTGCCGCGCAGACGTAGAATCAGCTCGAACACTTTTTCGTAGAACCGGTGGTCGCCATAGTTGGTACCGAAGGTGTTCTTCACCCACGACGTGAGACAGGGAGCCTCATCGTTGAGGAAGATGCCGCGATAGCGCACGGCGGGTTCGCCATCGGTATACGTACCTCTTTTAATATAAATCTTATCGTGTTTCGTCACTGGCACGTCGGCCCAGTAGTACCAAGGCGACACGCCCATCTGGCGCGACAGCTCATAGATGCCGTATATGGTTCCGCGTCGGTCGCTTCCGGCAATGATCAGCTGGTCACCTTTGGTGGTGATGATAAACTTCTCACGCTTACCTTGTAGAGACTTCTTGTCGATAGTTCCTTCCTTGACCAGCTTGTCGATGGCCTTGGAGTGACCAATCGTTCCGACCACGACGGTGGCCTGCTCGTCGGAAGTCACCTCCGACGCAGCCCCGCACGCGCGTTCAATATCAACTTTCAGGTCGTTGGCAGCCCGGGCCACCCCCTTCTGGTCGTTTTGGTCTAAATAGATAAGAACTTTGAACTTTGCGTTCAGACAGAAATCTCCGCCGTCGAAAAAGACGAATTGCTGGGCTGAACGACCTTGAATTGAGGTCGCCAGCACCAGCATGAGTAACAAATAACGATAATAAGTTTTCATAACGAAGGGTTCAAAATTTGTTGCAAAGTTATGATTTGTTTCACAAACTACCTAATTTTAGCCCTAAAAATATTGCAAATGAGACATATTGAAACAAATTAGTTACTAAAAGACTTGGCTGAACCGAAACAAACTAGTAATTTTGCAACATCGAACTGAATAACTTATTTCAACTATAACCCAAGCTATATGAAACGCATTTGCACCTTTCTCGTGGCACTCCTATTCGTAGCCACGTCATACGCGGAAGACAAGGGTTGCTGGACAGGCACATGGGCCGCAGCAGCTGAGTTCACAGGCCCGGGCGACATGCCGAAAGAGAGTCTGTCCGATCGTTCGTTGCGCGAAATCGTAAAAGTCAGCATCGGAGGCTCTGAACTGAGACTCCAGCTCTCCAACGAGTTCGGAAGCAGCGAAGTTGACATCAAGTCTATTTACATTGCCGATTCAAAAGAGGGATGGCAGATTGACACCAAAACGGCACGCTACCTGACATTCGGCGGCAAGAAGAATGTGACGATTGAGGCAGGCAAGGCCATTTTCAGTGATGTGCTGAAATACAATCTAAAGCCTTTACAACGACTCACCATCACCATCAACTACGGAAAACGCACACCCGTCAACGCAACTTCTCATCGCGGCTCACGCACCACCTCTTATATAATAAAGGGAGCATCAAAACCCAAGAGCAACTTCGAGGATGGCGAGAAGCTGGACCACTGGTACAACATAGCAGCCATCGACGTGATGGCACCCGAGACGACGCCTTCGGTAGCCATCATCGGCAACTCGATCACCGACGGACGCGGTTCCACCACGAACATGCAGAACCGCTGGCCCGACTTCCTGGCCGAGGCATTCGGTGGTCAGACGGCAGTGCTGAACCTGGGAATCGGCGGCAACTGCGTGCTGGAAAGCGGACTGAGCGAGACCGCACTGAAGCGTTTCGACCGCGACATTCTAGGACAGCGTGGCGTGAAGTCGGTTGTCATCTTCGAGGGTGTGAACGAC
>JAILAI010000098.1 GCA_024681705.1 Prevotella sp.
GACATCTGTCGAGATGCCTAACGTGATCGACCCCATCGCCATTCAGGTGGCTGCCGACAAGGTGATTGTCAACGCAGTTCCCGAATTGGCACAAGAGGGTAACCTCACACTTCGCATGGCCAACGGCAAGGGCGTGGAAGTTCCCTTCACACTTGTGAAACCCGTCGTGACCAACTATAACAATGCTAACATCAGCGCCGGCGCTGCCATTGTCATCACGGGTGTCGACCTCGACCTCGTGAAGAGTATCTCGTTCGGATGCGATCCCGTCAATGTCACCGCATCGGCCGATGGCACCAGCATCAGTGTCACTGTTCCCATGGAGGCCCAGAGCGGCAAGCCCGTACTGAACCTGGCCAATGGAACCACCGTCGAGGCTCCCGAGCTGAACGTCACCGAGGCTGTGTTCTGCTACTTCACTGCTCTGCCTGACGAAGAGAACATGCCCGAAGCTGGCGGTACGGTAACGCTACCTGTAAAGAACGGCGACGTGCTTACCAATATTTTTGTCAACGGCGAGGAAGTGCGCTTTGTCTACGACTCTAAGTCGTCTGTTGTCATCTTCTCAATCCCCCAAAACGCCACCGCATCGTCGAAGGTGCGCCTCGTTTCGTCCAACGGTGAGATTGAGTACACCATCGAAATCATTCCAGCAGGCGAAGTGGAGAACGTCATCTTCACCGGACCCGTCAGTCTTTCGTGGAGCGACGAATCTGGAAAGATTTACATTGGCGAAGACGCGTTCGAAGGCGTTCCTGCAGGGGCTATCATGAAGGTCTGCTTCGAACAGACTGGTTCATGGGGACAGGCACAATTCAACAACGGTAACTGGAAGAACGACAAGATTGTTTTCCCGGAACTGGGCGGAGCCTACCTGACGACCGACAACTGCGGTGGTGCCGACGCTACGTCTATCGAGCTTACGTTGACACAGGAAATCCTCGACGACCTTATAGCCAACGCCGCTTGGGGCAACATGCTCATCATTCAGGGCGATCAGTGGATCATCACCAAGATATCCATCAAGTACAAGAACAACTTGGAGCAAGACGTGGCATCCTTCTCTACTTGGGAGGATCAAAGTGCCAACATCACCTATCCGATCTCACTCTCTTGGAGCAATAATAACGGTAAGATACGTATCATGCGTGCAGGTCTGGCCGAACTGGGTCTGAAGGCGGGCAAGTCGAAGCTCATCTTCTACAAGCAGCCCGAGACTACCGGACAGATTCAGCTGAACGATCCGAACTGGAAGAATCCCATCACCGACGCCGACATGACCGACTGGAACGGTGGTCTTGAAACCATCGAGACGGTATTCACTGAAACCATGATGAAATGCGTGACAGGTGAAATCAGCGATGGCTGGAGTGATACGGCATTCATCATCCAGGGCGATGGCATCGTCATCAAGAAGATCGCCATATTGCCCTAATGAGTTAAAACAAACCATAAAAGCATTATCGATATGAAACTGAAAAGCATCATACAATGCGGTGCAATCGCAGCTGTGGCATTCCTCGCCACAGCCTGCGCCGACACCGACGCGCAATACACGATTCCCGAGGTAGCCGCACCGACAGTGCTGTCGACCTATCCCGCCGCCAATGGTGAGGTAGGCACCCCGGGTGAGATTACCATGACGGTGAAGTACGACAAGCGCATCTTCTTTGCCTCGTCAGACTACTCCAAACTGCAGTTCACGGGTGGAACCATCGACCGCGCCATCGTCTACGGCATGGACAGCGTGCTGACGATTCACGCCACTGGTCTGCAACGCGGCGTGCCCTGCCAGCTCACCATTCCTGCCGGAGTGGTGACGGGTCCCAACAGCCAACCGGCACCTGAGACGACTTTGGCATTCACCGTTCGCGACCTACCACCCGTGGCCAGCAGTCCTGTCGTGGCGACATCGGCAAAGGCCGTTTCGCTCTACAATTTCCTGCGCGAGAACTATCGCACGAACATCATCTCTGGTATGATGGCCAGCGTGGCTTGGAACAACGACGAGAGCGAGAACGTCTTCAAGTGGACGGGCAAGTATCCGGCCATCAACGGCTACGACTACATCCATCTGCAAGCCTCGGTGCGCGGCGCCAACTGGATCAACTACGGCGACATCACGCCGGTGAAGACCTGGTTCGACAACGGTGGTATCATCAACATGGGATGGCACTGGATGGCACCGAAGTACGAAATCGGTGAAAGTGGCGGCGATGATCCAGTTGTCGGCGACGCCGAGACCATCTGGGAAGGCCAACTCAACCTAGGTGTAGACTGGGGCGTCAGCGACCAGATTGCCGCCGAGAAGTTTGCCAATGCCAAGGAAGGCACCGTGCTCACCTTCTACTACGGAATCAATAGCGACGCCGCCTATTGGCAGGCCAAGCTGATGGACAGCAGCTGGAACGCGCTGACGAGCTACAAGGACGTAGACAACGGATGGGGATGCATCGAGCTCCAGGCTGGCACCAACAACTATTCGTTCAAGCTCAATGCAGACGATGCGGCCAAGCTGAAGGAAGGTGGCATGGTCATTTCGGGCTACGGCATCACCTACACCATGATTACGCTCACCAATGCTTCCAGCGCCAAGCAGAATGCTCCGCGCAAAGCCAAGCGTTGGGAAGACCTCGACCCGAACAACGACTTCAGCTATTCGGCCGGAGCCTTCGACCTGAAGGCCGCCGTCACCGAGGGAACCTGGCAGAACCAGTTCGTAAAAGACGACCTGGCACGACTCGTTCCTTACCTTAAACTGGTGCGCGACGCTGGTATCCCCGTTCTGTGGCGCCCGCTTCACGAGGCTGCTGGCGGATGGTTCTGGTGGGGATCGGATGCAGAATCGTTCAAGAAACTCTGGATCATGATGTTCGACTACTTCAAACAAGAAGGCCTCGACAACATCATCTGGGTGTGGACATCGGAGGGCGACGACCTCGACTGGTATCCCGGCGCTGAATATGTCGACATCATCGGACGCGACCTCTACGGCAACTCGGCAGCATCGTGTATCGAAGAATACCAGAAGTTGCAAGAGAACTACGCTGGAAAGATCATCACACTGAGCGAATGCGGCTACTCGCAATACACCAACAGCGTGGTGGCTCCCATCAGCGAACAGTGGAACGGAGGCGCTACGTGGTCGTGGTTCATGCCTTGGTACGGTACCAATGGCGATAACGAGAACATGCACGCAGGCAAAGACTGGTGGATCGACGCCATGAACTGCCCGAACGTCATCACCCGCGACAAGGTGAAGTACTAATATTTTACAACGAGGGTGGGAAACGGGCGACTGTTCCCCACCCTCTTTTTCTCACCCTATACAACAAAAAGCATTACATGAACAAGAAAACACTTCCTCTTATTCTCTTCGCCGTACTGCTGCTCGCGGCATGCGGAAAGAAAAAGGCCGACGACCCGTTGGCTGACAGCGGACGCACACAACGCACCGAAAACCTGCTTC
>JAILAI010000106.1 GCA_024681705.1 Prevotella sp.
AATCCTATAGCCCCCTATCATCTCCAATAGTTAAAATTCCTGAAAGCGTCCCAGCGTCCCAGCGTCCCACCGTCCCATTAAGGGCCTTCCACATTTCCCACGCTTACGATTTATAAAAAATTAGCACTCGAAAATAGGGTAATTGTAAGAAGATAAATTTTATAATAATATATAATATATATATTATATATTATTATAACCAATAGGAGTGCAGGCGTCCGCGCATATTGAAACCACCTTAATGGGACGGTGGGACGGTGGGACGCGGGACGCTAGCACTTTTAACATCTTTTTACCGTCTGCCACCCCTTGAAAATTTGGATTTCCCGAAATATTTTTGTACCTTTGCATCTGAGAATAGGGAGAGTAGCAAGCGCGGTGAAATGCCCCATCCAAGGGCCGGAAAAGGCACGAACCGAAGCTTCATCAGGATAACCAGAACCCCCTTCTGTAGCCGTCAAGCAACCCAGAACCACTGAAAAACACTATTGTCTGACGCTCGGCTTTCCGCACGGCATCGCAGAAAACTTCTGACGCTCATGCTTCCGCCGCTCTGTTGCAGAGAACCCCAAAAACTCCTGCGCCCGGCTTAGCATCGCAGAAACCTCCTGACGCTCTTGAAGAGCACCCCAATCGATTCTCAAAACCGCATTTATTAACCTTAAATTTCGAAAAACATGGCAGTATTCTACAAATTGGCTCAGAACACCATCACCAACTCGAAGACCAACGGCAAGTGGTACGCCCACACCGCCATCGTTGGCACCGTAGGCCTCAAGCAGATGGCCGACATCATCCAGCGCAACTGCTCTATGAAGCGCTCCGACGTGACCGCCGTACTCACCGAGCTCCCCGAGGTGATGCGCGACCTGATGCAACAGGGCTACCGCGTGGACGTGGAGGGCCTCGGCGCCTTCAAGTTCCAAGTCTACTCGCAGGGCACCGACAGCGTCAGCGAGTTCAACGCCGCCAAGCACATCAAGCGCGTGAAGGTCATCTTCCAGCCCGAGACCGAGTACGACAAGTCCTCTGGCACCCGTCCCAAGTACCTCACCCAGGGCGTCACCTTCGCCGATGTCAACGACCTCGCCGCCAAGGCTGCCCTCGACCAGAAGGAAGAGGAAGAGGCTGGACAGCAGGTGGAGCCGTAAAGGAACCCTCCCCCGACCCCTCCCTGGAGGGAGGGGCCACCGGGCGGGGCTTCATCCCCAAAAGCCTATAGTCTCCCATCACCCCCTATAGCCCCCCACAACTCCTCTCTCCCCTAGAAGATCTAGAGAATCTAGAAAATCTAGAGAATCTAGAAGATCTAGAAAATCTAGAAAATCTAGAGCCTCTAGAAACCTAGAAAACCTCAAAACCCCTACTCCAATGAAAAAAGAAACCTGGAAATTCATCATCCAACTCCTCCTGGCGATCCTCACCGCCATCGCCACTTCGCTAGGCGTCACCAGCTGCATCTTGTAAGAACCTACCGCCCACCTCGACTCCCCCCTGAGCACCCTCGCCAGCGAGAGAAGATTTGTCGGGGTGGGTTCTCTCCCCAGCAACCCCTGAGCGCATAAACGTTAAGAACCCCAAAGGCCGTTGTCGACCCCGGGGTTCAGGTTGATTTTTTAAAGTAAGGATTATATGTTTATTTGATACGGAACATGGAAGATAGGAACTTTGTACCATCCAAATCGAACTCGATCGTCATCTTCATGGTGCCGTACTCCTTCACCACGCCTGTGATCATGCCGTCTTCTGTTCTGATGACCATCGTCTGTCCGTCGAACTGCCATTCGCCCTTCTCGTTGCCAGCCACGCAAGTGCCGTCGGCATTGAAGATGATGTACTCGTCCTCCACGGTGATCTCGGTTTCATCAGGATTGAGGATGAGAGGTTCACCTAACTCCCATGTGCCCACGAGGTTACGGAGCGAAGCCTGCGACTCCATGCGCTTCATCAGCATCGTGTAGCGCGTGCCGTCCTGAGTGTACTCCAGGAGCAGCGTGATGTCGTCCTGCTGCTTGATGGTGTTCACCACCTTCTCGCTTCCGTTGATCAACTCGAGGGTCTTTTCGTTCAGATTCCACTGTAACAGCTGCGGGGTCTCGGTCATCACCGTCACGCTTCCGTTGGCAGAGAAAATCATCTCGCCTGCCCATTCTACGTTGTCGGTGCTAACATTTGTCGTCACCACTCCCCAATCGCCGATGATGGCGGAGTTGGCGTTTGCCGGAGCGTATTCTTCATCGTCGTCGCTCGAGCAAGAGGTTGATACGGTTGCGAAACCCAGGGCCATGAAGGCCATTGCCATTACTGTGAAAATCTTTTTCATTTTTTCTTTTGTTTTTTAAATTTATTACTTTGTTTTTTATTTCTGATGCAAAGGTAATACGAAAAACAGGGTCGTTCCAAGAAAAATGAACGATTTCGATATAAGATGATGCGACACGGAGCGCAATATGCGACAAACGGAAGGAGAGCCCTCAAAATCTGTCGCATCGACCCGATTTTTATGACGAAAACGCCTTCTTTCCCCCGAACATGACAATATACCTTCCCCACATATATTATAATAAGGTACAAGTTTCGCCTTTGCTTTACTTCTTTTGTAGTTTGGAAGTTAAGTAGTTATCGCTTCGCTCGTCCTTTCGGACAGAAGTTAAGCCATTACTTCTATTGCATGTATTCAGCCACCAGACATTTGGCTTCACTTCTTTAACTACTGACTACTTCACTACTTCAAAAAGTTGAGTAATAAGGTATATCGCCCTTCCGCATACAACCAACATCAATCATAGAAACCGCCAGAATCCCACCCCCAAAAGCGCCGCTTTCCGTCTCCAATGCCGCCACTTTCGTCCCCAACCGTAAAATCCGACTTAGGCCATCAAAAAAATTGAAACGACCCTAGCCACATTGATATTCCTCAATGCCAGCCGCACCGGAGATACTTTTCTGTTAATTTGTTTGCATATCCGTGAAAAAAGCAGTAATTTTGCACCCGACTTACAAACGGTAAGTTAAGGGGTGTCTGCCGTGGGCAGGCTGAGATTAGACCCTCGTACCTGATCCGGGTAATGCCGGCGTAGGGATTTCGGCTCGATTGAGAGTCGACGGTTTAAGCATAATGGTTTCCCCCTTATGTATTATTCAAATTCAAAACACTTTTAAGATGAAAGTAAAGACAAAGTTCTTCCTGGCTACCATCGGTATGGCGGCTATGTTTCCCATGAACGTTTTTTCAGCGACTCCCGACGAGCAACCCGAGGACTCGCTACGCATGGAACAGATGCAGGAAGTGGTGGTGCGCGGCGTATGGGCACCGAAGAATGCTCCGTTTGCCGTTGCCAACCTGAAGAAGCAGGAACTCTCGGAGTTCTCGAAGACCGGTCAGGAGTTGCCATTCTTGTTCTCGCAGACACCGGGCGTGCTCGCATGGAGTGAAAACGGTGTGGGTACGGGAACCACGTATATGCGCATTCGCGGCGCTGCTGGCTCGCGCATCAATGTGACACTCGACGGAGTGCCCCTGAACTCACCCGAGGACCAGACCGTGTTCTGGGCAAACATGAACAGCTACGGAGCACTGATGGGTAGTGCACAGATTCAGCGCGGTGTGGGCACATCGACCAATGGTGACGGTGCCTTCGGAGGTACCATCGCACTCTCCACAAAGGCGCCTTCTACAAGACCTTCGGGCGAGGTGAGCTTCAGCTATGGGTCGTACAACACGTTCAACGTGGGCGGCTCGTTCTCCACGGGTCTGCTCTGGAACCACTTCATCTTCGACGGTGCCTACCACGAGACCAATACCGATGGATACATTCACGGCACAAGCGGACGCTCGGGCTCCTACTACGGCGGTCTGACATGGCTCGACGAGAACTTCAGCCTGCGCTACAAGAACATCGGTAACTTCGAGAAGACGGGTCAGGCTTGGAACGGCGTGACGGCTGGTAGCGACGACCTCTCGCTCATGGACGGCACCTACGGAATGAAGACGGGCATCAAGACCTACGAGGACCTCTACAACGTTGGACTCGGCCGCTACAACTCGCTCTACGAGATGCTGAAGACCGACGAGAACGGAGACTTCGTCAGAGACGCCAACGGCAACTACCAGACCGAGCGCTACAAGATGAGCGACGGCTCCAACTGGGGCAAGACGACCGACAACTTCTGGCAGAACCACAACATTCTGACCGCCGCCTGGACCATCAACGACCACTGGAACGGAACCGCCACCCTGCACTATACGCATGGCTACGGCTACTACAAGGAGTTCCGCTACAACAACAAAATCAAGAAGCTGGGCCTGCCCAATGCCGAATACAACGAGCAGGTGAGCGACGTGAAGAAGACCGACTGGGTGCGCAAGAAAGGACTGACGCAGGACGCCTACGGCATGATTGCCAACATCGGCTACCAGGACGACGAATGGGACATCGTGGGCGGTCTCTCGCTTCAGCAGTTCGCTGGCAACCACTTCGGCTATGCCACCTACTTCAGCAACGACATTCTTCGCAACGTGCTGATGAAGGACGGCGACTACAAATACTACGACTCTGATGCCAACAAGTTCGACGCCAATGCCTTCGTCAAGGCCACCTTCCATGTCAACGAGCAATGGGACGTCTTCGCCGACATGCAATACCGCCACGTGGGCTACAACACCGACGGCTACAACGACAAGTTCGCCCTGAACACCACCACATGGCTCTACGACAAGCACTACCTCGACATCGACGAGAAGTACGACTTCCTGAACCCGAAGGCTGGATTCAGCTTCCATCAGGGAGGCCATCGCGCCTTTGCATCGGTGGCACTGAGCCATCGCGAGCCCGAGCGCAACAACTTCACCGACAACGGTCACTATCCCGCTCCGAAGGCAGAGTCGCTGACCGACTTCGAACTCGGCTACAACTACTCATCGCAGACCTTCCGCGCAGGCGTGAACTTCTATTATATGGACTACAACGACCAGTTCGTGCAGACGGGCATGGTGAGCGACATCGGCGAGAACCTGACCACCAACGTGAAGGACTCCTACCGCATGGGCGTTGAGCTGACGGCTAGCTGGGACCCGACTCCCTGGCTGACCCTCGAGGGTAATGCCGCACTGAGCCAGAACAAAATCAAGGACTTCGACGAGTACGTGGAAGACTGGGACGACTGGGAAGGCAACACCGAGGCAGCTACCTATCATTGCGATGGCAACGGCGACGAGCTGCGCCAGTTCCACTACGACAACTCCACGCTGGCCTTCTCGCCCTCAGCCATTCTCAACGGATTCGTCAACCTGCATTGGAAGGGTTGGCAGGCCGTTTGGCACACGGGCTACGTCAGCCGTCAGTATCTGGACAACTCCGAGAACGAGGACCGCTCGCTACCCGCCTACTCCACCACGAACGTCAACCTGAGCTACACATTGCCTCTGAAGAAGCTGGGCGTGAAGGAAGCCGTCTTCGGCGTCAACCTGAACAACATCTTCGACGCTCACTATGCAAGCAGCGGATGGGTGTATTCGGCCATTGCCGAGAGCTACGGACACGCCAACGACAACCGCTACTACCAGATTGGATTCATTCCGATGGCAGGCTTCACCGCTATGGGTAGCATCACGCTCCGCTTCTAAAAAGAACCATAGAGAACGAAATAAATGACGTTAATTCAGTTCATAGCGGATCACGGACTTGATGCCTTCACAACGGCATTGGGACTGCTCTACATCATACTCGAGTATCGTGCGAGTATATGGCTATGGTTAGTGGGCATCGTCATGCCGGCTCTGGACATCTACCTATATTGGAGCCATGGGCTCTATGGAGATGCCGGTATGGCTGCCTACTACACCGCAGCTGCTATCTATGGCTACGCCGCATGGAAAATCAGTTCGCTAAGGGCTCAGAAGAACCCAGCACTGAAAGCCGAGAAAGCCACCAGCGACAGCTACGACATCACCCATTTCCCCGTCAAGAAGATTCTCCCCACGGTGGTGTTCTTCTTCGTGGCTTGGGCCATCGTCTACTACGTGCTCACACACTACACCAACAGCACCATCCCCGTGACCGACTCGTTCACCAACGCGCTGAGTTTCGTCGGGTTGTGGGCATTGGCCAAGAAATATGCCGAACAATGGCTGATATGGATTGTCGTCGACCTGGTGAGCTGCTATCTGTACATCGTGAAGGGCATTCCGTTCAAGGCATTGCTCTACGGATTGTACGTGGTGATAGCCGTTTTAGGATACATTAAATGGATAAAAATGATACAAAATAATAGCATATATGCAAAAAATGATTAAAACTGATAGTTTTTTTACAAAAGTTGGTATAAACATTTGTTGCATTAAGAGATTATTTGTAACTTTGCATTCGTTAAAAGCAGATATAAATCTCACAATTGTGAGATTATATAAAGTGCTCGTGAGAGCATCACATCCCTATAAACTTGAGTTAATTTAGTTTTAATTTGTAAGGACGGCCTGCACGTGAGTGTGGGTCGTTTCGTTTTGGATAGTTTGCTTGGGGGCTGGGTAGGTTCTGTTTAGGTTTCTGTTTAGGTTTCTGTTTAGTTTTCTGTTTAGTTTTCTGGGTAGTTTCAGTGTAGTTTTGCTATAGCCTTTGTTATAGTTGTTGTAGTCTTTGTTAGAGTTTGTTAGAGCATGTTAAAGTTTAGAAGTTTCCCATCATCTCCTATAAAGTCCTATAAAATCCCATAACCCCCTATAACCCCCTATAACCCTCTATCATCTCCCATTATCCCCCATCCCTCCAATAGTTAAAATTCCTGAAAGCGTCCCAGCGTCCCAGCGTCCCACCGTCCCATTAAGGTGTTTCCAACATTAAGAGGGTCCTCAGCCAGTAGAATTCTCCCCTTGCCGTCCGACAAGATTCTCAACTCCACTCTCTGAAGCCCCCCTTAGGAAGTCCGCGGTAGCTATCGCGCTATGGTTTCAGTCTCAGTATATTCAGCGAATAGGCGGGCACATCGATGGTCAGGCTATTGCCTTCCACGCAGAGCATGCTCTCCATGGGATAGACATTGGTGGGCACCTCGATGGTGTTCTCAGCATTTCCGTTGGCGCTACCCATGCGGATGAGTCGGGCGCTGCTGGCCTTGAAGTTCTTCAGGTCGAGACATGCGGTAGTGCCGTTGGCGGCGGTGTTCACCACCTTCACAATCAGTTCGCCAGTGGTTTCGTCGAGCGAGGCATTGCTGAAGAGTCCGGCACTGACGTTCTCCTTGAGTCGTGTGGCAAAGACCTGAGCATTGTCGAGATAGCAGGTCACGCTATCGCCATCCACATCCACGCGCACATCGTACCACTTGCCACTCTCAATCTTGCCTGGAGTCGTTGCGGCCTGTCCCTTTCCGCCATCGGCGACGCGCTCCAATCCGTGCTGACCGTTGCCCCAACCGCCGAGATTGAACCAGCTGTAGTTGTTGGCATCCACATAGTTGAAGACGATGAGGAAACCCTCTGCGCCGTCGTTCTTGCGGGCCTTGCACGTGTACGAATACTTTTCGGAAGTAACCGGAACCTTGTTGATGAGCAGGCAGGCTTCGGCCTTGCTCTTCTGATGGATGGCACCGTTCTGCGCAATCCAGGCACCTTTCAGATTCTCGAAAGAGGCAATGTTCTTACAATCGTCCTCGATGGTGGCAACGGGCGTCGTCACCTTGATATGGCTGAACGATACATCTGTAGCCCATGAACCCACGCCCACGCGGACGGGACCTGCCTTCTGGCTGGCCTCCGATTGCATCTTGTAGGGATTCTCCTGCTCCACCTTCAGCATGCGCGTGCCAACGTGCTGAGCCAGCAATTTCTGCACATAGTAGGAAGGGGTGCACATCACCCGTGCCGAATTGAAACGTATCATGTCGGGTTGCCAGGCGACGTTGTTCTCGTTCACGAAGATAGGTGCGTAGCTGGCCATATCAACGACGTCGGAATTGTTCTCCATTCCCATCATGAACACGGCCTCGCCAAGGGCGGCATTCAGGTTGCCAACACGGCCAAAACCTTGCGTGACGGCATATTCTCCGCAATAGATCTTCGAGCCTCCGCGACGATAGCTGTCGTACTTGTGGAAGTTGTCGGCAAACCAAGCGGGATTGCGGTAGTAGTGCTCGTCGAGCAACTCCACCTGCTCTGGACTGTCCCATGTCGGGTTGTCGTCGCCCCAGGCCACCACGTTTCCTATCAGGTGCATCTGTGGGTACTTGGCCAGCACGGCGTCCTTGAACAATTTGTAGCGCTCGTAGTAGCGGTCGCTCTGCTGTTCGGGAACGGGTTGGTTGTTCTCGTTGCCAATCTCCAGATACTCGATATTGAACGGAGCCGGATGCCCATTCTTCGCGCGCATGGCACCGTATTTGGTCGTCACGTCGCCATTGGCATATTCCAACGCGTTCATGCACTCATCAATCCAAGGCTGAAGTTCTTCGACAGGCGTCAGTCCACCATGCCACAAGCCCACATTGACGACGTAGAGCGGCTTTGCGCCCAAGTCCTCGCTCAGCTGGAGGAACTCGTGGAATCCAAGGCCGTCGCTCGTGCGGTAGTTCCAGTTGCGGTTCAGGTGTCCGGGGCGCTCCTCAATCGGGCCAATGGTCCTCTCCCAGTGGAATGCATTGTCGGGACTCTCCTGCCCTTCCACATAGCATCCACCCGGGAAGCGCATGAACTTTGGCTTCAGTTCGAGCAAGAGTTCGGCCAGATCGGGACGGCAACCATTCGGACGGTTTCTGAACGTGGGAGGAAAAAGCGACACCACGTCGAGGGTTATCGTACCCTTTCCATCGGCCACCAACTCGAAGCGTGCACGCTCGTCGTTTCCATTCGAGAGCAGCGTGGCTTCATACTTCGTCCAAGTCTTCGCAATCTGCTTCTCTACAAGTGTCTCGGCATAGATCTTGCTTCCATCGGCACTAGTCAGGCGAGCCGTCAGATGACCCTTGTACTTGCCCTTTGCCCAGAATGTCAGCTTGTAGCTACGGCCCTGAACGGCATTGATGCCCCAGAAGCCTTCGTTGACCAGACGCACGGGAGACGCTGGCGATGCTTGCACATTCAATTCGAGCGCACGGCCCTGTGCATCGTTGAGCAGGCCTTTGTCTACGAGTTTGGTGTCGAGCTTTGCACCCTCGGCCACCGACGTGCTCCATGTAGGCGTAGCGTCCTTGCTATCCTCGAACGAGCGGTTGCTGATCAGCTCGGCGTAGAGACCGCCATCGGCCGCGTGATTGATGTCCTCGAAGAAAATGCCATAGAGCATCGGACTCACTTCGACTCCGCGCTGGGCGGCGTCAACACTTAAACGCACCTGCGCACCGACGGTCATGGCCGAGAGTGCGCAGATAGAAATCAATAGTTTCCTTCTATTCATGATTTAGCAGTATATAGTTTTCAGCATTCTAGCGTACTACCTTCTTGCCGTTACGGATGAAGATTCCCCTACCCTGAGGCGATTCCACGCGCACACCCGAAGGCGTGAACCACGTAGCATCCTGAGTGCCGTCGATGGTCAGTTCCTCGATGCCCACGTTCTCTCCCTCGATGTCCACCTGTCCGTCAATGGTAACGAAGGTTCCGTCGATGTCGCTCTTCTGGAACTGGAAGCGCATGTAGTAGTTGGTGGGGTCTTTCAGGTTGAATGTGTCGTAGACAAACTCCACGTCCTCGCCAACCGGAATGAGCTGCGTCTTGTCGAGCTTAGCCACCTGCTTCTTCTTGTCGTTGAAGAGCAATGCGCGAAGTGTGCGGTTGTAGTCGGCTTTGGAGTAGTTGTGGATTTTCACCTTCACCACCAGTGGGTTGTAAGTCACTTCGTAGTCGGAGATGTCGAGGTCGTAGTCTTCGAAGGTCAGGCGACCAATCTCAGTGAAGGCATCTTGGAAGGAATCGAGAATGCGGATGACGAGATTCGACGTTGAATTCACTTTGTAGTACATCGTCACCTCGTTGACAGAGTTCGGTTCGAGTCCGACGGTCAGGGCACCCGGTGGGACTTCTTCGTAATTGACATTCTCTGATGTATAGATGGCCAGCACGCCATTGTATTCGTCACCGTTGTTCACCAGCTTCACCTTCAGTTCGTTCCATCCCGTCTTGATTCTTCCGACAGGCGTTATCTCCTCGGCCTTTAGGTCGACGATGGGGTGATCGGTGCATTCGTATTTAAGGACACCGTCTTTCTCTTCAGCCTTCACGTCGATATAGAAATAAGGTTGTCCGGCACGATGCCAGGTAGAGTCGTTGTCGAGTTCACGCCAAAGTGCCACGACCTTGTAGGTGCCTGGTTCCTTGATGGCTTGGTTGATGGGCAGATAAACTCTGTCTGAAGCGAAGTTGCCTCCGAAGAGCGTGATGACTTTCTGGACGAACACATCCCACTGACCGTTTTCGTCCTCAAGGGCGAGTGCACAATTCCACTTGCAGGTCTTGAAATATTCATTCTCAAAGTAGGCTTCAAACTTGTTGCCTGCACTGCTCAAGGTGAACAACAAAGGCGGATTGACACGCTCCACAACAGGTTCGCCCGTAGGTTTCTGGAAGCCGATGATGGCCGTCTGCTCGTTAGCGAAACCATCGGGAGAGCTGCCTGCTCCCACGCCCGTAGTGCTGTTCGGATTGAGCACACTCAACTTGTAGTAATCGTCGTAGTATCCGCCCCAACCCCAGTTGATATGGTAGAAGCCATTGCCATCGTATCCGTCGCAGACAAAAGCGTGTCCGCCACTCAGGGAAATGCCAGAATACATCACGGGACGGTTGTTGGCCAACTCGTTATAGATAAGGTCGTCCCACTCGGCAATCGTATAGAAAGAGCGCGAAGCCTCGTAGACGTTCTTGTCGTAGTCGAAATAGTTCTTCAGCGCTGTCACGACTTCTGGTGTGACGGCTCCTGAGCTTTCGCTCGTGTAGTCCATCTTTACCGACTGACCGACATAGAGCATCAGCTTAGCCACCTCGGAGCCATCGGACCACATGGAGTATTTATTCTTCATCTTGCTCCAGTCGAAAGTGGTGATTGGCAAAGCGGGCATGTCGATGTTTTTCGTGCTCGTCTGATAGGCGGGAATTTCCTGCGTGGTAGAAGCGGGCCACTTGTGGTAGTTCATCACCTGAGCCATTGCCGTTGCTACGCATCCCGACGCACTACGTGTGCCTCCATCGAGCGGACATAGGTCGTTGTAGGGCGCGGTCTGGTCCCATTGCGTGGAAAGCATCGTTGCAATCGCAGGCTTCTCTTTGGCGTGATAGGGAGAATGCACTGAACCGTCTACGTCTTCGTGAGCCATCAGCCATCGCATTTCGGCTTCGATGTTCTCGAGCCACGCCTTCATGTTTTCGGGCATGTTCGACTCGTCGAAAGTACTGCTCTTCGAATAACCAAGAATAGCGTCTGCCCGGTCGTCGCCAGCTACGATGACATAGCCTCGACCTTCCCCAGAACTGAACACATAATAAGGTTGCGCACCATTGGTAGGAGCATTCTGACGCGAGCCTACCGCCGAAAGACTCTCGTTGATATTCATCATCCCTCGGTTCAACATGAACTGCTGAGCCATATCAAGCGCCTTACCCTTACTCACGGGGGCGGCCAAAGTTACCATTGAGACGAATAGTCCCATTAAAGCCCAAAGAAATCTTTTCATAAAATGCTTAGGTTAATATATTTTGCTGCAAAAATACAAAAAATTTATGAAAGCGACAAAGGATATAGATAGAAAACGAACGGTGACAAGAAAAATCAACGTGTGCCACAATACCTTCTTTCGGAGAACACCTTCTTGCTCAGACTAGGTTTATGCTAAAGAGCTCCACCTATGTTTTACATAATAGAAACACGAAGAGGCGGCTTTTCAATGTTCAGTCTTCAGATACAAAGGGGCAAATACAAATCGAGGGCAGGTCTTCAATCTCGACACGCCCTCGGTTAATACTATTTTTTCAACTTGAATGAATTTTCAATGCTATGAATCTCGTCGCAGAAGGTATGGTCGAGTTTCATGCGCTGCTCTATTTGCGCACAACTATGAATGACGGTGCTATGATCACGACCTCCGACAAGTTTACCAATGCGCGACGCGGTCATCTTCGTGTATTTCTGAGCCAAATACATGCTCACCTGACGGGCAATTACAAGGTCGTGCTTGCGGCTACGGCTATTGATGGCACTGGCGGAAACGTTGAAGTGGTTGCATACGCTCTCGATGATATCGTCGACGGTTAGCGGTTTGTCGTCAATCTTCACGGCTCTCTTAATCACTCGCTCTGCCAATCGCATGTCGATATTGCGGTTGTCCACGATGCTATAGGCGAGCAACGAATTGATGACACCTTCCAAATCACGCACACTACCATTGACGGTTTCGGCAATGAATCGAACCACATCGGCGGGAATCTGGAGGCCATCACGCTTGATCTTGCAATTGAGAATGTCAATGCACAACTGAACATTGGGCTTTTCAATCTCGGCAAGCAAACCACCAGCAAAACGAGTAAGCAGACGATCGCTCATGCCCTTCAAATCAACCGGAGGACGGTCGGAAGCCAAAATGATGCGTCGACCATTGCGATAGAGATGATTGAAGATATGGAAGAATGTCTCCTGAGTCCTCGTGGCTGTCATCCATTCCTGAATGTCGTCGACAATGAGCATGTCGATAGTCTGATAGAAACTGATGAAGTCATTCAGCTTATTCTGGAGTACGGCATTGGTGTATTGCACCTGGAAAAGTCTTGCACTCACATAAAGCACACGCTTCTGCGGGAAGAGCTCTTTAGTGCGCACGCCCATTGCATTGATAAGGTGGGTCTTTCCACAACCACTGGGACCAAACACAAACATCGGGTTGAATTGCGACGATTGCGGGTGTTCGGCAATAGAGATGCCCACACTACGCGAGAGCCTATTGCTATCTCCCTCGAGGAAGTTCTGGAAGGTCTGATGTGGATTGAGTTGCGAATCGATGCTTTGTGGTACGGCCGAGTCAAGTGTCGAAGGCGGCTGGTTAGCTCTTGTGCGAGGCTTAGCCACTTCGATATTGGCAGTTGGCTCTCCCTGAACGGTTTGCGAAATGTTGTTCGTCTTATCCGTCAGCACACTATAATTGAGCTTGATGCCTTCGCCGTAGACCCTTGTGAGCACATGCTTGAGCAAATCAACGAAATTCTCCTCCAGATATTCGTATACGAACATACTGGGCACGTGCACCAAGAGGGTCTTGGTGGCAGGCCTGTACGCACCGAATTCTATCGGACGGAACCAGGTGTTGAATTGCTGCTCATTGACATTCTCCTTGATCAGATCAAGGCACTGCTGCCAGAGCGCACGTGGGTTGATACTCATGTTTTTAGTTATTAATATAATGTGCAGGTGCACAAGGGCGTTTTTCGCAATGCAAAGGTCGTAATTTTTTTTGAAACTGACAAATCAAACGTTTTAAGTTTTTTTTATCATTTCGCCGTAAATGCTTTATTTTTCGGACTTTCCACAATTCTGACTTGTTCAAAACTCATTTTCGCTCTTGTATTTTTCAAAGTTCCTGAAAATCAACTATTTACACACTTACCAACAAAAACTGCACACGTAAAGTTGAATGTGAAAAAAAATGCCGTAAAGGTTGGAGTTTGTGGAACTTGCGGTGATTTTTGCAAGAACTTTTTTAAGCTTTTCTTATTTGAACAAATTCCAAATTACTTATCTTTTTTCCCAAAGACCGAGAAATGGACATAGCGCTTCGGATGCTCACGGAAATTCACCAGCAATGAGTCGGCCGACAACATTGTCGAATTGAGATTTGTATAGAGCGTCGGGTCGTTCATCAACAAGCCAAGACTACCCTGATTGCTATTGAGTTTATCGGTGAACTGTTGCAAGTTTGCCATTGTGGCATCCACCTGGGCCATTGTCTTCTGGACGTCGATTTCAGTCAACTTGGCATTGAGATTGGTCGTCAGCTGCGATGTGTTGTCGAGAACGCCGTTTGCCTTTGCCATCATACCCGGCACGTTCTTATTCAAGTTGCCCATCAGGGTGTTGAGTTCGCGCGAGGTAGTGGTCAGATTGGCGGTGATATTCTCTGCATTATGCAACGTCTGAGCAATGGCAGGGTCGGCTAAGATGGTGTTCAAACTAGCCATGATACTATCGAGCTTGGGTAGCATTTTCTCAATGGTGGGAATCATGTCCTTGAGCTTTCCCATCGAACCTGCATTGATACTTCCAGGAATGGTAGCACCCTCTTCTAAGCGTTCACGGGGATTATTGGCCAGCAGAAGGTTCACTTGAAGGTTACCAAGCAAGTCGCTCGAAATCTCAGCCGAAGAACCTTTGGGGATGCGCAGATTGGGATCAATACCCACTTCCACCATGATATCGCGCTTTTGTTCGTAGTCGAAGTCGATGTTCTTCACCACACCCACCTTGTAACCGTCGGCATAAATGGGTGCAGCTTCCGAAAGACCACTGATGTCGTCGAACGACAAGAAATATCGTGTATCCGAAGAGAACAGATGTAGTCCCTTCAGATAATTCATACCAAAAAATAAAATTACGAGGCCCAGAATAGCAACAAGGGCAATCTTTATCTCTTTCGTTATCTTCATCTTACCGTGCTTTATACTTATTCTTGTAGCTCACGAAAGCATCGAAAATGCCCTTTGCATGGTTTTTGATTCCCGATTCGGAATCGAGAAGTCGCTCTTCGTCGGGCGTCGTGATGAATCCCAACTCAATCAGACAACTGGGCATCGACGTCTCTCTCAGCACCAGGAATCCGGCCTGATGAACGCCTTTGTTGGGTCGACTGGCCGTTCGGCAAACACTACGCTGAATCATTCGGGCCAGTTCTACGCTACGCGCCATGTATTTGTCCTGCATGAACTCGAACATGATGTAGCTTTCGCTCGAGTTAGGATTGAAACCCTGATAGCGCGTCTTATAGTCTTTCTCTACAAGAATAACAGAATTTTCTCGCTTGGCCACGTCGAGATTGTCGCTCGCGCGGTGCATACCAAGCGTGTACACTTCGAACCCTCTTGCTATTTTCCCGTTGGGCAAGGCGTTCGTATGTATGCTGATGAAGAGATCTGCTTTGTTTCTATTGGCAATGGCAGCACGCTCAGACAATGGGATAAACACATCGGTCTTGCGCGTGTAGATGACTTTCACGTCTGGACAGTTGTTCTCCACCATCTTCCCGAAGGCCAATGCGACTCTCAGGTTGATGTTTTTCTCGTATGCAGAACGGCCTTTCGCACCCGAGTCTCGCCCACCGTGACCAGCGTCGATAACGAGCGTAAACTTCCCGTTGCCGGCCATCATGGTAGCTGACATCGCCAGAACCATCAGCAAAAGAAATAAGATTCTCTTCTTCATATACGAGTGCAAAAGTAATGAATTCCTTTGAAAAACCGCAAAAACGTTGAAAGTTTTTTACATTTTTGGGGAAATAGGGACAAGAAAGGGTAAGAGTAGAGCACAGAGACGACAATGTCAACGCTCAAATATGAACTCTACGGCGGCACCATCGCAATCGGCACCCATGGGGGGATTTTTCTTCACAATGGTCAGCTGAACGCTGGTTGCCTGGTGAAAATGAGCGAAGATGCTTTCGCCTATCCGGCCTGCCACATGCTCGAGCAGGCTGGATGGCGTCTGCATTTCCTTATTTATAATTTCGAAGAGTTCGGCATAGTTCAAGGTATCTTCCACATGATCGCTCTGAGCGGCTTGTCCAAGTGGATAGGCCACACGAACGCTGACGATGAAGTCGCCTCCCGTCAGACGCTCCTGCTCAAGCACACCGTGATGGGCGTGAAAGCGCAGATTGCGAAGTTGGATATACGATTCTTTGACTTTCATTCTTCGTTTTGATGCCGCGAAAAGGCCACTCTCGACCCTTTCGCAGCTTGTTTTCATCGTGAGATTATCCGCAACGTGAAGCTCCGCAATTCTTACAGATGAGACATCCCTCCTGATAGACGAGCGTTTCCTGACCACAGTTGGGGCAAATCTGTCCCTTGGCTTCGGTGCCGTCGCTGATATACTTCTTCAACGCACGCTCAACGCCCACCTTCCACGTATTGATGCTCTCGCTCTTCAGTTGTAACGAACTCACCAGTTTGATGACGTGCTCGATAGGCATTCTATAGCGAAGCACACCAGAGATGAGCTTAGCATAGTTCCAGTATTCAGGATTGAACTTCTCCGACAGACCCTCAACCGTAGTCTTATAGCCGCGCTTGTTCTCGAACTGGAAGTCGTAGCGGTGACTACCGTCCTCGTTTGTCTGCTTGATAATCTTACCCTTGGTGACGCTCTTCGGCAACATGATGCCTTCCTCGTCGTCCTGAAGACCCGTGAAGATTTCGTAGGGATATCCGTCGAGCAAACCTACAAAGGCCACCCACTTCTCCTTATTGTTCTGGAATCGTACCACGTCGCACTCGAGTGTCTGCGGTCTCACCTCGGTCACTTCGGGGTGCTTACAAGGAGCGGGTTGCGGCTTCTCCTCTTCCTTCTTTTTCTTCTCGTTCACCTGAATCATCACGCCCGCACGGCTTCCATCGCGATAGATGGTACAACCCTTACAACCAGAGCGCCAAGCTTCTACATACAAGCGGTTGACCAAAGCTTCGTCTACGTCGTTCGGAAGATTCACCGTCACGCTGATAGAGTGGTCCACCCATTTCTGAATGGCGCCCTGCATCTTCACCTTCATCAGCCAGTCTACGTCATTGGCCGTTGCTTTATAGTAGGGCGAACGAGCCACGAGGTCGTCGATTTCGTCCTGCGTGTAGCGTTTCTCGGTGTCGATGCCGTTGATGCGCATCCACTCCATAAACTTCTTGTGATAGACGATATACTCCTCGAAAGAGTCGCCCACCTCGTCGACAAAGTCCACATGAACGTTGGTATCGTTGGGATTCACCTTGCGACGACGCTTGTATACGGGCATGAAGACAGGTTCGATACCACTTGTAGATTGCGTCATGAGCGAAGTAGTTCCCGTAGGTGCGATGGTCAGACAGGCGATGTTACGGCGACCGTATTTCACCATATCCTCGTAGAGTTTCGGACTCTCTTCCTTCAGGCGGAGGATGAACGGATTCTGCTTTTCACGCTCGGGGTCGAAAATTTTGAAAGCACCACGCTCCTGAGCCATCTTCACCGACGATCCATAAGCGGAGAGCGCCAGCGTCTTGTGCACATTCACCGAGAAGTCGGTAGCCTCCTGAGTGCCATAGCGGAGCATCATAGCTGCCACCATATCGCCTTCGGCCGTGATGCCCACGCCTGTACGACGACCTAGCGAACTCTTGTTCTTAATCTTCTCCCACAAATGATATTCGGCGCCCTTCACTTCCTTGCTCTGCGGATCCACCGTAATCTTATCCATGATGAGGTCAATCTTCTCGAGCTCCAGATCCACGATGTCGTCCATGATGCGTTGTGCCGAAGCCACATGCTTACGGAAGAGCTCATAGTCGAAGTAAGCATCCTTGGTGAACGGATTCACCACATAGCTATAGAGGTTGATGCTCAGCAGACGGCAGGAGTCGTAGGGGCAGAGAGGAATCTCACCGCAGGGGTTGGTTGAGACGGTGCGGAAGCCCAGATCGGCATAGCAATCGGGAATGCTCTCGCGCAAGATGGT
>JAILAI010000154.1 GCA_024681705.1 Prevotella sp.
GAGGCACGATGAAGCATCTCTCCTTGCGGTCCGCAGACGAACGAACTTCCCCAGAAAGCAATGCCTTCGGTCTGTTCTGACGGGTCGGGTTCGAAGCCCACGCGGTTGACGGCCACCACGGGCAACCCGTTGGCTACGGCATGTCCGCGCATCACCGTTGTCCAAGCCTCGCGTTGGCGTTGTTGCTCAGCCTCATCGTCGCTGGTGGCATAGCCTATGGCAGTCGGATAGATGAGCAGTTCGGCACCTTGTAGTGCCATCAAGCGTGCGGCTTCCGGATACCACTGATCCCAGCACACAAGCACGCCCAAGCGGCCTACGCTGGTGTCGATGGGATGGAATCCGAGGTCGCCGGGAGTGAAATAGAACTTCTCGTAGTAGGCAGGATCGTCGGGAATATGCATCTTGCGGTATTTGCCGGCAACGGTTCCGTCTTTCTCGAACACTACGGCCGTGTTGTGATAGACACCAGCTGCGCGGCGCTCGAATAGCGATGTGACGATGACGACACCCAGCCGTTGGGCCAGTGCACCGTAGAACTCTGTCGACGGACCCGGTATGGGCTCGGCCTGATCGAAGTTGTCAACGTCTTCCACTTGGCAGAAATAAAGCCCGTTGTGCAACTCTTGTAGCACGATGAGTTCTGCACCTTCTCGAGCCAGTTGCTCAATGCCATTGGCCAGTCGTTGCATGTTGTTGTCGCGGTCGGCAACGTTTTCCTGTTGTAGGAATCCGATTTTCAGTTTTCGCATATTGTAGTTCTTTTTGATGTATCTTTGGGTTGAGAACGGTTGTTACTTCAAATGCACTCTCCTCGGGTCCTCATTCCGGTTTAATAACCGGGAACTGCATTGTACAGCAGTGTATGGATCCATGCTGACGAATGATGGCGCGACTATCGATTGGCACCATTTCGTGGTTGGGAAAGGCTTTCTGAATGGTCGAGATGGCTTCGTCGTCGACATCGGGCTGAGCGTAGGTGGGCACCAGTACGGCGCCGTTCATCACCAGGAAATTGGCATGCGTGGCCGGTAGTCGAAGTCCGTCCTCGTCGAAGATGGGGTGGGGCAGCGGGAGTCTTAGCAGCCGGTAGGGAGCCCCTTCGACCGTTTGCAACGAGCGCAGTTGTGCCTCCATAGCCTTCAGGTCGGCGTAATGTGCGTCGTTCGTGTCATCTGTATCTATATATAATAAGGTGTTGTCAGGGGCAATACGCACAAGCGTGTCGATGTGTCCGTCGGTGTCGTCGCCCTCCAGATGGCCATAATCTATCCATACGATGCGTTCGGCATGTAGTCGTCGCCTCAATTCGCGGTCGATGTCCTGTTGCGTGAGCGGCTGGTTGCGATGGGGAGCCATCAGGCATCCCGTAGTGGTGAAAATGGTTCCGCGCCCGTCACTTTCAATGCTTCCCCCCTCGAGGACGAAGTCATTGTGGTCCTCTCGGCGGTCTATTCCGAGTCGTTTCCTCAGCGTTTCCGACGCATAGAGGCTGGCATTGATGGCGTTGTCTTTGTCGGCAACGAACTTCTCGCCCCAGCCATTGAAGCAGAAATCGAGCGCCGTTCCGTCAGAAAGCGTCAGCAATCCGTGGTCGCGTGCCCAGGTGTCGTTGGTCTGGCAAGTGTGGAAAACGACGTTCTCCATATTCACCTTTCCCGCCATCAGCGTTCTGACTTCCTCCTCGCAAGGTGTCACCACGACGAGCAGCTCGCGCGATGCAATGGCACTAGCCATTTCGACATAGGTGCTGTTGATGTCGTCGAGCATATAGGCCCAGTCGGTGTCGCGATGGGGCCAGGTGAGCTGGACGGCAGTCTGTGGGGCCCATTCTGCGGGCAACGTGATACGAGGTTTCATATTTTTTGTTGCAAACTTACACAAAAAAAATTAAATAACGCATGTTTTGCCCATTTTTGTGTACCTTTGCCCTTTGATATGACGTTTGAAGTGAAAGATGCCGCCCTCAATATGGGTTCGTCAGTGGGACTGAGCGGTTTGTCGTTCATCGTGAAGAGCCGACAGATCATCGATGTCGACGTGCCGCGTGGCATGGGCGTTGCGTTCGTCCATGTGCTGCTGGGGTTGCGTCCGCTTGATGCTGGCGTGGTGAGTATCGATGGCGAACCGCTTACCGAGGTGTCGGCCAGTCCGCTCCGACGTGGGCTGATGGGCTATGTGCCGCGTCAGATTGTGATGCCCGACGGTCGTGAACGGCAGTTCCGTAAGGGAGAACTTCGACGTATGCTAATGGAAGAAGTGGCCACTTCGCGCAAGGCGGTGGTGGTGGTCGATGGACTGAACGACAACGATGAGCGCGAGGCTTGCGAGCAGATGGCCTATGAGGGAGCTGCGGTGGTTGTGGTGAACGAAGTTGACTAAAAACAAGGAAAGGAAGACGAAACAATGAATATGACAATTGTAAGTACCCTGCTGGGCGTGTTGCTGCTGGCGTTTCCGCTCTATGCGTTCTATTTGTCTGGTGCGCAGATTGTGCGTCAGTCTGTAGTGGCTTTGGTGCGCATGCTGGTTCAGCTGGCACTGACGGGTGCTCTTGTGTGGGCGCTGGTCAAGGTAGACCATTGGGCCGTCACTTTGCTCGCCCTGTTGCTACTCTCGCTTTTTGCCGCCTGGATGACGGCGCGAAGGGCCCGCTTGCGTCGTTCAAAGATGCTTTTGCCTTTGTGGATATGTCTATTCGTGGCTTCGTTGGCTACGACGCTCTATCTGGAATCCGTTGTGCTACGCGTCGATTATCTATTTAGCGGTAGCTGGATGATAGCCGTTGGCGGTGCCATGTTGGCAGCATCTACGAGTGTTCTTGAGATTTCGCTTCGCGAGTATTTCGTGGGATTGGTACGTTTCAGTTCCACATATTATTATAAGTTGGGGAACGGCGCGCGTTGGTATCAGGCCGTCATGCCAATCGTTAGGCGTGCATTCGAGCGTAGCTACCGGCAGTCGCTGGCGCGTGTGTCGATGTTAGGGTTGTTTGTCATGCCTTTCTTCATGAGCGGATTGCTCTTGGGTGGTGTTGATGCGCTGATGGCTGTCGAAGCAACCATCGCGATTGTGGCAGGCGGTGCCTTCTGTTCGATGCTCACATTCGTGCTTGTGCTGTATGCAAGTCATCGTTTCGTCATCGACAAACGCGGGGCACTGAAGGATTGCGTGAGACTGAAACCTTCCTCAAAACAAAAACAAAGTAAATGAAAATGAGAAAACATACTACATATTTCTTGTGGGCCTGTCTGCTGATGTTGGTCGTCGGCTGTCGGGGCAATAGCAACGGACAAGACGCAGCTGCTGAAGATGCGGGTAAGGTCGTGACGGGATTCTTTGACAAGGATGCCGAAACCGACGATGCGGCTAAACAACGTCAGAAGAAGAAAAAGAAAACCAGCGCAAGGCCCAACGGTTTGGAGATTCCTGCTCCGCTCAAGAATAAGCCTGAGCAGATACTTTGTCGCAAGAGCTATACCGTCAGCTACAATTCGCAGACGCTCATTCCCAACTGGGTGGCGTGGCGACTTACGGCTGATCATGCCTATGGAAATGCTCAGCGAGAGGAAGAGATGTTCACTGAGGATACGGAAGTTCCGCGTCCGCGTGCCACCGTTGACGACTATTTCAATACGGGATTCGATCGCGGTCACATGTGTCCGGCGGGCGATAACAAATGGAGCAAGGAGGCAATGACTTCGACGTTTGTCTTCACCAATGTTTGTCCTCAGGTGCGCAAACTGAACGTTGGTCCTTGGAACGATTTGGAGATAGCTTGTCGTCGTTGGGCAAAGCAATATGGCGAGATTTACATCGTGTGTGGTCCCATTCTCAGTAATGGCACGCATCGAACCATTGGTCGCCACAAGGTAGTGGTGCCCGAGCGCTTCTTCAAGGTGATACTTTGTAATCGCGGAACCCCCAAGGCCATAGGTTTTATCTACGAAAACAGCGGTCATAACAGTGAGCGAATGTTTTCGCATGCCACCAATGTGGATGAGATAGAGCGCCTCACCGGCATCGACTTCTTCCCGAGTCTCAACGACAGGATTGAGAAAGACATCGAGGCCGTGCGCGGATACTTCTAAACCTTGCCCGTTGATCGCTTAAGTCGCTTAGCGTAAAGCAAGTGCATCATTTCGAAAGACGGCCCGAAAAGCTTAAAAAAGACTAAAATCGGAGGCACGGTGACGTGCCTCTCGTTTTTTATGCCTATCTTTGCAGAACATATTTTTAAGCGTGAAATAAAGCTTATGGGAAAAACCAGTATTAAGGAAGTGGTGAATGCCCTTGAACGTTTCGCGCCTCTGCCCTTGCAGGAAGGATGGGACAATGCCGGCCTGCAAGTAGGACTGACAGAGACGCAGGAGGTGTCAGGGGCATTGTTGTGTCTTGACGTCACCGAGGCTGTAGTCGACGAAGCTGTGGCCTTGAAGTGCAATCTTATTGTGAGCCATCATCCACTTCTTTTCCATCCGCTGAAGCAAATCAGCGACAAAAATGACGTGCAACGGGCTGTGCGAAAGGCCATCAAGAACGATATCGCCATTGTTTCAATGCACACCAACATGGACAATGCGCCTGGTGGCGTTAACTTCAGAATCGCCTCGAAGATGGGACTGAATCATGTTGAATTCTTCGGTCCGACGAAAGAGGTGGATGAAATGAAAGGCGGTAGCGGCGTCATCGGAACGCTTGAAGAACCGCTAAGCGCCAATGAATTCATGGTGATGTTGAAAAGAACGTTCGACGTTGATTGCGTTCAGGCTAACCAGTTGCTTCGCCGAAACATCTGCCGCGTGGCTATCTGTGGTGGCGCGGGCGCCTTTTTGCTGGGCGATGCTATTGCAGCTGGCGCCGACGCTTTCGTCACAGGTGAGATGCACTATCACGAATTCTTCGGACACGAACAGGAAGTGCAGATTGCCGTGATAGGCCATTATCAGAGTGAACAATACACGAACGAGGTGTTTCGCGACATCATTCAGGGTGCTTTCCCCGACGTCACGTGTCACCTGTCGCAGACAAATACCAACCCCATTGTATATATTTAATTAATCTATAATAAAGTTTATGGCAAAGAAAGATCCAACAGACTTGTCAGTTGAAGAGAAACTGAAGACCCTTTACCAGTTGCAGACCACTCTCTCGTCGATTGATGAGAAGCGTGCACTTCGCGGTGAGCTGCCTCTGGAAGTGCAAGACCTGGAAGACGAAATTGCAGGCTTGGACACTCGTGTCGCAAAGATACAGAACGAGATTGAAGAGTTCAAAACTGCCGTTTTGCAGAAGAAAGCAGAAATTCAAGCCGCCACTAGCGGTGTGGAGCGCTACAAGGCTCAGCTCAACGATGTGCGTAACAACCGTGAGTACGACACACTGACCAAGGAAATTGAGTATCAGGAACTGGAGATCCAGCTCTGCGAGAAGAAAATTCGCGAGGCCAACGTTCGCATTGGTGAGCGCAACGAGGATTTGGCAAAGGCACACGAGCAGATCAATGATCGCAAGTTGGCTTTGAAGGAAAAGAAGGAAGAACTCGACGAGATTATGGACGAGACACGTGCCGAGGAGGAAAAACTGAAGGCTCGTGCAGCCGATCTTGAGGTGAAAATAGAGTCTCGTCTGCTCACAAGTTTCAAACGCATCCGTAAGAATGCACGAAACGGACTGGGCATCGTCTACGTGGAGCGCGACGCATGCGGTGGATGCTTCAACAAGATTCCGCCACAAAGACAGCTCGACATCAAGATGCACAAGAAGATTATCGTGTGCGAATACTGCGGACGTATCATGATTGACCCCGAACTCGCTGGTGTCAAGGTGGACAAGCTCGCAGAAGAGAAACCCAAGCGCAGACGCGCCACCCGTAAGAAAAAGACGGATGAAGAGGCAAGTGCAGAAGCATAGAAGGCCTAAGAGAATGACATTTAATCAAATCTAACAATCAAACTATGAGTCAGAATCAGAAAAATGGAAGCGTCGTAGCCATTATCACGATGTTCTTCCTTTACGCAATGATTGCGTTCGTAACGAATCTCGGCGCCCCTATCGGCGTGATCTGGAAAAACCAGCCTGGCATCGACGGCAACAACATGCTGGGCATGATGGGTAACTTTATGAACTTCTTTGCCTACCTGTTCATGGGTATTCCTGCGGGAAAGATGCTCACCAAGGTTGGCTATAAGAAAACAGCGCTCATCGGTATTGCCGTAGGCTTTGTCGGTGTGCTCATTCAGTATCTGTCCAGTTTCCCGGAGGGCATTCCCGGTTTCTGCATCTACCTGCTTGGAGCTTTCATCAGTGGTTTCTCCGTTTGTATTCTGAACACCGTTGTGAACCCGATGCTGAACCTGCTTGGTGGCGGTGGTAATCGCGGAAACCAGCTTAACCTCATCGGTGGAACGCTGAACTCACTCACTGGAACGCTCACTCCGCTTGTTGTCGGTGCGCTTATTGGTGAGGTGACAAAGAGCACGGCAATGGCCGACGTCAACCTTGTGCTCTACATCGCTATGGCCGTCTTCGCGGTAGCCTTCTGCATCTTGTTCTTCGTGCCTATCGAAGATCCTGAGATGGGACGTGTTACTGCCGACACCAAGTTCGAGCATTCACCCTGGTCGTTCCGTCATTGCACGCTTGGCGTGATTGCCATCTTCGTCTATGTAGGCGTAGAAGTAGGTATCCCCGGTGCGCTGAATTTCTATCTCTCTGATGGTTCGGACAAGGGCGCCGGATTGGTGGAGAACGCCGCTAAGATTGGTGGCGCCGTAGCTGCTATGTACTGGTTGCTGATGCTTTGCGGACGTCTTGTGTCTGGCTTTATTGCCGGTAAGGTCTCGTCACGTCAGCTGATGCTGGGTACCACAAGTGTCGCAATGGTGCTTATTCTTGCCGCAATGTTTGTGCCCAAGACCAACACGGTGACCATGCCGTTGTTTGATATCATGCAGTTCAAGTTCTGGACAGCTACCGTGCCCATGAGTGCTTTGTTGCTCGTGCTTTGCGGTCTTTGCACCAGCATCATGTGGGCTAGCATCTTCAACCTTGCCACCGAGGGCCTTGGTAAGTATACCGCTCAGGCCAGTGGAATCTTCATGATGATGGTTGTAGGTGGTGGCGTTCTGCCGCTCATTCAGGGTTGGTTCTCCAACTTCATGGGCTATATGCCGAGCTACTTCGTCTATCTGCTCGCCGTGGCCTATATGTTCTATTACGCCCTTATCGGGTGCAAGAATGTCAATAAAGACATTCCAGTTTAATTTTTTTAATTTACTCACATCTTGCAGGACTCCTCTCCCGAATAGGAGGGGAGTCCTTTTCATAGTGGAAACTTTCGTTGAGGGACCTGCTGGAACGATGAATAACGTAAGCCAAGAATTATTTGCAGGGGCCTCAAACCCAAAGAAAGGAATCTCCATGAGTATGATTTAAGCTATTAACATATTATTATTCACCATTTACGTAAGCTAAAAAATGAGAAAAACAATTACAACTGCACTTCTGGCCTTTGCCCTTTTGCCGGTAATGGGACAGAAAATGCAACAGACGTTACCCCAAGATGCGGCGGTGAAAAAGGGTGTGTTGCCCAACGGTATGACCTACTACATTCGTCATCACGACCAGACACCCAACGTCGCAGAGTTCTACATTGCCCAGCGTGTAGGTAGTATTCTGGAAGAACCTCGCCAGCGTGGTCTTGCCCACTTCTTGGAACACATGGCCTTCAATGGCACCAAGAACTTCCCCGGAGCAGAGAAAGGCGGACTCAGAGAGTGGTGCGAAAGCGTTGGAATTAAGTTCGGTGCCAACCTGAATGCCTACACCAGCATCGATGAGACGGTTTACAACATTTCGTCGGCACCTGTCAACAAGGCTGGAGTCGTG
>JAILAI010000165.1 GCA_024681705.1 Prevotella sp.
TAAATGGCGAACGATTCGTCTCCATATAAAAGAGCGAACAGTTCGCCATTTTGTTTAACGAAAAACCGCTAACTTATTAAAAGTCAGCGGTTTATTTCATGAAAAAAGGCGAACAGCGTTCGCCTTCAGCGGAGAGAGAGGGATTCGAACCCCCGGTGCCTCTCAGCACGACGGTTTTCAAGACCGTTGTAATCGACCACTCTACCATCTCTCCATCTGCGGAAGCAGGCTCTTGGTCTTAGAGCGGTGCAAAGGTACGTCGAAAAAATGGATTCTCCAAATTTTTTGGGATTTTTTTGCTGATGGTGATGTTTTTAGGGGAAAATGCGTAGGGGTAAGCTATGATGAGAAGCTAATGAGGGAATAAGAAGAGGGAATAAGATGAGAGTTAATGAAGGAATAAGATGAGAAGCTAATGAGGAACTAAGATGAGGACTTGTGATAGAGCTAGCGCTACACACTCACTTTGGTGGCTAAAGGGAGGAAGGATAAAAGGTTAAAGGGTGTTTGAGGGAAATAAACCCACAAAAACTTCTGGTATTTATTTTAACGCGAGTTCGACGAAAAAGAGTGTAGATTTTTCTCTTGTCGTGAGGAAATTCGCCACTTTAGACATTCAAAAGCAACAATATCACACATTAAAAGCGACAATTTTACTCATGTAAAGCAACGCTTTAGATCATGGAAAATGGTACTATTGAGTTTTGAAAGGCGTACTTTTTTAGATAAAAAATAGGATATTCATCTCAATTTCTATTATTTTCATATAACACCTACCGACCTACCATGACCACGCTCAAACGCCCATATACAAAGGGTTTCAGCTATGGTAGGTCTTTTGCCAACACCTACCATAGACCTACCATGCACCTACCATAGACGTTTGTCCTTTATTCATAGTCTTTAGCGAGTTGTTATGGTCATTTGTTTGTTTTCTTCGAGAACAGACTTATTCCATTAAAATTTCGTTGATCTCACGTTACTTCATGTAGATTAAGATAGAATCTACAACTTTTTCACTACATTTGCGTTTAACATCTACCAACCTACCATGATCACTCGCAAATACCCACCAACAAAAGGTTTGAACGATGGTAGGTCTATGGTAGGTCTATGGTAGGTCTTGGAAAAAGACCTACCATATAGAAATCCCTTTATTTATAGGGGTTTGCGGGTGGTTATGGTAGGTCGGTAGGTCTTTTTCAGAAAAGACTTATTATATATTGTTTTCGTCGAACTCACGTTAATCTACAAGCGTCTTCACCACACGGCAAGGATTGCCTACTGCGATGCTTCCTGAGGGGATGTCGGAGACGACGACTGAGCCTGCACCGATGGTGACGTTATCGCCGATTGTCACTCCTGGAAGAATGGTCACGCTTCCACCTATCCACACATTGTTGCCGATTCTCACGGGCAATGCCCACTCGCGCCTTGAGTTGCGCTCTTCAGGATCGGTGCTATGACAGGCAGTATAGATGCTGACGTTGGGACCTATGAAACAATCGTCGCCAATTGTCACCTCGCCCTCGTCGAGTACGGTGAAATGGAAGTTGGCAAAGAAGTTCCGACCTACGCTAATCTGCTTTCCGTTGTCGCAATAGAATGGCTGATTGATGATGGTGTTCTCGTCGGCCATGTGGCCCAGCAATCGCTTCAGTATTGCCTTTCGGCTCTCCGTCTGCGATGGCTTCAGCATATTGTATTCGTGAACGATTTCCTTCACTTCATTCAGTTCTTCAAGCAGTTGTTCGTCTACCGCAGAGTACACTCTCCCACTCAGCATTTTCTCCTTTTCCGTCATCGTCGGTTCTATTAAATTGATGCTTTGTATATTTAGAAAACACCGCAAAGTTAGCGAATTACCAGACAATATCCAAAGTTTTTCGAGAATTATTTTTCACAGTAGAGCGGATGCTCACGAATCTCTCAATTGCAAGTTTTCTACAGAAATCGCGAGAAAGTGGTTTGATTTCACGATTTATTGAGTAATTTTGTGGCCTGTAAGAAGAAACCATAGAAAATTCAGAAAGAAGATGAAAGAAATCAATTACAAAGAAATGAAGTTCAATCCGTTCAACCTGATTGGTGGCGAATGGATGCTGGTGAGTGCCGGTAACGAGCAGTCGGGTTGCAACACGATGACAGCCTCATGGGGCCATCTAGGTTGTCTTTGGGGCCACAACGACCCTACAGCCGTCATCTATCTGCGGCCTTCGCGTCACACCAAGAAGTTTGTCGACGAAGAAAAGTATTTCACGCTTTGTGTTATGGACAAGTCGTTCAAGAAGCAGATGGCCTATCTGGGCAGTGTGTCGGGACGCGATGAAGACAAAATCAGCAAAGCCGGACTCACCCCCGTGTATGCTGACAACTCCGTCTATTTCGAAGAAGCCAAGCTGGTGCTCGTCTGCAAGAAGATGTACGCCTCAGAGCTAAAGGAAGAGGGATTCGTCTATCAGCAGACCATCGATGAAAGCTATCCCCAGAGAGACTTCCACACCATGTATGTGGGTAAGATTGAGAAGGTGCTGGTAAGAGACGAAGAGTATCTCGGAAAATAGTATAAAAACTCGAGACGATCGTCTGCAAAGAACCTTACATCAACTAGTTATCAGCAAAACGGCAAATGAAGAAAATTCTCAAAATGCTCTTCGGGCTTGTGGTTGGTATCGTAGCGGGATTGCTCTTTGGAGCAGTGATAACCGTCGTGTTCAGCGGTGGGAGTTTCTCCGATTTTTTCAACAAGCTGCTCTCGATAGACTTCCTTGACACGCTCCAACTGATTGGATTCGCTCTGATATGGATGTTCGTAACGGCCATCCTGCAAATCATCGTTCACGAAGGCGGACATCTGGTGGCAGGTCTTCTGACGGGCTACCGGTTCGTATCGTTTCGCGTGTTCAGTCTCACGCTCATCAAGAAGGACAATCGGTTTCAGTTCCGCCGTTTCTCCATTGGAGGCACAGGTGGCCAATGCCTGATGGCACCTCCCGAGCGTCCTCTGGAGCAGATAGACACCCGTTGGTACAACCTAGGAGGCGTGCTAGCCAACGTGCTCCTCTCTACCGCAGCCCTACTGGCATTGGTGCATTTCGACCTCCCCATGTGGGCAGAAACCTTTCTGATTATGCTCATGATCACGGGCTACATCTTTGCTCTGCTCAACGGTTTGCCGCTCAAGATTAGCGGTGTCGGCAACGATGGCCACAACCTGCTGCACCTCGAGAAATCGCCCGTAGACAAACGCATACTCTGCCAGATATTGCAGGCGAATGCCAACATCCAGGAAGGACAACAACCCAAGGACCTGCCATCGGCATTCTTCGAAGGTCTCGAAGAGGTTGACTGGAGCGACTCCATACAAACCAACTGGCTGACGATGGTCGTCGGCCGTATGGAAAACCTCCACCAGTGGGACGAAGCCTACCAGCTTCTGACCAATGCCCTAGACAACAAGAAAGAGATGCCTCAGCTGATCGTGATGGAAATAACGTGCGAAATGGTATTCGTATCGCTCGTGAAGGGCCTGTTGGACGAAGCCAAGCAACTCTACACCCAAGAGGTTCAGAAATATGTCAAGACGTACGCTCGCATTCAGAGCAGCAAGCAACGTCTGGCCTTCGCCGTTGCTCTAATTATGAAAGGCGACAAGGAGGAGGCCTCACGCATTCTCAGCACCTTGAAGAGCAACCGCCACCAATATCTGCTGCAGGGTGAAATAGATATGGACATCGAATTGATGGAATGGCTGATGCAGCACAAATGAAGAACCAGACCTATCTTGAAATCTGCTTCTTCCCTTTCTCGATATAAACCCCACGAGACGGACGGCTGACAACGCCTTGTCCACCAATAGTATACATTCTGGAGCCCTTATCGTCGATGGACGAGGTGGATCTATGGTCGGTTGCTTGTATACCCAATGGATCTGCCGACTCCAACATGTACTCGCTGAGCGGTTTGTAACCAAGGTCGGCCATCAGCGAATCCCAAGCGGCAGGCAGCTCAATGCCGACCGTTGAGAATCCTCCGCCGGGCATTGTCTGAATTTTGTTGCGCGAAGCATCGCCAGTGATGATAAATGCGGTAGCGCCTTTCTCCATTGTTGGAATAGTGACCATCGTCGACGCCGAAGTGTCGTACCACTCTGGGGCTTGCGTCTCCTCGCCGCCTTCGGATTTCTCGATGTGCGACAGATATTGTCTGAACGTATGCTCACCGCCGTCCTTACGACTACCCGGATTGGCGTAGTAGTTGGCAAAAGCGCGCTCGTAGGCGGAGCGACGTGAGTTCTCGATCAGTGCGTCCTCGAGCGTTTCAATTGTCGGATATGCCTGCGCCAGGATTCCCGCAACGGGTTCGGTCATCAGAACCACACGGTTGGTGAACTGCTTACCACTTCCCAATGCAAACTGACATCGTTCGGAGATATCCCAAGCCATCAGTTGCATCATCTTCTCTGAATCGGTTGTCGAGGGAGCCATATTGTTGCCCCACATCAGCGCCGACGAGAGCGTGATTGTATTGTCGTTGACGCTAAAGCCCTGCTGCTCGTTCCATGTAGGCCACCCCACACGTTTACAGGCATCTTCGTCTTCCACGAGGCACCAAGGTTGCAGATAGCCAAAGGTGCCCATCCTGCTTTGTCCCACGTAGTATCCGGCAAGGTTCATCATCGCAAGGTTCATGAAACGCCCAATGGCGGTGTTCGCTTCTGCATTGATTTCGCCTTGTGAGCTGCTGATGCCGAGCTGTCGGGTGACGGGTCCATTGAGCCACGAATAAGGAACCCATGCATGCGTGCTTGCCAATGTGCGACGGAAATTGCCATCGGCCATCGCTTTCGTCATCGCAATGAGAATGGGCATGTATTCGGGCTTGCAGCCTGCCATACAGGCATTTACGGCTACATGCCAAGTGGTGGTGTTCCTGAAGGCGGCGGGCAGAATGGCTATCGTCTCGTCCCATTTGTAGTCGGTATAGTCGAGATATTTCTGTACCTTTTCGTAGGTCGGAGGGTTGAATGGTGCTCCGTCGCTCCAACCCATCGTACGGAAATATGTGTATATCTCATCGATGGAACCATGAAACACATCGTCGGTGATGGCCTGCGCGCTACCTGCCGAAACGTATTCATCGGGGGAGATTGGAGTAGTGAGGGCCGCTACGATTTGAGGCCAAGTCACGTCGTCGGTGTTCTGGATGAGTTGCTCTTCGGTATGCGAAGCGAAAGCACCTGGATAGATGGCCACCCGCAATACGGGCACACCATTGTTGCGGGCTGTGTATCGGGCCTGATTGTCGAACCCGGGGGCAGTGACGATGACCGAGGGGATTCCCATCCTCTCTGCCACGATGCATGAGCCCGTCTCCTTGGGCGTACAGATGCCGCAACCTCCGTTACCTGCTATGACGGCATCAACCTTCAGTTCGATGAGTCGCTGACGGAAAAGTTCTGTCGATTGTCTGGTGATACCTGGTGCTGGGTAGGGTCCCGCTATCGGCAGTTCGTCGTACAGGATTACCTTTGCGTCAGGATAGTTCTCCAGAATCAGCCGTTTGATTTCGGGATGGGTGATGTTGTACATGAAGTCCTCGCCTACTACAGCGATGGTCTTTCCGTTGAGCGTTGAAAGGCGCGGGGCCATCTCTATGGGTTCTACGGTCGAAAAACCCACAGGACTCACAACGTTGTAGGTCGGCTCTCCCGTATTGTCGGGTGAGCATGTGTCGTCGCACTGATAGCGATCGTCTTGTGCAAATGCGGACAAGACCGAGAAGGCCAGCAGTAATGTGGCGATTGTCTTTATCGTATTCTTTGTATGCTTTGTATTCATCGTCTTCATTGTATTCATTGTTGAAACGTGATCGATAATAGGTCTCTTTTGGCGTTATCTAGTATGTCGACTCCCTCGGTTCTTGCGTTCCTTCAGTCGTCGTTGTATTTCGTTCTCAACCTTGAAAAACTTCCTGATTTCGGCAGGTGTGAGAACTGTAGCAAAGCGGTCGGTATATTTCAGCCGTATAGCCTGAGAGCGCTCCTGCCTTCGCATGCTGAATTTGAGTTGTTCCATTTCGTCTCCTGAAGTACTGACGAGTTCGTTCCAAGCCTGTATCATCTCCTCGGAGTATTCTTTGTAGATGGGGATGAATCGTGCTTTTTTCTCTTTCGTCATGTCTAGCGATTTGGCAATCTGCTCCACCTTAGCATCAAAAAGCCTTTGGCTGAACTCTCTCTTGTTGCTCTTCTGGGCCATCATGGGGATGGTGAAGATGACCATCAGAATGTAAACGACTATTCTTTTCATAATTGCAGTCTTTTTAGTAGTATATTTCTTCAATTTCGTAAAACTCTATCTGCTTTGCCTCCTCATCAGAAATGCTGTTCAGGAATGCCCCGAGAGGGTCCTTCTTTTGTGCCTGAGCGATGGGTTCCGAAGGCTCCCTGCTGTTCAAATGCCAGACGGTAGCAATGCCCAGAAGCAGCAACACCGACGCCGCGATGCCCGCCACATAACGCATGTTGATGCGTCGAGCCGTAGTGCTCTTCCCCTCATGGATAGCGCACTCTGTGGCATCCTCTACGAGGCGTTCCACATAGTCATCTTTCTCGGCGTATGGCATCTTCTTACCTATTCGTTCTAATGTCATCATATTTGATCTTTTAGGAATGTTTTTATTCGTTCGGTGGCATAGTGATAATTGGTCTTCAGCGTAGCGACGCTCTTGCCTGTCACCCTTGCTATTTCCTCGTACGACATTTCGTCGAAGTATCTCATGTTGAATGCTATTCGCTGAGCGGTGGGCAGCGTGAGAAGTGCCTTCTGCAAGAGCATCTCTGGCTTCG
This sequence comes from Prevotella sp., assembly GCA_024681705.1. Classification (GTDB taxonomy): domain Bacteria; phylum Bacteroidota; class Bacteroidia; order Bacteroidales; family Bacteroidaceae; genus Prevotella. The sequence goes on from JAILAI010000165.1 coordinate 6,851, forward strand.
ACCCCTCGACGTCATTCTCGGCCATGAGAGTTTCGGTCAGCTTCGGAGCAAGCGAGTCGATGCTTTGGAAGAAGCGCGTTTGTCGCCTGAGCAACTGCAATGCTTCGTTTGTCGCAATCTGGTAGAGCCAAGGGCACAACTGACGCGCATTCCCTCTGTAGCGGTCTATGTTCCGGAACACCTTGAGGCACGTTTCCTGAAACACATCCTCAGCATCCTCGTGCTTCACCACAATGCGGCGAATATGCCAGTAGAGGCGCTCGCCATAATTCCCCATGAGCATTCGGAAGGCTTGTTCCTGGCTCTGGGTGTCTTGCAGTTGCTGAAGGAATTCTTCGGTGATTTCTACACTCATATTGATGATTGTGCGGCGTTTTCTCGGCCACTCTTCTATAATATAGATGCACAGAAACGACAAAGTTAAAAATCGAAGTCACTTTTTTCGCAACTTTTTCTTTTGCTGAAATAAACTGACTTCGTGGACATAATCTTCTCTTTCAGGCGGTTCACCCAGTAGGTGGAACAGAGCACCATACCGACCATGCGATTTTCGCCCAGGAAGATGCGGCCCTCGGGGATGGCCGAACTGCCCTTTACCTTCTTCTCGCCCCCTTTGTAGTCGCGCCAGGTGGGCTCCAAGGTGTCGTAGGAACTGACGAACTTACCGTTTTCGATGATGGAGAGTCTCTCGATGTTGTACTTCTTCCGCTTTGCTATTCGAGTCAGATAAATTTCCATGTTCGATTGTAAATGTGGAACGACCTTAATGTTACATAGCTACATCACATTCTTTTTGCATCGTTAACAATTATTAGCCGTTTTGGACTCCTTTAAAATTTGGATTTGGGCCATTTGTGTTGTACCTTTGCAAGTGAAAGTGCCCCCCCCAATCTACCCCTTATGGAAAGCACATCCGAGACTGACATGCACTCCCCACCAAGCCCCGAAATCATCATCGAGCGCCCCAATCTCCTCGCTCTCATCGCACACCCTATGGGGAAAAAGCGAAAAAAATGTGCTCCGCCATGCAAGATTTTGAAAATTGGTAGTTATTAGAGTAGAAACAAAAAAAATGACAATGATGAAAAATAGAAATCGACTCCACACATGGATGATGCTCGTAATGGCACTGATGGCAGCTGCCCTGCAAAGCTGTAGCGACTCTGTGAATGACGAAGAGCTATACGGCTTCGAGGACTCGTACACGACCAATATAAACTATACAGGGAAATGGACGTACAAAGACAAGGACATGGGAAGCGGAACAGTGATGTACAACAGCTCCACGCTCGTCATCAAGGACCCCTTCTCGTGGCAGTTCGCCATCGACGAATGGATGGAGGCCACCGGAGAGACCGGATGGAAAGAAGACCCGAAGGCCACAAAGGCGTACAACGAGGCCAACGGCATCGAACAGACATACAGCATCATCATAGGGGGATATTCAATCGATTCGGAATACTTCACCATGCCCGTTAAAGTCAACCAGATAGGCGTCCTGGATGCCGACGGAAAGCAATGGTGGATGAGGATAGAATTTGAAAACGGCAAAAGAAACGGTGTGGGAATGGTCAACCACAAGTACAACATGATAACTCTGGTGATGGCACCGACCAGCATAGAGGTGTTCAACGACGACAGCCACCGCACGGTGACGATTGTAAGCGAGACGGAAGAGAATATCCCACTAAGGTTCACTGGAACAATATAAGCGAGTAGAAGTGACCACAGAGAAGGATCTGATTGAAGCATTCACCAACGACCGGCGGGCAGCGGGGAGGTGTCTCTATGAGCGCTATGGCGGACAACTGATGGCTGTCTGCATGCGATACATGGGCGGCAGCGACGAGGCTCGCGACGTGATGCAGGATTCCTTCGTGAAGATTCTTTCGCAGATGGCACGCTTTGAATATAGGGGCGAAGGGTCGCTAGCAGCTTGGATGAAACGAATAACGGTGAACGAGGCTCTTTCGCACCTGCGGACAAACCACAAAATGAGACTTCTCGAAGAGCCACACGCCGACATACCCGACGAGGAAGACACGCAACCCGAAAGGGTGCCGCCAAACATATTGCAACAGATGATAGGACAACTGCCGGCAGGCTACCGAACGGTGCTCAACCTCTTCGTCTTCGAACAGATTCCACACAAGGAGATTGCCCGGCGGCTAGGCATCACGGAAAGCACGTCGGGGTCGCAATATCTAAGGGCAAAGAAGATGCTGGCAAAACAAATTAACGAATATTTGAAGGTACAAGAAAAGTCATGAAAAAGGAAAGCTTCGAACAACAACTGCGCAACCGGATGGAGGGCTACGAGGTGGCTCCACCCGACGACCTGTGGGCACAGATAGAGCAAGAGGCTTCCCTGAACGAAGCGAAGCCGGAAGAGACGCAACAGGGCGACAAGAAGAAAACACGCGTCGTACCTCTGTGGAAGTGGACAGCAGCCGCATCGGCCGCCTTGCTCATCGTCAGCGGTAGCCTTCTGCTTATGGACGACATCGAGAATTCGAAAAAAACCGACGAAATCACTCAGACCTCGACATCGATAAAAAACCCTCAAACAGATAAGGGAACCCCGTCGGACAAAAATGCTCCATCGGAAGAATCTTCAATGTGTATAGCCCCATCGGGTGAGAGGACTCCATCGGTAGAAGCCCCTCTCACCGCTTCTGCCCATAAATCGTCAAACCAACAGGCTCCATCGGCTGAAAAAGATGCTCTCGTCAACTGGAAAGATGCAACAACCTCGCTCATAGCCAAAACAACCATTGAGAAATCGGAAGAAGCATCGGCCCAACGCATAGCCAAAGCAACCGTCGAGAAATCGGAAGAAGCATCGGCCTCGCCCGAGCCTGAGACGTCGACCTCTCCCGTAACCCCCGATCAAACCCCATCGGCCCCTACAACAGGCGATCTAAAGGCCAAGTCTACGTCCCCCATCAAATCCCATCATACCCCATCAAATCCCATCACTCACAAATCAACACCACGCCTCTCCGTAGAGCTCTACGCCTACAACAACGTGAACGCCACCTCCAACAACGTAGTCCCCGTGAGGATGAGCCCCACCCAACTTATGTCGCTTACCACCGCTTTCGGCGAATACACCCGACCCCAAAGCAGCAAGCGAGGAGCACCCGTATACCTCTACAACTATAGCGAGCGGACAAAGAACTATCTGCCCATCAAATACGGCCTCTCTTTGGGCTACCAACTCGACGACCGATGGGGACTGAAGACGGGACTCAACTTCCAGCGCCTGCGCTCAGACTTCATTCAGACAATGGAGAAGGAGACCCTCGTGACCGAGAACACTTACCACTACATCGGCCTCCCCGTCGTAGTCAGCTACAACCTCTTCACCTCACAACGACTGAAGGTCTACGGCAAGGCAGGTGGCGAAGTGGACGTCAACGTGAGGGCCCGTTCGGAGCTTGACGGGATGCAGAACGACTTGAAAAAAGACCGTCCACAACTCTCGGCCGAAGCAGGAGCAGGCATACAATATATGCTCTTGCCCCACCTCTCGCTCTACGCCGAACCCGGTGCCGCCTACTATTTCGACAACGGCAGCTCTACCTCCACCATCTTCAAGGAGAAACCCCTCAACTTCAGCCTTCAGTTCGGCATTCGTTTCGACATTCGATAGACTCATCGAAACCCCGAAAAAGTCGGTTTTGGCTTTTTTTCGTCAACTTTTTGGGATAAACGCTTGCGCATTTAAAATAATTATGTATATTTGCAAAATAAATACGCAAGTGTTTACCTCAGCATCTATTAAGCGAACTAATATAATAATAACATGAAAATTGGTTTATTTATCCCCTGCTATGTGGACGCCGTGTACCCAGAAGTCGGTGTTGCCACATACAAGCTGTTGAAGAGTCTCGGGCTTGACGTTGAATATCCACTCGATCAGACGTGTTGCGGACAGCCGATGGGCAACGCTGGATTCGAGAAGATGGCCGTTCCGCTGGCCGAGAAATTCGAGGAAAAGTTCAAGGGATTCGATTATGTGGTGGCACCTAGTGTCAGCTGCACCGCGTTCATACGCGTCAACTATCCGAAACTCCTCCACGGGAAGACTTCATGCGAGACGGCCGAAAAGGCGATGGACGTGATAGAATTCCTGCACGATGTGGTGAAGGTGAAGTCGTTGCCGGGAGAGTTTCCACACAAGGTGAGCCTGCATAACTCGTGTCACGGAGTGAGGGAACTGGGACTCAGCTCTCCTTCAGAACAGCACGACGCCCCCTTCAACAAGATTCGCGACCTGCTCGAGCTGAAGAAAGGCATCGAGGTGGTGGAACCTGAGCGACCCGACGAGTGCTGCGGCTTTGGCGGAATGTTCTCGATTGAGGAAACGGCCGTCTGCGAGCAAATGGGCAAGGACAAGCTGAAACGACACATGGACACGGGTGCCGAATATATCACGGGACCCGACTGCTCGTGCCTGATGCACATGGCAGGCATCGCTAAGAAGCAAGACTTGGGCATCAAGTTCAAGCATGCGGTAGAGATTCTGGCCGAAGGCATCTGACACCTTTCGATGAAGAATAAGGCATTGATAAAGCATTAAGAATTAAGCATTTAAACCATGAGTACATCACATAGCAAAGCAGCAAAAGAGTTCTTGAAGAACCAAAAATATGCAGAATGGCACGACGCCACCTTCTGGTCTGTTCGTTCAAAGCGCGACAACATGGCCTATGGCCTACAGGAGTGGGAACAGCTGCGCGAGAAGGCCAGTGCCATCAAGCGTCACACCATCACACATCTCGACGAATATCTCGACCAGTTCGCCACCAATGCCGAGAAGAACGGGTGCATCGTTCACTGGGCAAAGGATGCCGAAGAGTTCAACGAGATTGTGTATGGCATACTGAAAGACCACAACGTGAAGAAAATCGTGAAGTCGAAGTCGATGCTCACCGAAGAATGTGAGATGAATCCATATCTGGAGGCTAAAGGCATCGAGGTGGTGGAGACCGACCTCGGCGAACGCATCATCCAGCTGAAGGGACAAAAACCCAGCCACATCGTGATGCCCGCCATCCACCTCAACCACGACGACGTGGGCGAGCTCTTCGAAGAGAAACTGGGAACAGAGCCTGGCAACCACGACCCAACATACCTTACTTATATGGCGCGTCTGAGCTTGCGCAACGAGTTCCTAACCGCCGATGCAGGTATGACGGGTGCTAACTTCGGAATAGCCGAAACGGGCGACATCGTGGTATGCACCAACGAGGGCAATGCCGACATGTCGACTTCGTGCCCCAAGCTTCACATCGCGGCCATCGGTCTTGAGAAAGTGATTCCCAACTACGATTGTCTGGCCGTGTTCCAGAGAATGCTCTGCCGAGCAGGTACGGGTCAGCCCACTACAACCTATACCTCTCACTTCCGCAAGGCTCGTCCTACGGCCGACAAGATGCACATCGTGCTCGTTGACAACGGACGTAGCGAATGGATTGCCAACCCCGAGCATTGGGAGGTGCTGAAGTGCATCCGTTGCGGATCGTGCATGAACACCTGCCCCGTCTATCGTCGTTCGGGTGGCTACAGCTATAGCTATTTCATCCCAGGACCCATCGGCATCAATCTCGGTATGCTTCGCAACAAGGAGAATCATAGCGGCAACGTCTCGGCTTGCACGCTCTGCCTCAGTTGTCAGACGGTATGCCCGGTGAAGGTGAACCTTGGCGACCAAATCTACCAATGGCGCCAGCAACTCGACGACTTCGGAACCGCCAACCCGCAGAAGAAGATGATGTGTAAGGGCATGAAGGTGCTCTTCGGAAGTAGCGGCGTATACAACACGGCCATGAAGTTCGCACCGCTCGCCAACTGGGTACCCTCAGCACTAATGGAATGCGGCTTGAACCCGTGGGCGGAAGCCGGTCACAAGATGATGAAATTCCCGAAGAACTCATTCCAGGAACTTTGGAAAAAAGGCAAGGTGAAAACGGATAAATAATTTTTTAAGAATTAAGCATTAGAACCATGAGTACGAAAGAAGAGATTCTGTCGAAATACAGGAAAAACATACAACAGCAGTTCCCAATGCCCGACCTTACCGACATTGAGGCCATTCGCTATCCCGATGCATTGGTACAGTTCATCTCGATGACGCAATCGGTGGGCGGTAAAGTGGTGGAATTGGAACCGGGACAGGACGTCAACGACTTGATTCGTGAGCTCTATCCCGACGCACAGGAGATTGCCAGCAACCTTCCCGAAATCAACATCGCAACAAGAAATCCCGACACCATAGGATCGCCTCAGGCGCTCAATGGCACCGATGTGGGCGTCATCAGGGGAATGTTCGGTGTGGCCGAGAATGCGTGCGTGTGGATACCTCAGCAGATGGAAGAGAAGGCCGTGTGCTTCATCTCCGAAAATCTCGTCATCTTACTGAAGAAGAGCGAAATTGTTCACAACATGCACGAGGCCTACAAGCGCATAGAGTTCAACGACTACGGCTATGGAACGTTCATCAGCGGACCTTCCAAGACGGCCGACATCGCCCAGGTGCTCGTCATGGGTGCTCAGGCGGCTCGCTCGGCAACGGTTATCTTGATGCCGTAAAAGAACACTACTAAAGAAAAGAACTTAGGAGGCAGACACATCTAATTGTGTTTACCTCCTTTTTTGTTTACTCGAAAGGATAATGAAAACGCCTGAAGAAAAGAACTTAGGAGGCAGACACGACGACAAGTGTTTACCTCCTTAATTCGTATACTCCGAAAGGGTGACGAAGACGATTGTCAGTCGTTCATCCCATTCACCAATTCAACCACACGCGAGGCTTCTTCAATCGTCATCGCCTGATGGCAGGGAAGACTGAGTTCTTCGCGATGAATGCGTTCGGTGACGGGTAGCGACATCGAGTTCCACTCCTTATAGCAATGCTGCTTGTGAGGCGGTATAGGGTAATGAATCATCGTGCGGACCCCATTGTCCAGAAGATATTGCTGAAGCTCGTCGCGACGTTTGCGAAGTATTGGATAAACGTGATAGACGCCACTTCCCAGAGGCGAGGGAACCGCCAATTCGCGGTTGTAGAAATCGGCAATGCGTTGGCGAAGGGCATTGTCGGCATCGAGATGTCTGAGTTTCACGCTGAGCACGGCCGCCTGCAATTCGTCAAGACGACTATTTCGACCTTTCACATCGAACACATACTTCTTCGATGACCCATAGTTGCCGAGCGTTCGCACCATCGAAGCCAACTCCTGATCATCGGTGGTGACGGCTCCCGCATCGCCCAATGCCCCGAGGTTCTTTCCCGGATAGAAGCTATGGGCAGCCGCGTAGCCAAGTGAACCGGTCCGACGATTGCCAAACGTACATCCGTGAGCTTGCGCATTGTCCTCGAAAAGCAAAAGGCCATACTTGCGGCAAAGCTCCCCTACCCGCTCACTATAGGCACAACAGCCATAGAGATGCACCATCATGACGGCTCGGGTGCGAGGCGTGATGGAGCGCTCAATCAGTTGGTCGTCCATCTGCAATGTCTCGATGCTGGGTTCCACAAGAACTGGCACCAGATTGTTCTCCGTGATGGAAAGAATAGTTGCCACATAGGTGTTGGCGGGTACGATGACCTCGTCGCCAAGCGATAGCTTCCCCATCTCGATGCAAGCCCTGAGAATAAGCGTCAGCGCATCCAAACCGTTGGCCACACCCACACAATGCTTCGTACCGATGAACTGAGCATATTCGCTCTCGAAGGTCCTCACGGCATCGCCCAGCAGATACCATCCGCTATCCACCACGCGGTCGATGGCCTCACGGATTTCTGCACCATGAAGGGCGTTAATTTTGCCGAGTGGCAGGTATTCTATGATGGGTTTGCTTTCTGAAGTCATCGAGCCTGATTTTGATTACAACTTCCAAGAATAGGTGTCGTAGCAGACGGCGCGTCCGCCAAAGCCCTCCTTCTGGAAAATGAGTGGTTCGTTGAGGTGGCTATCGGCTCCAAGCACCGATGTGCCGAAGTCGAAATAGCGAGCGTTCAAAGGCACCTCGTTGAGAATATGGTGGAAAATCATGTCTACGGCACCCGTCTGCTTGCCTCGCTCTGTGGCCGAAATGTACTGAGTGTGAACCACTTGAGGGGTGAAATACAACAAAACGCCTCCTACGGCCGTCTGTTCTTCGAAAGCCATGAAGAGACGGATGTTCTTCGGAAAGCGTGATGCCAGCAACTGAAGTTCCTGAAGAGAATGTACGGGATGGGTGTTGTGATGGGTGGTCAGATTGTCGTCGAGAATATGCCAGAAAGTCTCCAAGTCATTGCTCTCTTCCACTTTCAGATGGGCGGCAGAGGCCTTTCTGAGGCCCGACTTCCGCGATTCCACGAACGGATAGCGACAAGGAAGGGTCGTCACCGTAGCTACATCCCTACGCATCAGCTGAGCCTTGCAAACGCTGAAAAGCGCATACAGAGCCTCTTCGGCGGGGAAATCGTGATACATCCACGGGAGCGCCTTGTAGACCATCTGCCCGAAGCCCTGCTCGCGATAATAGTCGTTGATGCAACCGAACATCTGCTGAACGACGGCCGTTGTGGCTTGATGGTCGGTGACGAGTCCGCCATAGGTGAGACCCTGATGCGAATAGATCGTCGTGCCATCGGCATTTGCGGGTAGCAACCCCATCAATCGTCCGCGATGAAAGATCAGCAGAGAGTGGTCGCTGAAGCGGTCGGCATGATAATCCATATAGCCACGCTTGAAGAGGAACGTGCCATTCTTCGACCTACCGACGAAGTCATCCCACGCCTCAGCATCGCTACTGGTGTATCGTCTCACTTCAATCATCGGCCTTCACGTAGCGTCTGAAATCGTCGTATTCGTAGATGTAGTCGGCTTCATCGTAAGGAAGCGAAGCCAGCACCAGACAGACGGCTCCCGACGAGAAGTCGTCGAGTGTGCGCCAGATGCCCGTCGGCACGAGCAACCCTTCCCAAGGGTGGTTGAGCAGATAGGTTTGCCGCTCGTGGCCATCGTCGAGAGTGACGTGAAAGGCACCGCTGACAGCAACGATGAACTCCACACACTCCTTGTGGGCATGACCGCCACGACTCTCTCCTCCGGGCACGTCGTAGACCCAATAGGCGCGACTCAGGTCGAAGGGAATGTTCGTCTGCTCCTCGGCAACGGTCAGGTTACCTCGGGGGTCGAAATGTTTTGGAAGTGTAATGATGGAGCCTATCTTCTTCATTAGAACAAATTCTTTAATGCTCAATGATTAACCACTGATAATCAATTGGTTATTATTCAGAACAAAGCCTTTAATACCCAACGATTAACCGCCGATAATCAATTGTTTATTTGCCGTATGGGTCGGTACCGAGAACGGTCTTTGCCAACCGCTTTGCCTTATCGCGAAGCTGAGTGGTGTCAGCATCCAAGTCGCCGTAGCAGAGCACTACGCCCATCCTTCTGCCCACATGAGCATCGGGTTTTCCGAAGATGCGGATGCGGGTGCGGTCTTCACGTAGAGCCTCTTCCACATGGTAGTCGAGCGGTTTGTCGCTCTCTACGCCCGAACGGATGACGGCACTGGCACCAGCGTGCTCCAGATGAATACCGGCAATGGGCAACCCCATCACCGCGCGGAAGTGGAGCTCGAACTCACTGAGGTTGGTCGTGTGGCCAAGGGTCACCATTCCCGTATCGTGCGGACGCGGAGAGAGCTCCGAGAATATCACCTCTCCCTGCCTGGTAAGGAAGAACTCAACGCCCCAGATACCGGCACCTGTCAGCGCCTTTGTCACCTCGTCTGCCATGTGCTGAGCCTTTGCCAATGCCTCGTCGCTGATGGCATAGGGTTGCCAGCTCTCACGATAGTCGCCGCCTTTCTGCACGTGTCCAATGGGCGGACAGAACAGGGTGGGACCATTCTTCTGGGTCACCGTCAGCAGGGTGAACTCCGACTCAAAGTCGATGAACTCTTCGATGATAACCTCCTTCACGTCGCCACGACTATTGTCCATAGCCTCTTGGAATGCAGCCACGAGCTCTTCAGCCTTATAGACGTAGCTCTGACCGTGTCCACTCGACGACATCAGCGGCTTCACCACACAGGGGAAACCTATCGCCTCGGCGGCCGTCTTGAACTCTTCGAGCGTCTTCGCATAGAAATATTTGGCGGTGCGCAATCCCAGTTCCTTGCTGGCCAAATCGCGGATGGCACGACGGTTCATCGTGTAGTTCACCGCCCTTGCACTCGGCACCACCTGCACGCCCTGCTCCTCGAACTGGAACAGCTTCTCTGTGCGGATGGCTTCTATCTCGGGCACGATGATGTCGGGTTGATGTTTCCTGACCACTGCCTCGAGGGCATCGCCATCGAGCATGGGGAACACCTCGCACTCATCGGCCACCTGCATGGCTGGTGCGTCGGCATAGCGGTCGCAGGCGATGACATACTGGCCAGCACGCTTGGCGGCAATCACAAATTCCTTGCCCAGCTCACCTGAGCCCAACAGCAGAATCTTCTTCTTTTCCATTATCGGTTGCCGTACATTTGTTCGTAATATTTCTCGTACTCTCCGCTTGTCACCTCCTCTATCCAGTCCTGATGTTCAAGGTTCCAACGGATGGTTTTCACAATGCCCTCGGCAAACGGCGTCTCCGGATACCAGCCAAGTTCCTCCTTGATTTTCGTGGGGTCGATGGCGTAGCGCTGGTCGTGACCCAGACGGTCGGCCACATAGGTGATGAGGTCGTCGTTCATCCATTCGATGCTGATCTCTCCGTTGTCGTCCATCTCCTTCTTCTTGAGCACCTGGCGCAAGTCGGGGTCTTCTTCCATCATCTCGCGGATGGTCTTGATGGTCAGGCGCACGATGTCGATGTTCTTCATCTCGTTGTGTCCTCCCACATTGTAGACCTCGCCGTCGCGGCCCTCACGGACAACCATATCGATGGCCTTGCAATGGTCCTCCACATAGAGCCAGTCGCGCACGTTCTCACCGCGTCCGTACACCGGTAGCGGCTTGCCCGCGAGGATGTTGTTGATCATCAGCGGTATCAGCTTCTCGGGGAAGTGATAGGGTCCGTAGTTGTTGGAGCATCGTGTGATGGTAATGGGCATGTGGTAGGTGTCGCCATAGGCCTTCACGATCATGTCGGCAGAGGTCTTCGAAGCACTGTACGGACTATGGGGGCACAGGGGCGTCTTCTCGGTGAAGTAGCCCTCGGCGCCAAGCGAGCCGTACACCTCGTCGGTCGACACCTGATGATAGCGCTTGCCGGGTTTCCACAAGGGGTAGCCGTCGTCGTCCTTGCCTATCACCCAAGCCTTACGGGCGGCATCGAGCAGCGTCTGCGTGCCCAGGATGTTCACCGAGAGGAACAGCTGCGGGTCTTCAATCGAGCGGTCCACATGGCTCTCGGCGGCGAAGTTCACCACGTAGTCGATGTCGTAGTCGTTGAACAGCTTGCCAACCAAGGCATTGTCGCGGATGTCGCCTCTGACGAAGATGCATCGGTCGCCGTCGATATCGTCCTTGATGGTGCCAAGGTTGCCGGCGTAAGTGAGTGCGTCGAGCACAATGATGCGGATGTCCTCGTTGGGATACTTCTCATTGAGCAGATATTTCACGAAATTGGCGCCGATAAATCCAGCAGCGCCCGTCACCAGATATGTTTTCTTCATACTCTCTTTTATTTGTTTAATACTTATCGCGGCAAAGTTACACATTATTCCCCAAACGGCCAAACCTTTCCCTTGTTTTTATAGTGGCCTGGCGGTCGGCTTCGCCATTTCTCCACTCTCCCCGAAGACGAAGATGGCACCCTCCGAAGGCTTGACACGAGCCGAATTTCAATGAGCGCAATTTTGCGCCTATCTCCGCAATGGGCTGAATTTTAAGCCGATTGAAACAATGAAGGCCCTCTCTCACGGAATGTTTTCCACAATTGCTATAATTCCTCATCACTTCTTATAATGCCCCCATTTCATATCCCCCATATTATCCCATCAAGCCTCATTCCATCCTATCTAACCCTATATTATCCTAATCAAGCCTCAAATCGCCCTTTATCGCCCCTTCAACGATTCAATTTTAGTTCGACTCCCCAGCGATCTCAAATATATCATCGTCTCCAACGGGCTCAAATCTGAGCCGGTTACCCAACGGGCTGAATTTTCAGCCGGTTAACACGAATAGCGACCCTTTGAATTCCCCTTTCATTCCGTACTCCACCCCCTGTCTCTTGCTATCTCAGCACATGTGCAAAGGTACGAAAAATTTTTCATTCCACCAAATGTTTTTGGCCTTTCGGAGGAAGTTTTTTTATAATATTTCACGTTCTTGCATTATCGATTTAAACTATATATTTTAACACCTTGTAAATCAACAACTTATAAAACATGAAAATTTCTCTTTTAAGACCCGTTTCAACGAGGGAATTTTTTCCTTCGTTAACTCCTTGAACAAACCACGAGATCCATTCCGCAAAAGCTGGCCATATCGCCATCCTGACCATATACGTTGAGCCGAAATTGGAGGTCGCGGCTTCCCCTGTGCCGACCCAAACATTGTTCGTGAGCCAAACTTTTAGGCAACCAAAAGCGGCGGTTTTGATGATGAAAAGCGACAGTTTTGATGAGAGAAAGCGGCAGTTTTAGTTTGATGGCGTCTGCCTCAGCCTCATTTCATCCCATCTAACCCTATAACACCCCATCTAACCCTAAAAAAAACCGCACCCCCCAACCATGCGCAATGTCGTGGCCGTTGACCACCCGCTCAATGACTGATTATCAGTTACTTAGCACAAAAACATAAAATCACTTTATGCAAATACTCATTTTCAAGAAAGACATAATGAGACAACGAGACTTCATGACATTGTGACATTAAAGGGGTAGCGGATATGCTAATTAGAAGTGTACTCCTATAGGTTATTATAATATATAATATTATATATTATATATTATAATAAAAATTATATACTTACAATTACTAAAATTATTTGCCTAAAAAGTTACGGTTTTACAGTAATCGAATAAATGTCCCCCCCTCCTTTAATGTCACAAATTCACAATGCCACATGTCACAAAATATATATTTGTTTAAAGCTGTTGACAATCTTTAACTGTTTTATTTTCCTTAAAAATTTGGAGATATGCACCATTGTTTTGTACCTTTGCATACGAAAGGAGAAGCCGAAAAACACCAGTATTTATCCCCGCCACCACTCCGCCACCAACCCACCGCCACTCCGCCAACACCCCCTGAGACAGGGCATATCGATGGCCGAGAAGAACGAAAAACACCAGTATTTGTCCCGCCGCCACTCCGCCACCCGCC
>JAILAI010000200.1 GCA_024681705.1 Prevotella sp.
ATCATCCTCGTTTCTTGCCTTTTCTTCTTGGATGTATCCTTCTTGCCTCCTGTGCTGATATGGGCACTCTCACCTGACTGTATCTCAGTAGGCTGGCTATCAGGTATTTAGCGAGATGTCACGATGCACATTCCGAAAAAAATGTCTTGTATTGAAATATTCAGGAAAAGACATGTTGCAACATTGCAACGTGCAACATTGCAACATTAAGGTCGTTACACCTTCCCAAAAGGGAGTGTACTCCTATAGGTTATTATAATATATAATATATTATATATTATAATAAAAATTATGTACTTACATTCTATTCATTTTTAGTGCAAATATTTTACGTTTTGTAATCATATATTTTTACTCACCTTGTCTTTGGGCTATTTGGGAATTGCAAACGACCTTAATGTTGCACGTTGCAGTGTTGCAATGTTGCAAAATATAGTTATGTTTAAAATCATTGACAATTATTAACTGTTTAATCCCCCTTAAAAATTTGGAGATATGCACCATTGTTTTGTACCTTTGCATACGAAAGGAGAAGAAACGTGGAAGCTCGTGAGAATGCGGAAATCAAGGGTCCAGGGACGGCACTACACGATGCTCAGCGATGATGAAACAGGCCTGCTCAGCGCAACGCGGAAACTCCTTCTGAACAGAATTTGTTAATCGTTAAATTTTTTAAAGGGAAAACACAATGGCAGTATCTTACAAATTGGAACCGAACACCACCGCCAACTCCAAGACCAATGGTAAGTGGTACGCTCAATCGGCCATCATCGGCACCGTGGGCTTGAAGAAAATCGCGGAGGTCATCCAGCCCAACTGCTCGATGAAGCGCTCCGACGGCATGCTAAAAGGTAAAAAAGCGATATTGGCCTTTCTCGTTTATGCTTTAGGCGAACTTACTTGTTGGGTCGGCCAAATGCCTGAAAAAAGAATGACCGCATCTGGCATAAAACCAGGATGCGGTCAGGCGATAATAGATATTATACTAAAAAACCTTTCTCTCTTGTGGTCGCTTTGTTTAGCGAAGACCACGATTCACCAGAGTGGTGTTGAGCAGAAGCAGGTAGTGCTTGTACTGCTTGTGTGTAAGAATGCTACGCATGAAGCGAAGATCCATGTTGATGGCGTTTCTCATCATAGCGGGACGCGATTCCTTAGCAGCAGCTGCTACACTCATCATGTTGGCGCAGAAAACCTGGTGTACATCCTTGACGGCTTCGAGCTGGTCGCTTGTCAGGTCGAGAGCATCACCGAGCTTGTCGTAGTTCACATCCATGTTGTAGGCCTGCATGTTGTTTGTTGTGTTCAGATTCTCATCTTCTGCAAATGTCATAGTCATGCTGAGCACGGCCATAACGGTCAAAAACAATCTTTTCATACTTTTTCCTTTCTTTTTTGTTATCCTAAAATGTTATCCTGTGGCGCCACTCTTCAGCGCCTTCTTTGTGTAATTCACGGTGCAAAGGTACAGGGTTTTGGCGTTCGCTCAAAGCATTTTTGGCTGTTGTTTGCGCAAACAGGGCGGTTTTTTGACGTAAATCAAAAAACAGAGCCACATTTTTTGCAATCTCGAATATTATGCGTAAATTTGCAGACAATTCGTAATAAATTATCAAAAAATCATGGAAGAACAGAAGAAAAACCTCTATATCGCGGTGGCCTACAAGCTCTACGCATCGGGCGAGGAAGCACCGCAATTTATAGAAGAAGCAACCGACGAGCGGCCCTTTGAGTTTATCAGTGGGTTTGGCATCACTTTGCCCGATTTCGAAAAGCAGGTAGAAGGCTTGAAGGAAGGCGATGAGTTCAATTTCACCCTTACAAAAGAACAGGCCTACGGTGAAAGCGAACCAGAGCGCATTGTAGATCTTGAGCGCGACGTGTTTAACATTGACGGTCGCTTCGATCATGAGCGTGTGTTCGTTGGAGCCATACTTCCGCTACAGAATGAAGACGGTCAATATTTTCATGGAAAGGTGCTGGCCATCGACGATAAGCAAGTTCGCATCGACCTGAATCATCCTTTGGCTGGGTGCGATTTGAACTTCAGCGGCCATATCGTTGAAAGTCGTGAAGCTACCAACGACGAGATTCAGAGTTTCATCAACCATCTGAACGGAGGTGGTTGTGGTGGCGGTTGCGGTGAATGTGGCGGCGGTTGCGACAAAGACAAAGAAGACGATGGCTGTTGTGGTGGTGGCTGTGGTCATTGCCAGCATTGATGCAAGATACATCTTCATTATCATTCTTAAAAAGAACAGCGTCGCACAACACATAATTTATATGCGCAATACATTTGGAAACATCTTCACACTGACCACATTTGGCGAAAGTCATGGTCCCGCAATAGGTGGTGTGGTTGACGGAATGCCTTCAGGTATCGAGGTAGATATGGACTTCATACAAGCCGAATTGGCGCGTCGTCGTCCCGGACAGAGCCGTATCACTACCGATCGTCGAGAGACTGACGAGGTCGAATTGCTGAGTGGTGTGTTCGAAGGCAAGACAACGGGCGCGCCTATTGGCTTTATCGTGAGGAATCAGAACCAGCATTCGAACGACTACGACAACATGCGAAGTTTGTTCAGACCCAGTCATGCCGACTACACCTATTATTATAAATATGGTGTGCGCGACCATCGTGGCGGTGGACGTTCGTCTGCCCGTATTACCATCAGCCGTTGTGTGGGTGGTGCGTTGGCCAAACTTGCATTGCGACAATTGGGCATTAGTGTTCAGGCCTATACCTCTCAGGTGGCCGATCTGGCCCTCTCTCGCGATTATAGTCGCTATGATTTGAGTCTTACGGAGACGAATGCCGTGCGTTGTCCCGACCCGCAGATGGCCCAACAGATGGAAGAACTCATCGCAAAAGTGAAAGCCGAGGGCGATACAGTTGGCGGCATCATAACCTGTGTGATTAAAGGTTGTCCTCCGGGTTTGGGAGATCCAGAGTTTGGAAAACTCCACGCGCAACTCGGAGCTGCTATGTTGAGCATCAATGCGGCTAAGGGATTCGAGTATGGTGAAGGCTTCGATAGCGTGCTGACTCGTGGTTCGGCTCAGAACGATCGTTTCCAGCCAGGCGAGGGTTCACCGCTCAGGCTTTCAACGCTTACCAACCATAGTGGCGGCATTCAGGGTGGCATTAGCAACGGACAAGATATTTATTTCCGCGTAGCCTTCAAACCTGTGGCCACACTCCTTCAAGAACAACCCACCGTCGACGTGAACGGACAACCCACCGTGCTCAAAGCTAGAGGTCGTCACGATCCTTGTGTTTTGCCTCGTGCGGTTCCAATCGTCGAAGCAATGTCCAGTATGGTTGTTTTAGATAACTATTTGGTCAATAAGTCCGTAAAAATGTAAAAAATGATACAAAACAATGAAAAAAACTCGATAAAGTTTTGATTGTTTGCAGATTTTTCGTACATTTGCATCGGCAATACGAAATTAATTTTTGGGTTTGTGAAAATCCCGTAATTGCCTAGTTAAGTCTAGTTTAGTTTTTGTGTTGGTTGCCCCCCGCTGTTTGGCGGGGGGCTTTTTACTTTTCGGCTTTCGTGTCTGGCAATAGTAAAAAGGGAGTGAGCACCTGATGTCGATATGTCTTTTATGAAGTGGAAAATCGGCAGTATTGTCAAATAAATACATGAAACCTCTATCTTCGTGAACGTTTCATTCGAATCGCTTACGTAAATTTCGTCTTCAAGCGTTAAAGAACGTAAAAATGCCGTTTCTCGTGTAGTATTTCGTTTCTTATCGCGTCTAATGAGCAAACAACAATCAATTAATGATAATGGATAAAAAAGAATTGGAGTTCACCCGAGTGGTGAAAGAGCACAAGAGCACCATCTACACCGTGTGCTACATGTTCTCGAACGATGCTGACGAGGTCAGCGATTTCTTCCAGGATGTGCTGACGAATCTTTGGAAAGGCTTTGGTGCATTTGAAGGACGTAGCGACATCCGGACTTGGATCTATCGCGTCAGTCTTAACACTTGCATCTCGGCCGACCGTAAGAAACGCAAGATGAAGACGGTGCGCCTCTCGATGGATATCAATCCCTACGAAGACCAAAGTGAGGACATCCGGCAGAGTGAAATGTTGAGAAAGCGCATTTCAAAACTGGGAGCTTTCGATCGCGCCATCATTCTGTTGTGGCTCGAAAACATGAGCTACGAGGAGATAGGACAAGTGGTCGGCATCTCAACAAAGAATGTCTCGGTGAGACTTTTCCGCATCAAGGAACAACTGAAAAATATGTAAATGAGCAAACAAAATATAATTAAGATTATGGAAACAAATATGAATAATATGCAAGAGTTCGAAGAAATGCGCAATACGCTGAATACCCTTAAGAACAAGCTCGAGAAGCAGGAAATCGTCAACGAACGACTGCTCCGTCAATCGATGAAGTCGAAGATGTCGTGGATCAAGAGATATCTATGGGTGTCGTTGCTTTTTATCCCCATCGTTGCCCTTTGCTTCCTTCCCATGACGATCATGCTGAAGCTCTCATGGTGGCTTTACGGATGCACCATCCTCTTCGTTACGGGTTGCGTTTGCACCGACTGGTACGTTAATCATATCAATGGCGACGACTTCCTTTCCGGCAATCTGAAGGAAACTGCCTACAAGCTTCGTGATATGAAGAAGCTTCGCGTCAAAGTCGAAATTGTGAGTTGCATTCTGTTGGTGTTCTGGATTGTATGGCTGGGTTGGGAGATGTACACCAAGGGGCAGGCTGCTCCAGCTGATTCAATGGAGCGCGGATTGTCTATCGGAGGTCTGATCGGTGGAGCTATCGGCTTGATAATTGGTGGTGCTCTTGGTCTAACCATCTTCTTCAAGATGCAACGCACGAACGACGAGATTATCGACCAGATAGAAGAAATAACGGGCGAGAAGACCCTATAAATCTCTGAAGGTCAACGCTTTCAGAACCTCTATAAAACGAAAGAGCGGGAATGCAGACGATGATCTGTGTTCCCGCTCCTTTGCTTAATCACATTCCTTAGGCCTCTAAAGCGCCAATAATCTCGGTCACGCTTTGACATCCGTGCTTGTCGAGCCAGCTATTGATACCATCGCGCACCTTGATGGTGACGGTCGGATCAATGAAGTTGGCCGTACCGATTTCGATAGCCGTAGCACCAGCCATGAGGAATTCGATGGCGTCTTCTGCCGTCATGATACCGCCAAGCCCTACAACGGGAATCTTCACGGCCTTCGCCACTTGCCACACCATTCGCAAGGCAACGGGCTTAACGGCAGGACCACTAAGTCCACCCGTGTTGATGCTCAGTCGCGGACGACGCTTCTCTATGTCGATGGCCATACCCATAAGCGTGTTGATGAGCGATACCGAGTCGGCGCCTTCGTCTTCGATGGCGCGGGCAATATCGGCAATGTTGGTCACATTGGGCGATAGTTTCACGATCATCGTCTTGTGATAGCGTTGTCTGACGGCTTTCACCACACTGGCCGCTCCTTCGCAAGTTACGCCAAAGGCCATTCCGCCTTGCCTGACGTTCGGACACGAAATGTTCAGCTCGATGGCCGGAACCTTCTCGAGTTTGTCAACTCTTGCGGCACATTCGGCATAGTCTTCAGGCGAAGAACCACTCACGTTGACGATGATATTTGTGTCGATATCCTTGATTTCGGGATAGATATGCTCGCAGAAATAGTCTACGCCTTTGTTCTGCAATCCCACGCAATTGAGCATTCCAGATGCCGTTTCCACCATGCGCGGATAGTCGTTTCCCTCGCGCGGATTCAGCGTTGTTCCTTTCACGATGATGCCTCCCAGCCCGTCGAGGGGGATGAAGTCGGCAAACTCAGGTCCGTAGCCAAAGGTTCCCGAAGCGGTCATCACGGGGTTCTTCAGTGTCAGTTCTTTTATCTTTACTTGTAAATCGGCCATTGTCTTTTGTATTTTTGTTTTCAGCAGATGGATGTTTTGATGATGCGAAAGAGGCTACCAGAGCAGGCGGTTGACGTCGAAGATGGGACCTTCTTTGCACACACATAGGTTACCGTCGGTGGTCTTTTCCACACAACAGAGGCAAGCACCGAGACCGCACGCCATGAGATTCTCGAGCGATGCCTCGCAATAGATGCCTTTCTCTTTGGCGTATCGCGCTACGGCCATCATCATGGGCTTGGGACCACAAGTGGAGATCTGGTCGAATGGTTGCCCGTTGAGCACCGAGTGATTGGTCACGAATCCGCGTTCGCCAGCCGAGCCGTCTTCAGTAGTTGTGCAGACTTCGCCATACTTTCTGAACTCGTCGAGCATCAGCAAGTCGCCAGCCGAGCGCGCTCCTAGTAGGAATGTGGGTTCAAAGCCTTGCTCCTTAAGCTTCTTGCCGAAGTAGAGTAGGGGAGCAACGCCAACACCACCACCTACCAAAAGTACCCGCTTCTGAGGTTTGGGCATAGTGAATGCGTTGCCCAGAGGTAGCATACAATTCAGTGTGTCGCCAGACTTCAGCTGGGCAATGTGGCGCGTTCCCTCACCGACAGCTGCCACAAGGAGCCATAGCTGGTTGCGCTCTTCGTCGACGAAGTTGATGGAAATGGGTCGTCGGAGGAATGTAGCGGGACTATCGTCAACACGAACCTCCACGAATTGTCCGGGAAGCATCGGTGGCAATGTCTCGTCGTGAGTAAGCTTCACGAGCACATATTTCTCGTTGATGTGCTCATTGGAGACCACCTTCAGGTCTAATACATATTTCTTCATAGATTTGTTCTCTTGTTGCTAATGTGTTGCAAAGATAAATAAAATTTCTTGAATTATGAGACGGACGGCGGAAAAAAGCGAGATAAATACCCCTATTGGCTTTCTCTTCTGCCTCTAAGATATCTACAAAAGAAGTCTTAATCTCGGAGATGCGGATTACATTTTGTAGAAAGAGGGAATTATATTTGTACGTATAAATTTGCTGAATTGCCGTTTTTTCCTTATTTTTGCACCATTAAAACAAAATAAAATCCATACTACCCAACGAAAAGTTAATAATGCCAAAGGAACAACAGAGCACACGCGAACGGCAGCACATCGACATACGTGAACCGCGACGCTATACCGTGACCATCTACAACGACGACTTTACCACGATGGAATTTGTGGTGAAAGTGCTCATCGAAGTGTTTTTCAAGAGCAAGACCGAAGCCGAGACGCTCATGATGACCGTTCACAAATCGCAGAAGGCGGTGGTAGGCATCTACACTTACGACATTGCCGTGTCGAAGGTGCAAAAGGCTACGCGTATGGCTAGGGAAGCTGGTTTTCCTTTGCGGCTGAGTTGTGAACCCGAGGGCGGAGAGGACTTGCCCTTCTAGCTTTATTCACGAACTGGGAAATATTGAAACCTAAAGAAATTATGCCAGAGATTATTAAAACCACAAGGCTTGATAGCCTATTAAATAATGTGCTCAAGTGTAGCACCAACTATCGGCATGAATTCATCATGCCCGAGCACCTTTTGCTGATGCTCTTCGAAGAAGATGAGTTCGCCAATGCACTCGATATTTTTGCTGATAGCAAGAAGCTGAAGCAGAAATTGGAGGATAAACTTGGCGAGATGGATACCATACCCGAGAACGTCGAGAATTACGCTCCCGAGACTTCGGTGTTGATGCTGAAGTTGGTGGAGGATGCTTGCAACCATGTTTATTTCAGCAATGCTCCGAAACTCGACATCCCTCATCTCATCATTGCCCTGATGGATCTCGAAGATTCGTGGGCATCCTACCTTCTGAACGATGCCTTGGGCGAGAACCGAGTCGACTTCAAGAGTTGTATCATCTCGGCCTACGATGCTGGAGACGATGTGATTGACGATGATTTCGATCTGATTGATGACAATGTTGAAGAGGAAGAGAAGAACGAGGCTTGGCGGAAGTTGGTGACTTGCCAGAACGACGACATAAAAAACCACAACCCGCTCATCGGTCGTGAGCACGAGTTGGAACGAACCATTCAGGTGCTTTGTCGCAAGGAGAAGAACAATCCGTTGCATGTGGGCGAACCTGGTGTGGGAAAGACATCGCTCGTGTACGGACTCACCCAGCGCATCATCGATGGAAACGTCCCTAAGCGTCTGAAAGGGTGCAAGGTCTATCAGCTCGATATGGGCACCATGTTAGCCGGAACACAATACCGAGGAGACTTCGAAAAGCGCATCAAGACCGTTATGGACGGCATCGTTGCCGAGGGTTCCGCAATTGTCTATATCGATGAGATTCACAATATGATTGGCGCCGGACAGACGGGCGACGGCTCGATGGATGCATCGAACATGCTCAAACCCTATCTGGAATGTGGCGATGTGCGCTTCATCGGTTCTACGACCTACGATGAATACAACCGCTATTTTGCCCGTAGCAAAGGCATCGTCCGCCGTTTTCAACAGATAGATGTCGCTGAACCAAGCATCGACGACACCATCAAGATTCTACGGGGATTGCGAGAGAAATACGAACAATTTCATGGAGTCATCTACGAAGATGCTGCGCTTGAGCATGCCGTTCGCCAAAGCGCGAAGTATATGAACGACCGCTTCCTGCCCGATAAGGCCATCGACCTCATCGACGAAGCTGGAGCCGCCGCCCAGATGCACGAGCCCGAGACCGATGCAAATGGTGAGAAGAAAGCGGTGAAAGTGATTGGAAAACAACAGATTGACGACATTCTCCAGAAGGTGTGCAAGATTGATGCCGTTGCCTTGAAGGAGGACAACAACGAGCAACTGGAGACGTTGAGACAACGCATTTCGGCCCGTATCTATGGTCAGGATGAGGCCGTTCGCCAGGTGGTAGAGGCCGTGCAGATGTCGAAGGCGGGCTTGCTTGACGAAGGCAAACCGCTGGCCTCGTTGCTCTTTGTGGGACCGACAGGCGTTGGAAAAACCGAAGTGGCGCGTGTCTTGGCGCAAGAACTTGGCATTAGTTTGGTGCGTTTCGACATGAGCGAGTACACCGAGAAACATACCGTAGCCAAATTGATTGGCTCGCCCGCTGGTTATGTGGGTTACGAGGATGGAGGACTCCTGACCGACGCCATCCGGAAGACGCCCAATTGCGTGTTGTTGCTCGACGAAATCGAGAAAGCCCATCAGGACATTTACAACATTCTGCTTCAGGTGATGGATTATGCCAGCCTAACGGATAACAAAGGCCGTAAGGCCGACTTCCGTAACGTGGTGCTCATTATGACGAGCAATGCCGGAGCGCAATATGCAGGTCAGAGTGTCGGCTTCGATTCGCATGTGAGTCGGGGTGAGGCCATGATGAAGCAAGTGAAGAAAATCTTCAAGCCCGAATTCATC
>JAILAI010000201.1 GCA_024681705.1 Prevotella sp.
GAAAAAATGGGAATTATTCGTAACTTTGCAGCATGGAAATAAAGGAAGTGTTAAAAAAACTTGGGATAGAATCGCTGAGCGACATGCAGAAAGCCGTGAAACGAGCAGTACTGGAAACGAAGAAGGATATTGTCGTTCTGTCGCCCACAGGAAGCGGCAAGACATTAGCCTATCTTTTGCCGTTGGTGCAACGCATGAAGACAGACGTTAACGATGTTCAGGCGATTGTGCTAGTTCCTGGAAGAGAATTGGCTCAACAGTCGGCTCAGGTGCTCAAGGCAATGGGTGCTGGCGTGCGAGGTATGGCTCTTTATGGCGGTAAGCCAACAATGGAAGAGCACCGACTGTTACGCAAGGAAATGCCTCATATTGTGTTTGCAACACCAGGTCGCATGAACGACCATTTGTCGAAAGAGAATATTGAAGCATTGTCGGTGAAATGGCTCATTATTGACGAATTTGACAAATGCCTTCAGATGGGTTTCCAGGATGAAATGGAACAGGTCATCAGTAAACTTCCGTCGATTGAACGTCGCATTCTTTTGTCGGCCACAGATGCTGATGATATGCCTCGTTTTGTTAATATGGGACGAACTTCGCGTTTCGACTATAGAGAGGATGGTCGATCGGAAAGATTGAAGATTTATAAGGTTGAAAGTCCGCAAAAAGATAAACTCGAAACATTGTCACGATTGTTGCGTCAGCAAGGAAGCACCAGTAGCGTAGTGTTTCTGAATCATCGTGACAGTGTTGAGCGCACAGCTTCGTACCTACGTTCTGAGGGCTTTGCTGTCAGCATGCTTCACGGTGGATTGGACCAAAAACAGCGTGAAGATGCCCTTTATCGGTTCTGCAATGCTTCGGCCAATGTGTTGGTTTGCACTGATCTTGCCTCGCGTGGTCTCGACATTCCAGATGTTGGAAACATTATTCACTACCATCTGCCCGAGACACAAGATGCTTACGTTCATCGAGTTGGTAGAACAGCTCGTTGGGACAAATCGGGAAATGCCTTTTTCCTTTTGGGACCTTCAGAGTCGGCACCGAGTTATTTGGAAGAGGAACCAGAACTATTTACGTTGGATGAACAGTTGCCTCCACCCGCTGCACCCCTCATGGTGACGCTCTATATCGGTAAGGGCAAGCGTGATAAGATTTCAAAGGCCGACGTCGTAGGCTTCCTATGTAAGAAAGGAGAATTGCAGAACAAAGAGATTGGTCGCATCGATGTGAGAGACCGATATTGCTATGTCGCCATAGTTCGTGAAAAGGTGAATCAAGTATTGAAAAAAACAAACGGTGAGAAAATTAAAGGTGTTAAAACGCTAATTGAACTTGTCAAATAGACACCTTAAGGCGTTAATAATGGAAAATAATGATAAAATATTTGGTCATATCGAGCAAAATGTGTAATTTCGCGCCGAATTTAATTAAACCACAAAATATTAAGTTTTCATGAAGAAGTACAATTTTAATGCTGGACCCTCGATGCTTCCCCGTGAGGTTATTGAAAACACGGCAAAACAGATTCTTGACTTCAACGGCAGCGGTCTTTCTCTTGCAGAAATCAGTCACCGCGCCAAGGATTTCCAACCAGTAGTAGACGAGGCTGAGGCTTTGGTTAAGGAACTGCTTCAGGTTCCCGAAGGTTACTCCGTTATTTTCCTCGGAGGAGGTGCTTCCCTCGAATTCTGCATGGTTCCCTTCAACTTCCTTATTAAGAAGGCAGCCTATCTGAACACGGGTACGTGGGCAAAGAAGGCGATGAAAGAGGCTAAGCTCTTTGGTGAAGTTGTCGAAGTGGCTTCTTCTGCAGATGCAAATTACACGTTCATTCCCAAGGGATATACAGTTCCTGAGGATGCCGACTATTTCCATACAACTTCCAACAACACGATTTATGGTACAGAGTGCCGTGTAGATTTGGATGTTCCTGTTCGTCAGATCTGTGATATGTCTTCCGACATCTTCAGCCGTCCTGTGGATGTTGCCAAGTATGACTGTATCTATGCTGGTGCACAGAAGAATCTGTCAATGGCAGGTGTGACCATCGTCATCGTGAAGGATGATGCGCTGGGCAAAGCTCCCAGACCTATTCCCACCATGCTCGACTATCGCACTCATGTAGAGAAGGGTTCAATGTTCAACACTCCTCCTGTGGTTCCCATCTACACCGCACTTGAGAACCTGCGTTGGATAAAGGCTCAGGGTGGTGTTGAAGCAATGGACAAGCGTGCTCGTCAGCGTGCTGAGATGCTCTACGCAGAAATCGACCGCAATAAATTGTTCCATGGAACCGTTGCCGAAGAAGATCGCTCGCTCATGAACATCTGCTTCGTGATGAACGAAGAGTATGCTGAGCTGGAGAAACCATTCTTCGAGTTTGCAACAGGCAAGGGCATGGTTGGTATAAAGGGTCACCGTTCTGTTGGTGGTTTCCGCGCCAGCTGCTACAACGCCCAGACCATCGAAGGAGTTCAGGCCCTTATAGACGCAATGAAAGAGTTTGAGGCAAACAATTAAAATAAAAAGGTGTTGGGTAACAATGGTTCTCAACACCTTATTTATATATAATAAAATAGAAAGATGAAAGTATTAGTTGCAACAGAAAAGCCATTTGCCGCAGCAGCTGTGAATGGTATTCGCGAAGAAATTGAAGCAGCCGGCAATGAGCTGGTAATGCTTGAGAAATATACAGAGAAGGCACAGTTGCTCGATGCCGTGAAGGATGTTGACGCAATGATCATCCGTTCTGACAAGGTTGATGCTGAAGTGCTCGATGCTGCTAAGCAGTTGAAGATTGTGGTTCGTGCAGGTGCAGGTTACGACAATATAGACCTTGCCGCCGCAACGGCTCATCAGGTGGTTGCCGAGAATACCCCAGGACAGAATTCTAATGCCGTTGCCGAGCTTGTTTTTGGATTGCTCGTTATGGCTGCTCGCGGATTCTACAATGGTAAGAGTGGAAGTGAATTGCTAGGAAAGAAACTTGGTATCCTTGCTTTTGGTAATGTTGGTCGCAATGTTGCTCGCATCGCTAAGGGCTTTGGTATGGATATCTATGCCTTTGACGCATATTGTCCGAAAGAAGCTATCGAGGCTGCTGGTGTAAAGGCCGTTGACAATCAGGACGCTCTTTTTGAGACCTGTGATGTCGTTTCACTTCACATCCCCGCAACACCCGAGACAAAGCAGAGCATCAATGCTGCTCTCGTTGGCAAGATGAAGAAGGGTGGCGTGCTTGTAAACACTGCTCGTAAGGAAGTCATCAACGAACCTGAACTGATTGAACTGATGAAGACTCGTGAGGATTTGAAGTTCGTCACCGACATCAAGCCAGATGCTGACGCTGAGTTCGCTCAGTTCGAAGGCCGTTATTTCAGCACACCCAAGAAGATGGGCGCACAGACAGCTGAGGCCAATATCAATGCTGGTATCGCAGCTGCCAAGCAGATCAACGCATTCTTCAAAGATGGTGATACAAAATTCCAGGTAAACAAGTAAATTGTTTTAACGTGAGAAGTTATATGCATTGGTGAAAACCATGCAATCATATTTTAATAGTCCCAAGCTGTAAAAAGCCATTGGGACTATTTTTGTTCTGTTTTACAAAACTTTCTGTTTATATTTGTGGAAAGATTTTGATGTTTCGGAACTTTTCATTATTTTTGCACCTATAAAAGAAAACG
>JAILAI010000208.1 GCA_024681705.1 Prevotella sp.
CAACACCCCCTGAGACAGGGCATATCGATGGCCGAGAAGAACGAAAAACACCAGTATTTGTCCCGCCGCCACTCCGCCACCCGCCTGCCGCCACTCCGCCGCCGACACCCTGTGACAGGGTCTATCGTTGGCCATTGCCGCCCGAGTGAAACCAGAGCAAGGCAGACGAAAAGATAAACCGCCAATTTCGATGATGAAAAGCGGCAGTTTTGATGATGAAAAGCGGCGCTTTTCGATTGGGGCCGGAAAAACTAGAGGAACTAGAAACTCTAGAGAAACTAGAGGGGCTAGAGAAACTAGAGGGGCTAGAGGAACTAGAAACTCTAGAGAAACTAGAGGAACTAGAGAAACTAGAGGGGCTAGAGGAACTAGAGGGGCTAGAAAAACTAGAGGAACTAGAAAAACTAGAGGGGCTAGAAACTCTAGAAAGACTAGAGAACGCGAAACTTTTTATGGAAATTGTTGCAGATTTTTGGTTTTAGGGGTTAGGAATTTCGGACCTTAGATGTATTACTAATAAAGAATCAGGAATGCGAGACAAAGAACAAGTAGAAAAACTATTCCGCCAGCATTATCCGGGCATGTATCGGTTGGCCGTGATGCTGCTCAAGGATGAGGCAATGGCGAAAGATGCGGTGAGCGAGGTCTTCACCGGCATCCTCGACGGTACCATTCTTCCGCGCAGGGAAGGTACGGAGGGTTTTCTGCTTGTCTGCGTTCGCAACAGATGCTTGAACCTATTGAGTCACCAGAAAGTCGTCGACCGTGTGCACCGCTTGTTATCGATAGAAACGGAGCCAAGCGCCATTCCAGTGGAAAAGGAGATGGACAAACTCGACCAAATACTGGCATTCATGCAAAGCGAGATGACCGAACAAACGTGCCGCGTGATGACGCTCCATTACGAGCAGAAGATGACTTACCGGGAGATAGCACAACGACTCTCTATCAGTGAAACGGCTGTCTATAAGCACCTTTCACAAGGTATCCGAAAATTGAAAGAACGATTTAACCCCTAATCAGCAACATGGATAAGTTAGAACAAATCTTCGACATCATCGATCATCCTGAGCGCTACACGGAGCAGCAGGTCGACGACATCCTCAGTGATGAAGAATGTCGGAAACTATACCAGACCATGGTGGAAACCCGCCAGTCTCTGGAGAAGCACACCATAGAGGTGGATGTGGACAAGGCTTGGGCAGAGTGGAACGAGGGATGCGCCGAGGCAGAGGAAAAGCCAGCGCCCCGCTTCTTCACCCTCCACAAAATGTTGAAGGCGGCAGCCGTCTTTGTGGGCGTGCTCGTGCTCAGCGGACTGGCCTATGCCGCTCTTCACCGACTTTCACAAAACCACACAAAGGCAGAGGATCAGACGGTGGTCGACAACGTCGCCCCTGCTGAATCTGGACAACAAGACATTGTGACAACCCTCCCACAAGACAGTGTTCCGCCGAAGACTTTCGAGAACGTGCTGCTCCCGCAGATACTCGAGGAGATGGCCACCCGCTACGGCATGAAAGTGGAAATACGCAATGGCGAGGCAAGGCAATGGCGACTCTACTACACCTGGGATGGAAATGCACGGGTAGAGAAGGTGATAGAAGAACTGAACAACTTCAGGAAATTCCATATCACACTGAGTGAACAAACCATGATCGTTGAATAACAAAAAGGCATGAAAACTATGAAAAAGTGCATCTTTTTACTATTATTGTGCCTGTTTGTTACAGGTGCCAAGGCCCAGAGCGAGCAAACCAATCGCATCAGCCGCAATTATCGTCAGCAATCATTGTCGGACGTGCTGATCGACATCAACAAGGCCTCCCGTCATCAGAAAATCAGCTTTATCTATAACGAGCTGGAAGATTTCACCGTGACGACCTCATTCCAACGGCTATCCATACCCGAAGCCGTGCGCGAGGTGGTGGGCTTCTATCCCATGAACATCACCGTCGGCGATAGCCTGATAACCGTGGAGTGCATCCAGAAGGAAGATAGCAAGGTCGTAGGAAGGGTTCTGGACGAAAAGGGAACGCCCGTGGAATTTGCCAACATCGCATTGCTTCAGCCCGCCGACTCCATATTCATCAATGGCGGCGTGAGCAACCAGAACGGCGACTTCGTCATTCCATGCCGACACCAGAAAGTGCTCGTGCGCGTCACCTACATAGGCTACAAGACCGTATGGAGAACGAGCAGCCAGGAGAACGTCGGAACGATAAGATTGCAACCAGAAACCTACACGATTAACAATGTGGTGGTGAAAGGTGAGATACCGCAATATAAAATGACCACCGGAGGGTTGACCGTAGAAGTGCAGCACTCCATTCTCCACGATGTGGGCACGGCCGACGACATGCTCTCGATGATGCCTCTTATGCAGGGACGCGACGGTAAGTTCAGTGTCGTTGCCAAGGGCGAGCCCGAGATCTACATCAACAACAAGAAGGTTCGCGATGCCATCGAACTCAAGCAACTGAAGTCCGCCGACGTCAAGAGTGTGGATATCATCACCTCGCCAGGGGCACAATACAATGCTGAGGTGAATGCCGTCGTCCGCATCAAGACCATCCGTCAGCAAGGCGATGGATTCAGCGTGCAGGTGATGAGCGATACGTATCGGAATAACAAATGGAACACCTTCGAGAATCTGGCCGTGAAATACCGTATCGACGGATTCGAAGCCTTTGCCAATTTTGGTTTTCAGAATGAGCATCAAGGCGTGGACCTGACGGGCGACATAGAAAACAACATCAACGGCAATACCATCAACATCCACCAGACGGCACCTATCGACAACTGGATTACGGTTTGTTCAGGAAAGACAGGCTTCAGTTACGACTTCGACAACGACAACTCCGTAGGCATGAGTTACGGCACCCAGATGGTCGCCTATGCCGCTGGTGGTCTTCACTCGGAACAAACCATCACGAGAAACGGACAGACAGAGGGAATCGTCGATCAGTGGCGGAGAGTCAGCCAACCGGATCCACCCTCCCACGACGTCAATGCCTATTATGTGGGAAAGATTGGCAAACTTGGCATCGACTTGAATACCAGTTACGTTTGGCGAAAGATCAAGTTAGACCATCATGTATCTGAATTCAGTGCTGAGCTTGACAACCGCACCATCACCTCGCATAGCCGAGACAAGCGCCGCCTGCTGGCAGGCAAACTCGTGTTCACCTACCCCTTGTGGAAAGGCATGATGAGTGCAGGCTCGGAACTGACGCATACCAACAGTTACGGCACAAACACCACCGACGAGGGCATCATCCCACCATCGGAAAACGAAGTGAAGGAGAGCAATACGGCTGCTTTTGCCGAATACGAAATGCAGTTGGGCAATTGGCGTCTGAATGCCGGTCTGCGCTATGAACATGTGTCTTCAGATTGTAGTTCCTTCGGTGTGCACCAGGAAGAGCCCAGCAGAACCTACGATGACTTCTTCCCAAATCTCTCTGCTGGCTGGCAGAAGGGGAAGTGGGGCTTGCAGTTAAGTTTCTCGAAACGCATCACGCGTCCCCTCTACAACTGGCTGATCAATACGGTGCAATACGACAACCGCTATATGTATGAAGGCGGCAATCCGCTTTTGCAACCCTCTATCCGTCGGAGCATCGATTTCAGCGCCACCTATTCGTGGTTCAATTTCATGACAGGTCTTACGCGTGAGAACGAATTCTTTACCCACATCAGCCAAGTTTATGACGAGGCAAAGGAAATTGCCATCACCCAGCATATGAACTTCGACCATCAGATACGCTGGTATGCCACCCTGACCGCTTCTCCCAAACTCGGCTTCTGGCAGCCTACGCTCAGGCTTCACTACTATCAGCAGAGGTTCGATGCGGAGGCATACGGAGTGCCCATGAAACTCAACAAGCCTGAGTTCTCGGTCAACCTTCAGAGTTGGTTCATCATCGATGAAACGGCAAAGGCCTTGTTGCAAGTGGATTATACGGGTAGCAACCATTGGGGATTCATGTATCGCAATAGCAACTTCGCCGTCAATGCCCGCTTGCAGAAAGCATTCCTGAAAGGTAGCCTCGTTGCCGCCCTCTATGCCAACGACATTTTCCGCACGGAGCGCAATGATTACACTACCTATTGTGCCATCGGGAAAACCACCTCCAGCAGTTATGTCTACTCGCAAGAAATAGGCTTGACACTTTCATACAACTTCAACGTCACCCGCTCGAAGTATAAGGGTACCGGTGCTGGTAATGAAGAAAAGGGCCGACTATAAAAATTTATTGGTGCCCGCTTAAAAACATGTTCGAGTGGTGAGTCGTTGATTTAGTTCATAGTTCATAGTGCATAATTCATAGTTTTAAATCCAAAGGATTCTTCACTCTTCACTTAAAGCGAAGCATCCTCTTGGTCGGGGAATCAACCCCACCCCTGCCACACCTCTAAATAGGGTTGGGGAGTAAATGAAGAGTTATAGGCAGCATCAGGAATTATTATGTAGAGTTCTTTCTGTTCCGCCCTCTTGATAGGGAAACAAACACTATCTATGCTCCCCGCCCCTGCTTGCAGGGGAGGGGTAGGGGTGGGGTCAACAAGGCCCCTATGTTAGGGCTGTGGTCAACGAGCATGGGACTTTGAGCAGGGAAGAAGGGGTGACAAGACCACAGGCAGGGGTGGAGTGAAGCGGAACCCCTGATAGCGACAACACAGAAACAGTAGCTCCGAAGGTGCGACACAATACGAATGCTACACCATTTCAAGGTCTAAGGGGGCTTGTCAAGCGGCAAAAGTCGTAAATATGTAGTAAAAATATGTTTAGCGGACAGTAATAAAAAAAATTGAAGAAAAAAGTTCGATTTTGTGACAATTGTCAATTTTTTTTCGTATCT
>JAILAI010000215.1 GCA_024681705.1 Prevotella sp.
AAGATTTGGGGAAACTCTACCAACGCAAAACGATTGTCAAATGCACGAAAACTGTTCCATTTGTTACAGAAACTCGACGAATTTGTTAAAAACGGAAGCAAAATGCTCGTTTTCCTTCCAAAAAATTTTACAATTAGAAAAATTTATTTAATTTTGCAAGCGCTAATTCCCATCTACGGTGAATTTACCAATAGTTGTTGAGACTCAGCTAAAGGTCCGTCACCAATTTGGGAGGCAATCACTGCCTATCGATCTTTCTGAAAGAAAAAAGTATCAGCGGAAAAATTAAAGACAGTTAGAATTTAGATAACATTTATATAATAATAACTAACGAGAGAGTGTTTATGAAAGTAAGATTAACAATGCTTTTGGCATGCCTTTTCCTATGGTTAGGAGGGGTGAATGCCCAAACACAGGTGAATGGTACCGTGTTGTCACAGGATGATGGCCAGCCCGTCATTGGCGCCACGGTGCAAGTCCCTGGTACAAATGTTGGCACCGTTACCGACGTAAATGGCCGCTTTTCTCTGCAGATGCCATCAGGCAAGCAGATTATTCGCGTCACATATGTGGGAATGGAGCCCCTTGAAGTGAGTGCGCGTCCTAACATGCGCATCGTGCTGACCAGCGACAAACAGGCACTCGACGAGGTCATCGTCGTGGCCTACGGAACAACGACAAAATCGGCCTTCACCGGTTCTGCTGCCGTGGTGAACGCAGAAGACCTGCAGGTTCACACCACGAGCAACGTTGCCAATGCCCTCGTGGGTTCCGTTGCCGGTCTGCAGATGCGCGGCTCATCGGGTGCTCCGGGTGCTCAGCAGGGTAAGATCAACATTCGTGGTATCAGCTCGCTCTATGCTGAAACCGACCCGCTCGTCATCGTCGACGGCGCTCCCTATGAGGCCAGCCTGTCCAACATCCCGCCAAGCGACATCGAGTCGGTGAGCGTGCTGAAGGATGCAGCCAGTGCAGCCCTGTATGGTGCACGTGGTGCCGCTGGTGTCATCATCATCACAACAAAAAAGGGTAAGAGCCAGGAGGCTGTGGTCAATGTAGACGTGAAGTTCGGTTCCAACTCACGTGCCGTGCAGGACTATGACGTCATCAAGAGCCCGGCAGAGTTCTACGAGAACTTCTACACACAGATGAACAACTACTTCCTCAGCCGCAACTACAGTCCAGAGCAGGCCAATGCCTCGGCCAACCGCAACATGCTCAACATTCTGGGCTACAATGTCTACACCATTCCCGAGGGACAGACGCTGGTGGGACTCAACGGCAAGGTGAACCCCAACGCCACACTGGGTCGCAGCTACACCTATAACGGCGAGACCTACTACATGCAACCCGACGACTGGACCGACATGGCCTACAAGAATGCCTTGCGTCAGGAGTACACCGTCAGTATGAACGCCGCCAACGACCGCGGTTCGTTCTACACCAGCGTGGGCTACCTCAACGAGGGCGGTATCATCGAGTACTCAGGCTATGAGCGCCTCAGTGCCCGTCTGCGTGCCGACTATCAGGTGAAGAAATGGATGAAGGTGGGCGCCAATGTCAGCTATGTGCACTCGCACACCAGTTCGAACCCGAACATGAGCACCGACTGGGGCTCTACCAACCTGATGTACTACACTTCGTTCGTGGCACCTATCTATCCTGTCTATGTGCGCACGGTGGATGCCGCTGGCAACCCCGTCATCCGCACCGATGCCAATGGCAACCCGCAGTATGACTACGGTGTGGCCGCCACCAACTACGGCGTGGGACGTGCTTTCCTGCAGACTGGTAACCCGCTGGGCTCCAACCGCTACAACCAGAACATCAACAGCGGAAACCAGTTCAACGGAAACATCTATGTGGACATCAACATCACACCCAACCTGAAGTTCAACAACACCAGCACCGCCATTCTTGGCCAGAGCACCGAGTCTATCTATGACAATGCTCTCTATGGTCCGAAGGTCGGTGTCAACGGTGAGCTCACCAAGAAGCAGAGAAACACGCTCCGCCAGAACCACGTGCAGACGCTGAACTACTTCAACACCTTCGGCTCTCACAATGTGAGCCTGATGGTGGGTCACGAATACTTCGACACCAAGACGAAGTACCTCGATGCCGTTGCCAACGGCGGCTTCTCGCCCGAAATCAAGGAACTGAACGCCTTCGCCACGAAGACCAACTCACACTCCTACACCACGGAGTACAACGTGGAAGGTTTCTTCGGAAACGCACAGTACAACTATCAGGAGAAGTACTTCGGTTCTGCTTCTTACCGTCGAGACGCTTCTTCGCGCTTCCAGGAAGATCGCCGTTGGGGTAGCTTCTGGTCTGTTGGTGGCGCCTGGATCATTTCCAAGGAAGCTTTCATGCAGAACACTTCTACATGGCTCGACATGCTGAAGCTGAAGCTCTCTATCGGTCAGCAGGGTAACGATAACATCGGAAACTGGGCCTACACCGACCTCTATTCGCTCAGCAAGTCGTCTGACACAACGATGGCTCCTTCGTTCTACCGCGTCGGTAACGAGGAAGTCACCTGGGAGACAACCACCAACATGAACCTCGGTGTGGAATTCGGCCTCTGGAAAGGACGCCTCACGGGTAGCCTGGACTTCTACAACAAGAAGACCACCGACCTACTCTTCTGGCTCTCCATTCCTGAATCGGCCGGTTCGCGTGGCTACTATGGCAACATCGGTGACATTCGCAACACGGGTCTCGAACTCACCCTGCAGGCAGTGCCTGTGAAGACAAAGGACTTCGAGTGGATCATCGCAGCCAACCTGTCGCACAACACCACCAAGATCCTCAAGTTGCCTGAGACAAAGATTGCCGACAACGGCGGCTTCTATGAATCTCAGTACTGGTATGCTGAAGGTGAGCCCATGTACAACTACATGACCTACGCCTACGCAGGTGTTGCCGAGGACGGACAGGCTCTCTACTACTACGATGAAGACCTGACCTCGAAGGGCAAGGGCGCAGAAGCCGTCAACGACATCAGCAAGCCCGGTGACTCCAGAGACGGCACCACCACCAACATCGGTGAGGCTTCGCGCTACACCACCGGTTCGCTCCTGCCAAAGGTCTACGGCGGTTTCAGTACTTCTATCACCTGGAAGAACTTCGACATGGCCGTTACGTTCGACTACCAGCTGGGTGGCAAAATCAACGACAACCACTACCGCAAGCTGATGACACCTGCAGCCAGCACCTCTGACGCCGGCTACAACTACAGTGTTGACTGGAAAGACGCATGGAGTCCCACCAACACCAGCAGCGACATCCCGCGCTGGCAATTTGGCGACTCGTATGCCGCTTACAGCAGCGACCGATTCCTCACCAGCGCCAGCTACCTCAACTTCCAGTCGTTCACTGTCGGCTACACACTGCCCCAGTCGCTCACAAGGAAGATTGGCATCAGCGCCATCCGTCTCTACGCTTCTGGTGAGAACCTCTACTTCTGGTCTGCCCGCAAGGGTCTCGATCCTCGCTATTCATACAAGGAGAACGAGTCCGTCAACGTCTATTCACCCGTTCGGACTATCTCTGGAGGCATTCAGTTGACATTCTAATATAATAGGAGATAAAGCAATGAAAAAGATATTATCATTCATGGCCGTTGTCGCCACTCTGGCATTAACAACGAGCTGCATACAGGAAATAGACCCGAGGAACAACACTGTCACCGAAGAGCAGGTGCAGAACGCTCCCGGTGCATTCTACAATGCCGTCGACGCCATCACCTCTACGCTTTGCGGAGAGTTCGTCTATTCGGGCAATGAAGACCACGATGCCAACGACTTCGGACTGCCCTCGTTCTATCTGATGCGCGACGTCAGCGGACAAGACGTCGTCTATCCTTACCAGAACTGGTATACCGCTTGGTACACTTGCCTCTATTTGGGACCGTCCTATCGTTATGCACAGCTCCCCTGGACCTACTACTACGGATGGATCAAGAACTGTAACGTGGTGCTCCAGCTGGCTGGTGAAGAACCCTCGGAGAGCAACAAGCCCGGCGTCGGCATCGCACTCGCCATGCGTGCCTACTTCTACATGGACCTGGCCCGCATGTTCGCGACCAAGACCTATGCTGCCGACAAGAGCTCGCCCACAGTGCCCATCGTGAAGGAGACCACGACCATCGACGACCTCTTCAACAATCCACGTGCCACCAACGAAGAGATGTGGCAGTTCATCCTCTCTGACCTCGACAAGGCCGAGCAGTATCTCGCCGGCTACGAGCGCAAGAACATCTACGTACCCGACCAGAGTGTCGTCTACGGCCTGAAGGCACGCGCCTATCTCGTCATGGAGGACTGGGCCAATGCCGAGAAATATGCCAAGCTCGCGCAGCAGGGCTATACCATCATGACCGCCAATCAGTACACCGACTGGGAGACCGGCTTCAACACACCTAACGGTTCATGGATGCTCGGTATGACCTATAAGAGCGACGACCCCAACATTCTTTTGAACGATGCCGACTCCAGCTGGGGTTCCATGATGTGCATCGAAATCAACCCGGATGTCTCTGGTTGCGGCTACGCTGCCAACTATGGCCAGCCGTTCCTTATCGACCGTCACCTCTACGAGACGATTCCCACCACCGACTGCCGCAAGAAGTGCTATGTTGACTTCGCCATCGACGACATCGAAGACGAGGACGAAATGCTCGAGGCCCTCTCTGCCTACAGCAAGCACCCCGACTGGATCCTCAATGCCGGCCAGGCCACTCAGGGCTATGGAAAGGTTGGTGGACTGGAGCTGAAGTTCCGCACCGCCGGTGGCGATGTGGGCCGCGACAACCAGTATGTCGGCTTCGTGATGGCTGTGCCCATGATGCGTGTGGAGGAAATGTACCTCATCGAGGCCGAGGCTGCAGGTATGCAGAACGAAGCCCGTGGCATCGAACTGCTCACCGCCTTTGCCAAGACCCGCGACGCATCCTACGTCTACGGCGGACACAACGAGGCCTACGGCAACTCTTCCACTTCTGCCTTCCGCAACGAAGTGTGGTGGCAGCGCCGCGTGGAGTTCTGGGGCGAGGGCTTTGCTACCTTCGACATCAAGCGACTCCAGAAAGGCATCATCCGTAGCTACGATGGTACCAACCACGTTGAAGGCTACCGCTGGAACACCAACGAGCCCCCGCAGTGGATGAACTGGTGCATTGTGCAGACTGAGACCAACTACAACAAGGCCTGCACCAACAATCTCGACCCGTCGGCTCCGACCAACGACTCTGACCCCTACAAGTGGTAAGATACAAACGCAACAAAACCATAAAAAAGCAATACAACTATGAAGAAATATATCTATAGCTTCACATGGATGCTCAT
>JAILAI010000237.1 GCA_024681705.1 Prevotella sp.
CCAAGGAAAGCCCTGCTTCCTATGTATTTTACCAAACAAATTTAGTTAATATTCACTAACGGGGCGAGCATTTTTTGTTCGTCCCTTCTTTTCGCCCTGAGGAACTCGTGATTCTGCTCATAATCCATGTTGTTCGTAACGAGTGAGAATACCAGATGTATGAGTTTGTTCTTGACATTGTTGATAATAATGCCATATGGTTTGCCTTCGGCCTTCAGGCGCAGGTAGTAGTCCCTGTATATGCCGTTTTCCTTGATGGTCCATTCCGCCGCCTGCGTGATGGTGGCCCTGAGTAGCGAACAGCTGTAGTATTTCACGTAGGATTTCTTATCGACGCTTGTCCCGGATCGGTCGCGGAAGGAGGCCACTCCGTAGTAGGAGGCCATTTTGTTGGCCGTTGTGATTCCGCGGAAGTTGTTGCTGTATGCGATAAGCGCCGTGGCGTTGACGATGCTGATGCCCTTGACTGAGACGATATGGTCGTAGCTGCGCTTCAGTTCCTCGTCGCCGTTGATGATTTCCCGTATCTGCCTCTCGCATTCCCTGATGCTCTTCTCCAGCGCACGGATGCCCTTCATGGCGTCGCGCACGATGAAACGCATGGATTTGCTCCTGGCCGACGTTTCCTTCAGGTGCTTGGCCCTGACCTTCTTCTCGACCTTCTCCTGCACCAGCTTGTGGCGATAGAGGAACAGGGCCTTCAGCTCGCGGATACTGTCGCTTGGCGACTCGTACATTACGGCCTTGTCCATGTGGCGCATGGCGTACTCGGCTATCATCAGCGAGTCTGCCTTGTCATCCTTGCCCTTGCGCACACCCATACTGCGCTTGATCTGCAGCGCACCTTCGCGCCAGATGTCCAGACCCTTGGCATAGATGTAGTCACACAGGCTGCGGTCGTAGCCGCCAGTGGTCTCGCAGCAGAACAGGACGTCTTCGAGTTCTATTCCCTTGACAAGATGCCGCGCCCAGACCAGCATGCGCCGAAAACCCATCGGACGGTTGTCGAACACCTGGTAGCCCATTTTCACGACTCCCAGCTGGCTGTCTCTCACGTCGATTGCGCTGGCGTCAATCTTTTCCTTCGAAATGTCGATGCCGATTACAATTTTCTTCATGTCTTTACGTTATTAAGTTACAGGAAGTGATTAACTGAAGGAAAGCTGTGTATGTCTACTACTTTAATTAGGCTTCGAGCCTACCTTCCTATTTGGAATTTGCAGCTTGA
Organism: Prevotella sp.; assembly: GCA_024681705.1. GTDB lineage: Bacteria > Bacteroidota > Bacteroidia > Bacteroidales > Bacteroidaceae > Prevotella. The sequence continues at coordinate 1,229 of JAILAI010000237.1, forward strand.
AATCCGGAGGGCCTGTAACAGGGCATAAGCTCGCAGCCTTCAAGGGCGGATGGGTTGACCTCCGGCAGTTAATCCTTCCTTTCTACAACAAAGGTAAGGAAAAACTGGTATCCTTTTTATTCCTTATCGTTTATTAAACGTTAAATTCCTTAAGAGTTTTATAGGACTCTTATTGTAGGCTGCAAAGTTAAAGAAGGGGCGACAGATTTTGAAGTGGGTGCATTCGTATTGTGTCGCACCTTCGGCGCTTGTCGTCGTGTGGGGCATTATTAGCAGGGGTTCCGCTTCGCTCCACCCCTGCCTATGGTCTTGTCACCCCTTCGGGGTTTAAATTTTCAATAACCCCAATAACCAGAATGGCATTATACCCGATAACCTAAATATAACTATGAATTCTGCACTATGAATTCTGCACTATGAATTCTGCACTATGAACTATGAACTAAATCCCCTCCAACCGACAAATATTCACCTTTTCTGCAAAAAAGATGGCAAAATGTTTGTTTGTTTCGGAGAAAAGTGATAAATTTGCACCCAAAATCAGAAAATAGCAAGAAAAATGAAGTCATACGCATTCTTTTACGGCTTTTATTATTACTTTGCAGGGCACTGTGAAGCGGGAAGTTGCGTATAGATTTCAACTTAGGATTTGACAAGATGAACAAACGATAAACATCAAGGTCCCGCTTCACAGAACATGTGAGGCGGGATTTGTTTTTTCAGCGTTCACCATGCGAAGAGTAGAACATCTTTTAGACAACGAGAAGATATGAAGAGAATAGCAATACAAGGCTTGGTGGGATCGTTCCACGACATAGCCACCCATCAGTATTTCGAGAACCAGCAGGTGCAGCTCATCTGTTGCTCCACCTTCGAGCAGGTGTTCGAGAACATCAAGCGCGACCCCACCGCCATCGGTATGGTAGCCATCGAGAACACCATTGCGGGCAGTCTGCTCCACAACTACGAGCTCCTGCGCGACTCCGGTACCTGCATCGTGGGTGAGCACAAGCTGCACATCTCCCATTGCATCTGTTGTCTGCCCGACGACAACTGGACCACCGTCCAGGAGGTGCACTCCCATCCCGTGGCCCTGATGCAATGCCGCCATTTCCTCGAGAACCATCCCGAGATGAAGCTCGTCGAGGCCGAGGACACCGCCGGAGCCGCCAAGTACATCAGCGAGAACGATTGTCGCGGATGGGCCGCCATCTGTAGCAGCGATGCCGCCCGTATGTACGGCATGCGCATCCTCGAGGACCATATCGAGGACAACAAGCACAACTTCACCCGCTTCCTCGTGGTCTGCGACCCCATGAAGGCCGACTTCCTGCGTCCCCTCGAGAAGGCCGACAAAGCCAGTCTCGTCTTCTCCCTTCCCCACGAAGAGGGTTCCCTCTCTCAGGTGCTCAGCATCCTCTCGTTCTACAAGATCAACCTCACGAAGATTCAGTCGCTCCCCATCATCGGACGCGAGTGGGAGTATATGTTCTACGTCGACGTGGCCTACGACTCGCTCACGCGCTACCGTCAGAGCATCGACGCTATCGCACCCCTCACCCGCGAGCTGAAGGTCCTCGGCGAGTATATCGGGGCATAGGTCTCCCCAGCGCTCACGACGAGCGAGACGACAGCCCCCAACCATCCATCGACCCTTCGAGGCCTGCCTTCCCATCGTCGAAAATGACAAACCCAGAAATAAGCAAACAAGATAGAAATGGAAAAGACAATACAACCCGCCGAAAGGCTCCAACAAGTATCCGAGTATTACTTCAGTCGCAAGCTGAAGGAAGTCGCCTCCCTCAATGCGCAGGGCCTCGACATCATCAGTCTGGCCATTGGCAGTCCCGACATGCCGCCATCCAGGCAGACCGTAGAGAAGCTCTGCGAGGTGGCCCACGACCCCTCTGCCCACGGCTACCAGCCCACTATGGGAACTCCCGAGCTGCGTCAGGCTATGGCCGAGTTCTACGAGCGCTGGTATGGCGTCAGCCTCAATCCCCAGACCGAGATCCAGCCCCTCATCGGTAGCAAGGAGGGCATCCTCCACACCACGCTGGCCTTCGTCAATCCCGGCGACCAGGTGCTCGTGCCCAATCCCGGCTACCCCACCTACACGTCGCTGAGCAAGATTCTCGGTGCCGAGGTGGTCAACTACGACCTTATGGAGGACAACGGCTGGCAGCCCGACTTCGATGCTCTCGAGCAGATGGACCTCCGTCGTGTGAAGCTCATGTGGACCAACTATCCCAACATGCCCACCGGTGGTGCCGCCCGTATGCAGACCTACGAGCGTCTGGTGCGCTTCGCCCGCGAACACGCCATCGTCGTGGTCAACGACAACCCCTATTCCTTCATCCTCAACGACCATCCCCTGTCGTTGCTCCAGGTGGAGGGCGCCAAGGACTGCTGCATCGAGTTCAACTCCATGTCGAAGAGCCACAACATGCCCGGCTGGCGTGTCGGTCTCTGTGCCTCCAACGCCCAGTTCATCCAGTGGATACTCAAGATCAAGAGCAACATCGATAGCGGTACCTTCCGGGGCATCCAGCTGGCCGCCGCCGAGGCCTACCGCAATAGCGAGGAATGGCACCACGAGGCCAACATCACCACCTACCGTCGTCGTCGCGACAAGGCCGAGGAGATCATGCGCACGCTGAAGTGCGACTTCGACCCCAGTCAGGTCGGCATGTTCCTCTGGGGAAAGATTCCCGCCAGCTACGCCAACGCCGAGGAGCTCACCGAGCGCGTGCTCCACGAGGCCCGCGTGTTCATCACTCCTGGCTTCATCTTCGGCTCCAATGGCGAGCGCTACATCCGCATCTCCCTCTGTGCCAAGGACGAGAAGATTGCCGAGGCCCTCGAGCGCATCAAGGCCGTCTTCGGCCGCTGAGCCGTCCCTCGTGCCGACCCCTTCCCGTAGCGGGAACCCCTTGCGGTCGGTGCCAACCATTCATCATCGAGAAAAAGAGAATCATCAAAACATAGAATAGAACAACTCAACTTTCTGAAGTAGTGAAGAAGCTGAATACATGCAAATAGAAGTAACGGCTTAACTTCTGTCCGAAAGGACGAGCGAAGCGATAACTCCTTAACTTCCTAACTACCAAGAAGTAAAGCAAATGCGAAACTTGAATAAATGATTCCGACCAACTATTTCCATGAATAACTCGTAATCAGAATTTGTTTACATTATTCCGATTCGTTTCAAAAGACACGACCGACGATTTAGTGGCACGCCTAACGAAAGCCATTCCCCCTTTTCATCTATAAGCACGCCCAAAGGAAAAGCCCCATCTCACAACGTTAGTGAAACATCTCAACATAATAGAAATTTTTCATCCAATAATAGCATACGAATATGTTTGAACACATCGCAGATTTCACCGCTTGGCCCATACTCACTGGACTACTCATCGGCTACATCGCCAACCTTATGATGAGCGGCGAGGGAAAAGGGTGTTGCATGAACCTTATCATCGGCATCATTGGCAGCTATGTGGGAACCTTCATCAGCCATCTGCTTAACATCGAATTGCTTGGCAAAGGCTACCTCACCAATTTCGCGTTCTGTGTCATCGGAGCGGTGGTGGTATTATGGATCTGGAAGAAAATATTCGACTGATACCGCTCAGCGCCTCCTTCACTATTCACCCTTCACTTTTCACCTAAAGTGCCGCCACCGTATTCTTCACTCTTCACTTAAATAACCATCTTCACTATCCACTAACCACTAAAAAAAAATGATTTATTTTTCTTTACTTTCGATTTTTTTTGTATCTTTGCAAGCGAAGGCAATGAAGATTAGTTTTTCGGATTGCCAAGTGCAGCTGGAAACTATGCTGAAAAGGCCTGAATCATATCAAATATACTAACTATCATCTATTTTTATTTACGCTAAAAACTTTCATTATGAAGACAAAACGACATATCAAAGAGTTTGCGGGCAGGACCCTGCTTGCAACATTGCTTTTGCTGATGGCTCAGGGGGCAAAGGCGCTTGATGTTACTTGTGGACATGCAACCTGGTATTATTCGGTGAGTGCTAATAACGAGGTTTTTATTGACAAAGTGACCCCAGAAGCTGGCGAAACGTCTGTCACGATGCCCGAAATCATCAAAGGCTACCCCGTTAAGTATGCAAATAACAATCTTTTTCAAGGGAAGACGCAGTTAATGCAAATCACCATCAAACCAGCCCTTGAAGGGTTGTCTAATACTCATGCGATAGGACAGTATTTCTTCAACGGGTGCACATCCCTGAAAAATGTCATCTTCAGGAAACTTCCGGCTTCCTTCAACCAGCATGCCTTTAATGGCTGTACGGCGGGGGTGACAATCTCATTTGGTGACGGTTCGAGTGTGACACGAACCGATTGGGAAAATATCCCTGGTGTGGACAATGGCGCCTGCTTTTCCGGTTGCCCCTATGCCTGGGCGATGACCACCGACGGGGTTATTTTTTACTTTCATACAGACAAATGGCCTACTGGCTTAGGTTACAACGATGATCAAACCGGCAAGGGGGTGTTGACATTCGACGGAACACTCACGGTCGATGGCGGTTACCCTAAATCGGGTGTTTATAGTGTTTTTGAATACAAAAGCGCCATCAATACGGTTATCATCGAGAGTGGCGTTACCACCATTGAAGATAATGCGTTTTATGGCTGTTCGAACCTAACGAACCTCTGGTATATCGGCTCCAAAGCGCAATGGGACAATATTTCATTTGGAGAAAACTGGAAGGAAGATTCTGGTCTGCTCAACTCCGGCATCCACTATCTGGCGGCCTCCGGTAGCGGCACCAGTTCCGACCCCTATATCATCACGACGGAAGACCAGTGGAACACCCTTTGCAAATACTATTCAGAAGGCCGTCTGGCCGAAGGGCTCTACTACCAGTTAGGCGAGGACATCTCCGTCAGCACGATGCTCGGCACGGCGGACCGCCCCTTCGTCGGCACCTTCGACGGCAGCGGCCATACGCTGACCTTCACGCTCGATACCACCGAGCCATTTGCGGCCCTGTTCAGGTATATCAACGGTGCCACCATCCAGAACCTGCGCACTTCCGGAACCATCACCACCTCGGCAAAGTTCGCAAGCGGACTCGTCAGCTACTCCAAAGGTACCAACACCATCACCAACTGCCGCTCGGATATCAGCATCAACAGCTCGGTCAGTGGCGACGGCACCCACGGCGGCTTCGTGGCAAACATC
>JAILAI010000251.1 GCA_024681705.1 Prevotella sp.
GCATGGCTGAAAATTATACGAACAAAGATCAACAACAGAAAGAAGTAGTTGAGAATATGGAAGAGATAAACGACAAGACGACTTCTGCACGCTGGGGCATTCTGTATTGTCCTCGCCGAGACATCTTCTTTCCCCAAAAACGCTGGGAGAAAATTGAGAAGGTACTTGAATCACGGGGTGTGCACTACGACAAAGTGCAGAGTGAAAATACAGAGAGCGTTGAGCGACTCTGCAACATGCTCATCAACAATGGCTACAAAACCATTATTATTGTTGGTGGTGACTCTGCTCTCAACGATGCCGTCAACTGTCTGATGCAAGCACCATCCAACGTGCGGGAGCAAATTGCCCTCGGCGTCATTCCGAACGGAGTGATGAACGATTTCGCACGCTATTGGGAATTCGATGAAGACAATGTGGAGCAGACGGTCGACTGGTTGCTCAAACGCCGCGTGAGGAAAATAGACCTGGGTCGCATACGCTATGTCAATAAGAAAGGTGAGCATTGTCATCGCTATTTCCTCAACTGTATCAACATCGGCCTTGTAGCTGCCGTCATGAACCTCCGTCGACAAACCCGTCGAATCTTCGGTTCACGCACATTGTCGTTCATCATGTCGTTCCTACTGATGATATTCCAACGCCTTGAATATAAGATGCACTTGAAAATCAATTCCGACACGGTGAAGAAGCGCATCATGACCGTATGTATCGGTAGTGCACGTGGCTATGGACAAACCCCTAATGCGGTACCCTATAACGGAATGCTCGACGTCTCAGTAGTTTGCAATGCAGCTACCGTTTCGCAACTTATACAAGGTTTCCACCTATTGTTCACCGGCAAATTCCTTAACCATCGGAGCGTGCATCCTTACCGAACGCAAGAGGTGCAGGTGATAGAGGCCGCCCATGCTATGATAGGTGTAGACGGAAGACTCATGAACACACCCGTAGGAGAGTTCCGCATCACAATCGAACAGGAAGTCATCAATTTCCTCATCCCGACGTGATACCTCTACCCTACTATTATTGATCAAAAAGCATATTTACTAAATTCAAAAGTTATGACACAGTCACCACTTAAAGTTGGTATTATCGGTACCGGATGGATAGCCGAAAAAGCAGCTATTACGCTGAACGGACATAAAGACTTGGCTTGTGTGGCCGTTGGTTCCAGAACACTAGAAAAAGGCCAGGAGTTTGCCAAGAAATGGAACATCCCCAAAGCGTATGGTTCATATAGCGAACTGATTGCCGACGAGGATGTTGATCTCGTTTACGTGGGAACTCCCCACTCTCATCATTTCGATGTTACTATGGAGGCATTGGAAAACGGCAAACCTTGCCTCGTGGAAAAGGCTTTCATGGCTAACTATAAACAAAGTAAGGCTGTTGTTGACCTTGCACGTAGTAAGAAGGTGTTTTTGGCAGAAGCCATTTGGACGCGATACCAACCCATCGTACCGCTCATCCGTTCACTGATGGTGGAAGGAAGAATCGGAACGCCGCGACTCATCACGGCTACACTTGGATACAGCATGGGAAACAAAGAGCGAATCATGAGACCCGACCTCTGCGGCGGAGCACTGCTCGACTTAGGTGTCTACGGTATCAATTTCGTAAGAATGTTCTGGCCTTCAACCATTATCAATACCGAATCACAATGTGTTAAATCGGACACAGGGATGGACCTTACCAATGCCATCTCATTCGTCTTCGAAGACGGAATGCTGGCTAACATCCAATCGTCAGCTTGTTGTGTAGGACATAACGAAGGAATCATTGCCGGAACTGAAGGGTCGCTGGTGGTCGATAACATCAATAATCCTCAGACATTACGTATCTACGGACCCGACCGAAAGTTTATTGAGGAGATTCGAGTACCTCAGCAGATTACAGGTTATGAATACCAATTCCTAGCCTGTCGTCAGGCATTAGCTGAAGGGCTTACTGAAACACACTACATGCCGCTCGACGAAACACTTGCCGTCATGAAGATAATGGATGACCTGCGATTCAAATGGGGCGTGCATTATCCCATGGACGACGAATAGTTCAAACGACAATTTCCATAGAAAAACAATCACCCCCAAAGCCTTCTCCACATACATAATGGAGGAGGCTTCATTTGTTTTTGAAGAAGAAAGAATGAATTTAATGGTTGATGATGGCAAAAAAGCGTGAAAAAGTACCTTTTCTGCAAAAAACATGATAAAAAGTTTTGTCATGAGACGAAAAATGTGTACTTTTGAAGAGCAAAAGAAAAACCTACAGTTGTGCCTCAAAACTCAACTTGTTGTTTTATCATTTAATCTAACGAACTATCATAAATAATCAAGAACCTAAAAAAATATCTATGAGTTATCTGCGATTTGAGAAAGCTCTGATGACGAACCTTGAGGAGTCGTTGGGTCGCGAATTGATTCGTACCAACCGCTCAGGAGCGTACAGCAGCAGCACCATCGTAGACTGTAACACGCGCAAGTATCACGGCTTGCTCGTGGTTCCCGTTCCTGAAATAGACGACGAGAACCATGTGCTGTTGTCTTCGCTCGATACTACGGTCATACAGCATGGTGCTGAATTCAACCTGGGTCTCCACAAGTATCAGGGCAACAACTACAGTCCTAAAGGCCACAAGTACATTCGAGAGTTTGACTGTGGCAAAGTTCCAACAACAATCTATCGCGTGGGTGGCGTCATCCTGAAGAAGGAAGTAGTGTTTCAGCACTACGAAGACCGCATCCTCATCCGCTACACACTCGAAGATGCTCACTCGGCCACTACGCTTCGTTTCCGTCCGTTCCTGGCATTCCGTTCGGTAAGACAGTTCACCCACGAGAATGGCGTTGCCAGTCGTGAGTATAGTGAAGTGGATAATGGTATCAAGACTTGCATGTATGCCGGATACCCCGACCTTTACATGCAGTTCTCGAAGAAGAATCAGTTCCATTTCCAACCCGACTGGTATCGTGGTGTAGAATACCCGAAGGAACAAGAGCGTGGCTACGCTTCCAACGAAGACCTCTACGTTCCCGGATATTTCGAGATGGACATCAAGAAAGGCGAAAGCATCGTCTTCGCTGGCAGCACCAGTAAGATTGCAACCCGCAATCTGAAGAAACTATTTGATGAGGAAGTTGCCATGCGTGCACCGCGCGACAATTTCTTTCATTGCTTGGTGAATGCCGCCCATCAGTTCCACAACCGTGAGGCCAACGACGACCGCTACATTTTGGCCGGTTATCCTTGGTTCAAGTGCCGCGCTCGCGACACCTTCATCGCTTTGCCGGGATTGACACTCGCCATTGAAGAACAAGACTACTTCGAACTGGTGATGAAGACGGCAGAAAAGGAGTTGCGCAATTTCATGGCAGGCAAGCCAGCAGGCAAGATCTATGAAATGGAGCAACCCGATGTTCCTCTTTGGGCTATCTGGTCAATACAGCAATATGCCAAGGAAGCTGGCGAAGAGAAATGTCTGAAGATGTATAGCAAACTGGTGCGCGACATCGTTGAGTTCATCGAGAAAGGCAAGCATCCTAACCTGACTCTCGAAGAGAACGGATTGGTACGTACAGAGGGACGCGAGAAAGCCGTAACGTGGATGAACTCCACCGCAAACGGACGTCCGGTAGTACCGCGTACTGGTTATGTCGTCGAATTCAATGCTCTTTGGTACAACGCACTGAAGTTCTGCGCCAAACTGGCAAGAATGAACAAAGATGAAAAGGCTTCGGAACATCTTGAAAAAATGGCCGAACAGACGAAAGCATCGTTTGTCGATACCTTCTTGAACGATTATGGATACCTCTACGACTATGTAGATGGAAACATGATCGACTGGAGCGTACGTCCGAACATGATCTTCGCCGTTGCTCTGGATTACAGTCCTCTGTCAAACGACCAGAAGAAGAGCGTACTCGACATTTGCACACGCGAACTGCTCACCCCGAAGGGTTTGCGCTCGCTCTCACCAAAGAGTGGCGGCTACAACCCGATGTACGTGGGACCGCAGGCCCAGCGCGACTATGCTTACCATCAGGGAACCGCATGGCCTTGGCTCGGCGGATTCTATATGGAAGCATGTCTGAAACTCTATAAGCGCACCCGTATCAGCTTCGTTGAGAGGCAGATGGTGGGTTACGAAGATGAGATGATGCTCAACTGCATCGGCACTATTCCCGAGATGTCCGACGGCAACCCGCCGTTCCGCGCTCGTGGTGCAATGTCGTTTGCCATGAATGTGGCCGAAGTGTTGCGCACGCTCAACATGTTGGAAAAATACACCTATAATAAATAAGGAGGCGAGACAATGAAAGTTTTAATGTTTGGATGGGAGTATCCTCCTCATGTATTCGGCGGACTCGCCACAGCCAATTACGGCATCTCTGAAGGACTGAAGGCACAAGGCGACATCGATATTGCACTCTGTCTGCCCCACCCCTTTGGCGACGAAGAACAGCATGCTGCCCGCATCATAGCCATGAACGCAGTGCCTATTGCTTGGCGCGAAGTCGATCGCGACTACGTTCAGCAACGCGTGGGCAACATTATGGACCCTGACTATTACTATCAGCTCCGTGAGCATATCTATGCCGACTTCAACTATATGAATGTGAACGACCTCGGTTGCATGGAGTTTGCTGGAGGCTATCCGAGCAACCTTCACGAGGAAATCAACAACTACTCGGTGATTGCTGGTGTAGTTGCACGAACAGAAGAATTCGACATCATTCACGCTCACGACTGGCTGACTTATCCCGCAGGTATTCATGCTAAGAACGTTAGTGGAAAACCACTCTGCATACACGTTCATGCAACCGACTTCGACCGCTCTCGCGGTAAAGTCAACCCGACGGTCTACGGTATAGAGAAAGACGGTATGGACAATGCCGATTGCATCATGTGCGTATCGGAGCTCACCCGTCAGACAGTCATCAACCACTACCATCAGGATCCGCGCAAGTGCTTCACGGTTCATAATGCCGTTTATCCTCTGCGCCAGGAACTTCAGGACATTCCTCGTCCCGATCATACAGGTAAGGAGAAAGTGGTTACTTTCCTTGGTCGAATCACCATGCAGAAAGGTCCTGAATACTTTGTAGAAGCAGCCAACATGGTGCTTCACCGCACCCGCAACGTTCGTTTCTGCTTCGCTGGTAGCGGAGACATGATGGAAGCTATGATTTATCTGGCAGCTCAACGTGGCATTGCCGACCGTTTCCACTTCCCTGGATTCATGCGCGGCAAGCAAGTATACGAATGCTTGAAAGACTCTGATGTATACGTTATGCCATCGGTTTCTGAACCCTTCGGTATCTCTCCTCTCGAAGCTATGCAATGTGGAACTCCATCGATTATCTCGAAACAATCGGGATGCGCTGAGATTCTGAACAACTGTATCAAGGTTGACTACTGGGACATTCACGCCCTTGCCGACGCTATGTATAGCATCTGCACCAACGAAAGCCTCTTCAAGTATTTGCAAGAAGAAGGAAAGAAGGAAGTAGATCAGATTACTTGGGTGAAGGTGGGAACCTGGATTCGCACGCTTTATCGCAGAACCCTTGGATGGGAATAAACTCATCTACGTCTGGCAAGAAAACAACAGAATTGTCAATAGTATAAAACAAACAACAACCATCAAGACCCGTTGCTTCCTAAGTGGTCTTCTCCCACGGGAGATTAGAGAGGGAGCTTCATTATGAAAACAATTTGCTTATATTTTGAAATACATCAGATTATCCATCTGAAGCGCTACCGTTTCTTTGACATCGGTACCGATCATTATTATTACGACGACTATGAGAACGAACGTAGCATCACCGACATTGCTGAGCGTTCTTATATGCCCGCCCTGAATGCCTTCGAACAAATGATTCAGGAGAATGGCAAAAGCTTCAAGCTGGCTTTCAGCCTCTCTGGTACGGGTATCGAGCAGCTTGAGATGCACGCTCCCCAGGTGCTTGAGAAGTTGCAGAAACTGAACGAAACCGGATGTGTAGAATTCCTTGCAGAGCCCTATAGTCACGGTCTTTCAGCACTCGCCAACGAGGATAGTTTTGCTGCTGACGTGAAGAAGCAGGCAGCCAAGATTGAAGAATACTTTGGCAAAAAACCAACCGTCCTTCGCAACTCCTCACTGATCTATAGCGACGATATTGGTGCACAAGCTGCCGCACTGGGTTTCAAGGGTATGCTTACCGAAGGTGCAAAGCACGTCCTCGGATGGAAATCGCCCCACTATGTCTACAATTGCGCTTTGGCTCCAAGCCTGAAGCTGTTGTTGCGCGATGTTGAACTTTCCGACGACATCTCACTTCGCTTCAACGATTCAGAGTGGGACGGATACCCACTATTCGCCGATAGCTACATCCAGCGCATTGCCAACTTCCCCGAAGAAGAGCAGGTCATCAACATCTTCATGGAACTTTCTGCACTTGGAATTGCACAGCCCCTCTCGAGCAATATCCTCGAGTTCATCAAGGCTCTGCCCGCTTGTGCTAAGGAGAAAGGCATCACCTTCTCTACCCCATCTGAAATCATCAGTAAGATGAAGAGTGTGGGCAACCTCGAAGTTCCCGACACATTGTCTTGGGTAGACGAAGAGCGCGACGTCAGTTGCTGGCTCGGAAACCCGATGCAACGTGAAGCCTTCAACAAGCTCTATAGTGTTGCCGACCGTCTGCGCATTGCCAACGATCCCCGCATCAATCAAGACTGGGATTATCTGCAGGCATCTAACAACTTCCGCTTCATGACTACGAAGCCTTCGAATGTTGGACTTGATCGCGGCATCTACAGCTCTCCCTTCGATGCTTTCACCAACTACATGAACATCTTGGGCGACTTCATCAGCCGTGTGCGCAGCCTCTATCCCGAGGACATCGACAATGATGAACTGAACGCATTGCTCACCACCATCCGCAATCAGGGTGATGAGATTGCCATGAAGGACAAGGAAATTGTTCGTCTGCAAGCAAAGGTTGAGAAAATGCAAGCCGCTGAAGACAAGCTGAAAGCCAAGATTGACAAAGCTGCCGACAAGAAAGCAGCACCCAAGAAGGCTGCAGCCCCTAAAGCCGCAAAGAAATAGGCATTACTAAATTCATAGAATAAGAAAAACCGTGATTGTATTGAATACTTTCACGGTTTTCCTTTTAAGTATAGGCTTTGTTTGAACTTGTTGGGTGAAAACAAATTAAAATTACCGATATTTAGGTATTTCAGATTTACCGAAAATGGTATACATTTGCACAAAAATAAATTGAGCAATATGCAAGACAAAATTAAAACTTCCTATCATCAAACCAAGAATATCTATGACGATGTCCTAACTAGAAATAAATGGTGGAGTCGCCTTTACATGAATGTATTCTGGGGTGGTATCGACGACAATGAGATTGCAAGAAGGGTTCTTGACTACGTTCCGAATGAATTCAGTGGTAAACTACTGGACATTCCCGTAGGTACAGGTATCTTTACTTTCGAGAAATACGGCGCTATGAAAAACGCAAATATCACGTGCGTTGACTACAGCTACGACATGTTGGAACAAGCAAAAGTTCGTTTCCGAAAGAACAATCTCACTCATGTAAAGACAATGCAAGGAGATGTGGGCCAATTACCTTTTGCTTCTGAAGAATTCGACATTGTCTTGAGTATGAACGGTTTTCACGCTTTCCCTGATAAAGAAAAGGCTTATGCTGAGGTTCACCGAGTATTAAAATCTGGCGGATTGTTCATTGCTTGCTTCTATATCAAGGGTGAGTCGAAGATTTCAGATTGGCTTGTCAACACCATTCTTGCAAGAAAAGGATGGTTCACCCCACCTTTCGAAACTAGTCAACAATTGCACCAAAGACTCGAGCGGGAGTACAACGTTCTTGAATTTCATGTTGATGGTTCTATGGTTTACTTTAATGCGCAGAAAAAATAACAGCTATCGAAATGCCATCTTCGAGTAAAATCTAGATGATTTATATGTATTATCAAAATCTGCAACTTGAAGATGTGAACTCAGATAAAAAGCATATAACCGTTTTCTTCAAAAAGAAAAAGTCGAAAATCAACTTCACAACTTCACACTCTTGTAATATATTGTGCTTCAATAAGTTACGTGTGAAGTTGCCAAAATTCAACTTCACACCAACTTCACGACGATGTTTTCTTATCAAAACTGCCGCTTTTCGAATCGAATTTCGACGGTTTTGCCTTTCAAACGCGCCAATTTTGAAGATTAAAATTGGCGAAATTGATTGGACCTTTCGACGAAACGAATGCACGATGTCGACGCAAAGATTCGCGAACTATAGTATGAAGGACACAAGACAAACGAGAATGGAAAGAATAAAATTCAAGCCAAAACCCGTATCGACTTATTTTTTGTAATCGACTTCTTCGACACAATTCTTGACCGTATAATCGTAACTCTTGTCTCCTTTGACCGTCATCAGATAACCATCGGTCGATTCATCACCAACAAATCCTGCTATTACACATAGGCTATCACCTTTTGTCGCATACACATAAGAACCCGTCAGATGTGACTTCAACAAAGGCTTTGTCTTGAGTTCCTTCAGTTGGAAGCCCAGCTTCTCTGATGTTGAAAGTATCAAATTCCCAATTTCCTTGTCGCTTATTTGCGAACGGTCCAAACGATCGATGACAATACGAGTTCCCATATCGTCGGAGACAATAGCTTGCTTGGCATCTTCTTTCTCCACTTTGGCGCTCTCGTCAACGGTAACCGTCAATTTAACCTTTGTCAGTTCCAAAGTCTGTTCGCATGATTGGAAAACAAGACACATGGCGAATGCCAGAAACGAAACAACTATATATTTCATGTTCTTCTTCATTTTCAGTTCCTTTCTTTCCTTATTTTACTTGAATATTTCCCTTTTTAAGACCATTTTGCGCGTTTCCATCGCTTTTGCTTCGTTCGCGAGCGGCAGAAATTGTATTTGAAATCAGACGATCCCAACTCACTGGACTTGTGTTCATTACATTGATTTCCTTGCGAAGGCTACGGATAAAACTAAGCGTGAAATAACCACCTGTCAAATCGCAGACAGAAGTTTCGCCAGGACTCGATGATGTGCTGAGCAACGAACCTCTTGAATTGATGAACAAATCTCTCAAACGGTCTGCCGAGAAATTGTTGTTGCTTCGACTCAATAAAGTACCTCGCATGTGGCAAGGTGCCTCTTCGTCGATACTCGAATTACAACAATCGCTAAGCACAATGTTCAAACGAGCACCTTTACGACAAACTTCATCATAGATAGCATCCATTTCCATATAGCTGTTCTCGTCAAGTTCATCATATTCTGAAGTGGAAAGATAGATGCACGGGAACTTGCTACTTTGATTGCTAAAACGGAAGCCGTGACCACTATATAGGAAGAATACCACATCGTTAGAAGAAGGCTTCACACGGTTTAAGGTTTTCTCTACAGCTTCGCGTGTAAACTCCTCACCCACAACGGGATATTCCCTCAACTGAATACCCAATGCCTGAGTGATACCCTTCATCTGGTTCTTGATGTTTTTATAGTCGCGGGCGCATGCCTCACCGATGTCGCTAATCTCGGTGTTTACCACTTCCACAAGATGTATGGTAACACCCTTATTGGAGTTCGAAGCATTACCATAATCAGATTGAATGTCCTCATCGTTCTTCTCATCCATGTTTTCCGACAAGTCTGCCCCAGCCTCTTTCAAAGCCGCTACCACCGTGCGATGAATGTCTGATCCATCACCCAACTGACCCGTCATCTCTTGCTTTTGTGCACTCATCTTGCCCTGAGCCGCCACAATCTGCTGATACATCTGCTCATCTTCATCGAAGAACTGGCCGATGTATTCTTCGTCTATGTCGCTCATGTCGATTTCATAGAAGTCTTGCGCATCGATGAAGTCATCATCAGAATCCAAATCGAATGTAATAAGAGGTACTACATCCTCGTCTTCATCATACTCATCCCAAAGAAAAACCATGCAGGGTGCAATGTCTTCCTTTTCAGTGGGGCATAAAGCGGTATATTCCTTGTCTTCATCATCATTCACACCCACATATTCAACATCCTGTCTTTCAACGATATTCTTTTGGGCATCTGTCTTGATGATGCGCATTGTGCAGTTGTCATCGTCCTCATAACTAATGAAACCATAATACTGATTCCCTTGAGGATTCTTGTAAGAAATCTCGTAAAAGGTCTGCGCATGAAGCATCATCCCCATCATCAGGAGCAGAATGCTAAACAACGACCGTGAATGAATCTTAAACATTTTCTATGAATTTTGTGAAACCTATAACATACTCTTTTCCGCGAATGACAAAAGACATGATTGCCAACGCACTTTAACTGATGCAAAGTTAATGATAATAATTGAAAGACGCAAGAGGTAAATGAAAATTCATCCTAAAAAACACACCTTATATTATTAAAACATACGTGATAGAATGATTATAAATGAAGATTATATGACTTTTGCAAGTTTAAATCAATCTACTAGAAGGACATCAGATTTCTCTTGTTATCGAAAAACATCTCAAAAAGTTTGTCAAAACGACTTACGGTAATTGTTTTTCGATTATTTAAGAAACAAACCTGCGGTTATTTGAATTATTTTGGTTAAATTTGCAAATTGAATTATTCATAAAGATTTATTTATCTAACATCATTTATAATGAACGACAACAAAGTAATGAACAAAGCAGCTGACAACATCCGCATTTTGGCAGCTGCTATGGTAGAAAAGGCAAAGTCGGGTCACCCCGGCGGCGCTATGGGTGGTGCTGATTTCATCAACACACTCTACAGTGAGTTCTTGGTTTATGATCCTGAAAATCCTGATTGGGAAGGACGTGACCGTTTCTTCCTCGACCCCGGCCACATGGCTCCAATGCTCTATTCTCAGCTTGCGCTGATTGGCAAATTCTCACTCGACGACTTGCAGAACCTGCGTCAGTGGGGGTCTGTGACTCCTGGTCACCCCGAACGTGAACTCGCACGCGGTATTGAAAACACTTCGGGTCCCCTCGGACAAGGCCACACCTTCGCCGTAGGTGCCGCAATTGCCGCTAAGTTCCTGAAGGCTCGTCTGGGTAATGTGATGAACCAAACCATCTACGCCTACATCTCGGATGGTGGTGTTCAGGAAGAGATTTCACAAGGTGCCGGTCGAATTGCTGGTAACTTGGGACTTGACAACCTCATCATGTTCTACGATGCCAACGACATTCAGCTCTCTACGAAGACTGAGGTCGTGACAAGCGAAGACACGGCTAAGAAGTATGAAGCATGGGGTTGGTACGTGCAGAAGATTGATGGAAACGACGTTGACCAGATTCGTGAGGCCATCAAGAAGGCTCAAGCTGAAAAGGATCGTCCCAGCATCATCATTGGCCATTGCGTAATGGGCAAGGGTGCCCGCAAAGCCGATGGTTCAAGCTACGAGAGCAACTGCGCTACTCACGGTGCTCCGCTCGGTGGCGATAACTTCGTTCAGACAATGAAGAATCTGGGTGCTGATCCCGAGAATCCCTTCCAGATCTTCCCCGAAGTGAAAGAGCTCTATGCAAAGCGTGCCGAAGAACTGAAGAAGATTGTTGCTGAGCGTTATGCCGCTAAGGCAGAATGGGCAAAAGGACATCCCGAACAGGCTAAGCAGATGGAGGAATGGTTCAGTGGTAAGGCTCCGAAGATTGACTGGAGTAAAGTTCAGCAGAAGGCTGGTGCCGCTACTCGTGGCGCATCTGCAACCGTTCTGAGCGTACTGGCTGAGGAAGTTCCCAACATGATTTGTGCTTCGGCAGACCTTTCAAACTCTGATAAGACCGACGGTTTCCTGAAGAAGACGCACGACATTGTTCGTGGTGACTTCAGCGGAGCATTCTTCCAGGCTGGTGTAGCAGAGCTCACAATGGCTTGCTGCTGTATTGGTATGGCCCTTCATGGTGGTGTGATTCCAGCTTGTGGAACCTTCTTCGTATTCTCTGACTACATGAAACCCGCCGTTCGTATGGCAGCTCTGATGGAACTGCCCGTGAAGTTCATCTGGACACACGACGCCTTCCGCGTTGGTGAGGACGGACCTACTCACGAACCCGTTGAGCAAGAAGCACAGATTCGTTTGATGGAGAAACTGAAGAATCATAGCGGAAAGAACTCAGTGCTTGTCGTTCGTCCGGCTGATGCTGAAGAGACAACCGTCTGCTGGCGCATGGCTATGGAGAACACTGATACTCCGACCGCTCTTATCTTCTCTCGCCAGAATATCGACATGTTGCCCGAAGGAAATGACTACAATCAGGCTACCAAGGGTGCTTATGTAGTTGCTGGTAGCGACGAAGACTTTGATGTCATCCTGCTTGCTTCTGGTTCTGAGGTTTCGACACTTGAAGCTGGTGCTAAGCTGCTTCGCGAAGACGGCGTAAAGCTTCGTGTTGTGAGTGTTCCTTCAGAAGGACTTTTCCGTTCTCAGTCGAAGGAATACCAGCAGAGCGTATTGCCGTGTGGAAAGAAAAAGTTCGGTCTAACCGCTGGTCTGCCCGTAACACTCGAAGGCCTTGTTGGCGCCGATGGTTGCGTCTGGGGCTTACAGAGCTTCGGATTCTCGGCACCTTATAAAGTGCTTGACGAAAAACTTGGCTACACAGGTCAGAACGTTTACGAACAGGTAAAGAAACTGTTGGCCGAATAGTTCACAAAGTCTTATGCGACACTGAGTTATGAATAGCACACTTGTAACTCAGTGTCCATAATTATCTTATGTACGATGGAAATAAAAACGATAGGAATTGCATCCGATCATGCTGGCTATGAACTGAAGCAGTTCGTCAAACAATATCTCGAAGAGAAAGGCTATAGCTATAAAGACTATGGTACTTATTCTGAAGATTCGTGCGACTATAGCGACTTCGGTCATGCGCTCGCAGAAGGCATTGAGAAGGGTGAAGTTTTCCCAGGAATTGCCATTTGCGGAAGCGGTGAAGGAATCAATATGACGTTGAACAAGCATCAATCAATCCGAGCTGGTCTTTGCTGGATTCCCGAAATAGCGCACCTCATCAGGCAGCACAACAATGCGAATGTGCTCGTCATGCCCGGTCGCTTTATCGATACAGATATGGCGCGTAGCATCATGGACGAATACTTCGCAACAGAGTTTGAAGGCGGTCGCCATCAGAGAAGAATTGACAAGATTCCCGTACAGGAATAACTATAGAAGAGGAGGTGACGCTATCGTCTGCCTCCTCTTTAACACTACCGCCCTACCCTTGCAAACCTTTACGTAAGATTTACGGATGGTTTTGTATCATCGTAGGCAAATAATCACTACCTTTGCATTACAAAAGAAAACGAATCTATTAATAACAAGCAAATCATGAAGAAATTACAAGCTTTGAACAAGCTGACCGCTCCGAAGAGTGTGATGCCTGAAAGAATTATCCAGTTTGGTGAAGGTAACTTCCTGCGTGCATTCATCGATTGGATTGTTTGGAACATGGACGCTAAGACGAACTTCAACGGTTCTGTTGTAGTTGTACAGCCCATCGAACGTGGTATGGTAGAATGGCTCAATGGCCAGGATTGTCTTTATCACGTAAACCTGCAGGGGCGCTTGAATGGTGAGGCCGTTAATTCACTCGAGCGTATCGATGTTATCAGCCGCGCTCTGAATCCCTATAGCCAGAATGCAGCATTCATGGCTTTGGCAGAGCAGCCCGACATTCGCTTCGTCATCTCTAACACAACAGAGGCAGGTATCGCATTCGACGATACTTGTAAGTTTACGGATGCTCCTGCTAGCAGCTATCCCGGTAAGTTGGTTCAGTTGCTTTATCGTCGCTTCAAGACATTTGAGGGAGATCCCAAGAAGGGTCTCATCATCATGCCTTGCGAACTCATCTTCCTGAATGGTCACCACCTGAAGGAGTGCATCTACAAGTACATCGAACTTTGGAAAGAGGATCTCGGTGCTGACTATGAAGCTTTCAAAGAGTGGTTCACAAAGTACAACTACGTTTGTGCTACACTCGTCGACCGTATCGTTCCCGGATTCCCCCGCAAGGAGATTGCTGACATTCAGCAGAAGATTGGTTACAAGGACAATCTCGTTGTTCAGGCAGAGATCTTCCACCTGTGGGTAATTGAGAAACCGGAGAATATGTCTATTGAAGAGTTGCGCGAAGAGTTCCCCGCTGAGAAGGCTGGTCTTCACGTACTTATCGCAGAGAGTGAAAAGCCTTATCATGAGCGTAAGGTGACGCTGCTCAATGGTCCTCACACTGTTCTTTCACCTGTTACTTTCCTAAGTGGTGTGAACATCGTCCGTGATGCTTGCAACCATGAAGTATTGGGTAAATACATACATAAGGTACAGTTCGAGGAGCTGATGGAAACATTGAATCTGCCGATGGATGAACTCCGCCAGTTCGCAGGCGACGTATTGGAGCGTTTCAACAACCCATATGTTGATCATCAGGTAACAAGCATCATGCTTAACTCGTTCCCGAAGTTCCAGGCTCGTGACCTTCCTGGCGTGAAGACATATCTGGAGCGCAAGGGCGAACTTCCACAAGGTCTTGTTTTCGGTTTGGCAGCTATTATCACATATTATAAAGGTGGCAAACGTGAAGACGGCACAGAAATTGTTCCCAATGACGACCAGAAGATCATGGATCTCTTGAAGGAACTCTGGGCAACTGGTGATACACAGAAGGTAACCGATGGTGTGCTGAGTGCTGAGTTCATCTGGGGCGAGGATCTGCACAATGTGAAGGGATTGGCAGAACTCGTAAAGAAAGACCTTGATCTGATTCAGGAAAAGGGTATGCTTGAGGCTGTGAAGACTATTCTTTAAGAGAAGTCTATAGATATTCTAAATGGGCATCCGGATTGTTTTCGGATGCCCATTTCTTTAATTTTGTAATCGAGTCTACGGAATCAATAACGAACTGTCACCATAGCTGAGGAAGCGAAAATCATGTGACAAAGCATAATCATAGATCTTTCGCCAATCACCATGAACAAAAGCACTTACTAAAAGCAAAAGTGTACTCTGCGGTTGATGAAAGTTCGTGACCAACGCTTTTACAATCTTGTATTCATAACCTGGTGCAATGATAATCTGAGTACTACTATGCAATGCTGACAGCTCATTTCGATCAAGCCACTCAAGAATATTACGCAACGCCTCAACGGGAGTTAACGTATAGGTCATGGTATATGGTTCCCATTGGTCAATATGCAACTGATGTTCCGAAGCATCTTTATTCTCTTGAAGTCTACATCCCATATAATAAAGACTCTCAAGTGTGCGAACACTTGTTGTGCCGACAGCAATAGCACAAGCATCGTGAGCAATTAGTTTTTCTATCGTACTTCTTTTTACACACACGTATTCAGTGTGCATCTCATGTCCTTCAAGCGACTCACTCTTAACTGGCTTAAACGTTCCGGCTCCCACGTGGAGCGTAAGTTCTTCACGCTGAATACCATGAACATCAAGATCTTTAAGCACTTTTTCTGTAAAGTGAAGCCCAGCCGTTGGGGCAGCTACACTTCCTTTAATCTTACTATATACGGTTTGATAAGTTCGCTTATCGCTCTCTTGCGTCTCTCGATTCAAATATGGAGGAATAGGCAACTCACCAACTGCTTCCAGAATATCAGCAAACGAAACGCTCTCGTCATCCCAACTAAAATCAACAAGATGTGAGTTAGTTGTCGCCTGTTTTGCGTTTTGTTGTTGTACGACGCAGAGAGTAATAGTTTTTGTGCATTGATCATTAGGGAGCTCTATTTTTCTCTTCAGACTCCCATCTTTCCATTTTTTCAGGTTACCGATAAGACAATGCCAGGAGCATTTTCTACGTGTCTGAAACATTTGCTCGTAATCTGCAGGCGAAGCGGGTTCAAGAAGGAAAACTTCAATAAGTGCTCCTGTTTCTTTACGAAAATGCAAACGTGCCTGAATAACACGTGTATTGTTGAATACCATCAATGCTCCTTTGGGAAGATACTCAGGTAGTCGTGAAAACACATCTTCTGAAACCTCTCCATGACGATAAAGCAACAACTTACTTTGATCACGTTGCTCCAATGGAAACTTGGCAATGCGTTCGTCGGGAAGCGAATAGTTAAATTCGCTGATATGAATATTTTGAGGAGATACCATTTTAAAATGTTTGAATAATAATTGCTAAGAAGCAAACATGGGGAATGAAACAACTGTAGCCCTAACGGACGCATAAATAAGGATAAATACAAGAACCGTTATGACTATATTTACATCTGGCACACTATAACCTGTCGGTGTAAAATGGGATGAAACAAAATTCTGCTCAGGCGCTATACGTTGATAGAGTTTTAAATAAACGATGTACACCACGAATCCCACCACACTTCCGAAAAGGATACCACACAAGATATCACTCGGATAATGCAAGCCCAAATACAATCGCGTATAGCAATTTAGAAGTGCCCATAGAAGAATGGCAACACTGAAAACACGATCGCGAATGAGTAGTAGGAAGAATACGGCCAAACCAAATGTATTCGCCGCATGGGCAGAGAAAAAGCTATAATCCTTCAAAGGCATTCTAAATACAACATCCACAATGTACTTGATAAGCGGATCGTTACAAGGTCGAGGTCGACCAACGAGCGGCTTAATAATCAAATTCGTCACGCCAGCAGTAATCGCCACACATACGAGAGCTGCTCCAATAGCAAGAAGTATCTGGGGCATCGTCTCATTATTCTTAATAATCAGATAGAGTAAGGCAATATATAGTGGTGTCCAAGTAAGACCAGCCGTAAGAGTAGATATCAACCCATCTAGAAACAACGAGTCGCTGCCGTTCAAAAAAAACAGAATCTGTTCATCTATATTTGCCAAAGCGTCTAAAAGCATTTAATTGTCTATACTAAAACGATGCAACGATATTTAAATCCACCATCCAAAATGCTAGTGTTAGATTCTTTCTATATGGGAAGTTAAAACCCATCCCTCTCTACCATCGGCTAATTTGACAGCCTTCCAATCTTTCATCGTATCGTCTACAATATCGACACGAGTACCTTCATGTACAACGCTTTGGTCAGCACCACCTGCCTCGGGCGTTTTCTTTATTGATGTGGAAGGAGCAATGACAATGGCTCCGGAATGGTTCTGTAAAATATGTTTCTGCTGAAAAGCAAAGATGTTGCTTAAGATAAAGAGGACGAGAAACACTAATCCGCCAAAGAAACCGATCTTGCGTAATAGGATATTATCAGCAAACAAATAGAGCAAGACCAATAAAAGAGCAAGCGATATGCTGATGACAGCACACCAAGCCCATCCATCAACGTTCATCATATTGACGAGCGAACGATACCAAGTAATGAAGAACATTTCGTTCTTGGACGTCACCTTATCAATTGTTTTGCTTCTTGCAAGCTGAAGATTATGACGAATGTCATCATCAGTTGGACTTAACTTTATGGCACGTTCGTAGTTCAGGACGGCACGAGTGATATTCTCCGAACGATAATAGGCATTGCCAAGATTATAGAATAGTTCGGCACTTGCACCTTTTTTCAATAATTGTTCGTATTCAGTAATAGCCTGTTGATAATTGCCTTTAGCAAACTCGGCATCTGCATGTTCCTTTGTTACGGTCTGCGCATTAGCTTCCATACAGGAGAAACCGAATGCAAAGACTATAGCAAGCAACACTTTCATGGAGACGTTCCTCTTACTGCCCTTTCCTTTTTTCTTCATTACATCTTCAATCGTAGTTATAGCCGTCATTGCTGTTTCGTATGTTTTGCTCATATTACCAGCTGCGTCGCCTGGAGCATAGCGTTCAAATTCACATTCGTCAAGAGCCTCTATGAAACAACTGATTGTCTTTTCGTCAATCTGATGATTAGATAACTTCTCTGCGATATTGTCGTGTGTGAGTTCTGTTACAGGCATATTCATCTTGTCACCGACATATCCCCAAAGCGCACGAAGCACCTCGTCGTAGAACTCACCTTGATGATTCTGTTCCATCAACGTCTTAGCCTTGCGTAGGCGTTTGGTTGCAACTTTGTTCGCTTTCTTTCCACGCATCTTCACGATGTCGGCATTTTCAATAGCACGACGACGGAAGACGACAAGTAATACGATGAAAGCTGCGATGAGGCAAAGTAGCAACACCCAATATGTTGTACCTCCAAAGAATAAATCGTCGACGTTTTGGATATCAGCGGCGCCAGTCTTCAAACCATGAATATCTTGATCTTTCTCTTCGAGATAGTTTGAATCTGTTCCCGTTGTACCATCGCCCTCTTCAACTGTTATCTGGAATGCTTCTGACTTTATCGTCTTATACGCATTTGCACTCGTATCATAATAGACAAACTCCACTGGAGGAATCGTAAACTTTCCCTTATTTCTTGGAACGGCCAGGAAGTCATATATCATATTACCCTCAACACCGTTGGCGGTAAGTTTCGTCTTATCAGTTACCTTTGCATCGTACTTGTCGAAATCCTTGGGGAAATTAACAGTTGGCTGCTTAATAAGTTTCAGGTTTCCACTACCGCCAATAACGACTCTAATAGTAATAGGATCATTCGCACGTATCTCTGTCTTATTCAATTGTGCAGAGATATTGAACTTACCAACACCACCAGAGAAATTTGCCGGACGCTTTGGAAGCGGATCTACTTGTATTGTAAGACCAGGTGCCGTTATGCTCCGCTTCACTTCCACATATCCACTTCCACCATTGAAGAATGCCTCAAACGGATCAACGTTACGATTTTGTTGTACAATCGTTCCATTGAACGTGATGCTCGGAATTTCTAGTTTTCCTGTCATCTGTGGATACATTACATACTGACTCCACGTGACACATCTATAATTACGACCGTTGACATTCTCCACATGGAACGATTTCTGCTGAGGAAGGGGAACCTCTTGAGTATGGAATCCTGTTAGGTCGGGCATTTTTCCTTCCAATTGAGTAAGGTCGACCAATGTATATACTTTATAGGTAAGCAAAACAGGTTCCTGCTCATGAACGCGGCGTTTGTTTGCATTCACCCTGATAAAGAGATCGTTACCCGAGATGGGCGTACCAGCAGCTTTCATTTTCGGCTGATCTTCATCGTCGTTATGCATCTTAGGCGACTGGTTGCCGCTTGGGGCGTTACCAGTTACAGTTACCTTTACCGACGATGAAGCTATGGTCTTTCCACCAACATTCACATGTGCAGGTGAAATTGTAAACGAACCCGACTTGTTGGCACAGAGAATAAATGTATACTTAATTGAAGAGGAACTGCTAGTGTGACCATTCACCATTTGATAACTGCTCTGACTTGAGGTGTAAGGACCAGTTATCACTTCCAGCGCTTCGGGAATACTTCCCATCTGGAAGTTATCGACATTCTGCGTGTTTACAGTATATGTCAGTCGGAAGTTCTCTCCGTTCTGCACATGAGACGGAGCGTTCACTGTCAGTGTTTGAGCATTCAACCCGAACACGATGGTCAATAGTTGTATAAACAGTAAATATCTCTTCATATTATCTTGTTCTCCTTTACATTTTACCAGTTTTTCTCAGAGGTGCGACGCTTGGGTTGCTGCAATGCTTTTTTCATTCGTTGTTGCGTAGCTTTCTCATTCTGAATAGCGGCGTTCAACAGTTGCTCAGCATTCTCCTTACTCATTTGCTGATCAGGCGATTGCTGTTGTTGTTTTTCCTTATCCTTCTGTTGCTGCTGGTTTTGCTTGTCCTTATCTTCTTGCTTCTTTTCCTGCTGCTTATCTTTATTATTTTGCTTATTCTGATCCTGCTGCTTTTGCTTCTTTTTGCATAAGGCCAGATTATAGCGTGTTTCGTTGTCCGACGGATTGTTTCGGAGCGATTGCTGATAAGCTTGAATGGCCTCACCGTACATCTGGTGATTCTGACAGATAACACCAATATTATGGTAAGACTTCGACAATCGCATTTTGTTTGTCTCCATCTTGGCAGCTTTCTCGTATTGCACAACGGCCGCCGAATCTTTCTGTTGCATCATCAGCGCGCACCCCAAGTTGTAAACCGCCTGAGGATTGTTTGCATTGCTGGCAACAGCCTTGCGATAACAAATCTCCGCTTGGGCATATTGCTTCTGCCTATAGAGTTTGTTTCCTTCGCGTATGAATTGCCTGTCAGCTTGCGCATGACAAACCGCAGCCAACACGATGAATAATAATAATATGTAGTGTCTCTTTACGTTCATTCTTCCACTCAGTTATTCAGTTGCCTGTTTTTCCTTCCTCCTAAACACTCTCACATTGCGAAGCATCGGGTTCTTGCTTTCGAAGACGCATATCTCAGCAATCAGCAATAACAATGCCAGAATGCCGAACGCCTGGAACTGTTCATCGTACTCGCTAAAGATAGTGCTACTTATTTCTCCCTTTTGCAAACGCGTCAGTTCGTCGTTGAGCTTTTTCTGTGCCACATTTGTATTGTCCACATGAATATAAGCGCCGCTACCCGCTTCTGCTATCTGTTTACACATATCTTCGTTTAGAGCAGACATGACTTCTGCCCCAGTGTTATCGACCATATAACCACCATTTCCGTCAGGAACTGGAGAACCTTTAGGCGAACCGACACCCAAGACAAACACATGCATTCCTTTCTTCTTAGCAGCTTTAGCGGCTTCTACGGCTTCACCTTCATGGTCTTCACCATCTGTGATGATGATAATTGCCCTACCTACTTGTTCCTGCTGGGTGAAACTATTGGTACCAATACGAATTGCCTCACCAATATTCGTGCCTTGTGAGGCTATCAATGTTGGATCAATGTTTTGCAAGAACATCTTTGCCGAGACATAATCACTTGTAATGGGCAACTGTATGAATGCCTCACCCGCGAAGACAATCAATCCCACCTTGTCGTTGGTGAAATTGTCGACGAGGTTTTCAATCAGCATCTTACTCTTGTCAAGTCGCGAAGGAGCAACGTCTTCTGCTCGCATCGAATTACTGATATCTACCGCAATCATCGTCTCTATTCCGTTACGTTTCTCTTCGGATATCTTCGTTCCCATCTGCGGACGAGCAAGCATGATGATGAGCATTGCCAAAGCAGCTTCTAGCAACCAGAACTTCACCCAAGGTCGAATGCGTGAAACGTCGGGCATCAGTTGCTTGAGCAGATCGGGGTCACCGAATTTCTTCAGTTTCTTCTTCCTCTTTCTAACCGAATAAAACCTGATAAGCGCCAATATAGGTATCAGCACCAACAGATAGAGATATATGGGATTTTCAAATCTGAACATTAAGGTATCCTCCTAAACCACGTTATGCGGAGCAGAATCTCCAGAAGCAAGAAGAAGATTGCCGCCATTACGAAAGGCATGAAAGCCTCATAGTGTTTGGAGTACTTCTTTACTTCCATCTTTGATTTCTCCAGTTTGTCGATATCTTTATAAATCTGCTTCAACTCCGAAGTGTTCGTCGCACGATAGAAATGACCGTCGGCAGTAGCAGCAATCTGGCTCAATGTCTCGGTGTCGACGTCAACACGAACGTTCACATATTGCACTGTTCCTCCGACCTGCATCGGATAAGGAGCAACCGTCTTGCTACCAACAGCAATCGTATAGACTCTTATGCCGAGACTCTTGGCGATGTTAGCGGCCGTCAAGGGCGAAATGTCACCCATGTTGTTACTACCGTCAGTCAGCAGAATCACCACCTTACTCTTTGTCTTGCTATCTTTCAGACGACTAACAGCATTGGCCAAGCCCATTCCGATTGCCGTTCCGTCTTCGATGAGACCTCGCTCGGCAATATCGGTACGTACGTTTGACAACAAGCTAAGCAACGATTGATGGTCGGTTGTCATAGGGCATTGGGTAAAAGCCTCACCAGCGAAGATGGTCAAACCGATATTATCGTCAGCACGTCCAGAGATAAATTCCGCCGCTACACTCTTGGCAGCCTCAATTCGATTCGGCTTCAGGTCCTGCGCAAGCATACTTGTTGACACGTCCATTGCGAGCATGATATCAATGCCTTCCGCCGTGCGACTTCCCCAACTATTATGTGTTTGCGGACGAGCGAGAGCAATCACAATAAGGGAATATGTCAACATGCGAAGCACGGCGGGCAGCCAAGTAAGACGCTGACGTAAGCTCTTTGGCGCATACTGATAGGCATAGGTGTCGCTCATCAGCATCGTCGGCTCGCTCTTCTTCCTATAAAGGAGATACCATAGGACGTATGGTATAAGCAAGAGCAATAACAGCAGATATTCTTTATTTACGAATTCCATGTTCTTTTCCTTATCACTTTCTACATGAGCAGATAAACTCTATAGATGATATATATGAGAAGCAGAGCCGCCAACACCGCACAGATGGAGATGGCCCATTTGAGTGCAATCCTCGACCGCATCGACCTAACGTCTTGTTCGGTCAGCTTTGGCTCTATGCGTTCGCTTGTTGGCTGGTTCTCAAGCTTCGTTGTATTGATGAAGTCTACGGCATGAACCAAGTTTGCATCGTTCTCATTGATGAGCGTAGTATGCTTGGCGAACTTCACCAAATCGGCCGTAACAAACAGTTCTCTGAGTTCGTCGATCATCCTCTTGTCGTCGGCCTGCTGAAGGCGTTCGATGATTTCGGAACTTGTCATCTCCATTGCGTTGAAGCCGAATCTCTCTTCTATATATTTTCTCAGCGTATCGGTGAGCCTCGTATAGTAGCCCTTCTGATCCTCCGATATCTGCATGTGCTCAGCCTTTATCTTCTCTATCTCGCTCATCGCACGCTGATGCGGAAGCACTTTCTTCACGATGCGCACCTTTGCGATAACCGGTTTGTTGTCTTTCAACCTGATTCTCAGATAGAAAGCCAAAGCAAAGAGCAACAACATCAGCAAACTCATCCAGAACATCGGGCTCCACTCGCTCCACTTAAAGGGATTATCCTGAACATCCTTTGGCGGGAAGAAGTTCTCCGGATGGAGCGTATCGACGGGCATCGTCAACACTTTGAGGGCCAGATTCTTTGTCTCATACGTCTTTCCGCTCACCTTTACCTTCTGAGGCGGGATGTAATAGAGGTTCTCATCGAATGAGGTCAGCGTATACACCTTCGTCACTTGCATCATATCGTTGTCAAGTTCAGAGGTATCGGCCTTCGTTTCCTCGAGCACCTCCACACCAGGCGTGATGTATTGTGAAGGCTGATATTTCGGCAATTCCAGCTGCTGCCCTTTCTTGCAATTCACGTTCAGCGTCAGCTTCACCTGCTCACCAATCATCATATCAATGGAGTCGAGTCTTGACTCCACCTGAACTTGAGCGTGAGCGGATAACACACTGAACAAGAGCAATATATATATCGATATCTTTTTCAAAACTTAATCGTTTTATTATCTTTATTCTTTTGGAAGTCGAAGATGTTTTTATCGACTACAATTCCATTCGCATCAGCCTCTCATCTGGAACAACTGAAGCAGCACTTTCACGAAGTCTTCGTTCGTTGCAATGCTCACATTGTCCACATTGCTCTTGTTGAACACTTCGTTCAAGTTGCGCTGACGGTTCATCCAATACTGGGTATGCGCCCTACGTAGTTTCTTACTACTGGTGTCGATAAACATTTCGTGACCAGTCTCTGCGTCAACCACTTTCATCAATCCCACGTCGGGAAGCGTCTTCGCACGCTGGTCGTAAACCTGTATGGCGACGACATCGTGCTTTCGGTTACAGATGGTCAAAGCCTGCTGGAAATCGTTTCTCGTATAGAAGTCGCTCAGCAAGAACGCCGTACACCGTCTTTTCATCACGCCCGTAAGGAACTCTAGCGCCATCTTCACGTCAGTTTTCCGACTATCAGGATGGAAATCGAGCATCTCGCGGATGATGTAAAGGATATGCTTTCGTCCTTTCTTCGGCGGAATGTATTTCTCAATCTTGTCGGAGAAGAAGATGACACCAATCTTGTCGTTGTTCTGAATAGCACTGAAAGCGAGCGTTGCCGCAATCTCTGTAACCAGCTCTTTCTTGAACTGATGCTGAGTGCCGAAATCGAGAGAACCGGAAACGTCGATCATCAACATGACCGTAAGTTCGCGCTCTTCCTCGAACACTTTCACGTAGGGTTTATGGAAACGGGCGGTCACATTCCAGTCGATATCGCGCACATCGTCACCGTATTGGTATTCGCGCACCTCGCTGAAGGCCATTCCCCTACCCTTGAAGGCAGAGTGATATTGGCCGGCAAAGATGTTGCTACTCAATCCGCGCGTCTTGATTTCTATCTTTCGAACTTTCTTCAGAATCTCCGATGTTTCCACAGAAATGCTTTTTTATGGGTTCTAATGTTCGTCTCTCTTTCCCTTGAAGGTTAGCAGAGACACGATAATTATATAAATAGGTGTAGGTGGGACAACGTTGATGAAGCCCCATTTTGCCGCTTAGGGCACCTCGACCTTATTTATAATCTTGCTGATAATCTCTTCGCTCGTCACGTTTGTGGCTTCTGCCTCATAGCTAAGGCCGATGCGATGACGAAGCACGTCGTGAGCAACGGCGCGCACATCTTCGGGAACCACATAGCCACGTCGCTTGATGAACGCATAAGCGCGAGCCGCTTTGGCCAGATTGATGGAGGCACGGGGTGAACCACCAAAGGTGATCAACTCGCCGAGTTCCTTCAAACCATAACGATCGGGATAGCGAGTAGCAAAGACGATGTCGGCAATATACTGCTCGATTTTCTCGTCGATGTACACCTGACGCACCACTTCGCGAGCGTTCAATATGTCCTGACCCGTCGTTACGGGCTTCACCGTAGGCAGACCTCCCTGAATGTTTTCGCGGATGATCAGCTTCTCTTCTTCCAATGTAGGATAGTCGATGATGACTTTCAACATGAAACGGTCGACCTGAGCTTCTGGCAACTGATAGGTTCCCTCCTGCTCGATTGGGTTCTGAGTGGCCATTACGAGGAAGGGGCTTGGCAACTTAAAGGTTTCACCACCAATGGTAACCTGATGTTCTTGCATGGCTTCGAGCAATGCGCTTTGTACCTTTGCCGGAGCGCGGTTGATTTCGTCTGCAAGCACGAAGTTGGCGAATACGGGACCTTTATTTACGTGGAAGTTCTCGTCTTTTTGCGAATACACCATCGTACCGATGACGTCTGCCGGAAGCAAATCGGGCG
Source organism: Prevotella sp. (assembly GCA_024681705.1). Classification (GTDB taxonomy): domain Bacteria; phylum Bacteroidota; class Bacteroidia; order Bacteroidales; family Bacteroidaceae; genus Prevotella. Next base: position 25,233 of record JAILAI010000251.1, read on the forward strand.
TAAATTGTATGCGGTTATAGTCGGAATCGACCAACTCAGCCAGCGTCTTAATGGCCAGCGTCTTTGCCAATCCAGGCACACCTTCGAGAAGGATGTGTCCATCGCTCAGCAAACCGATGAGCAACGAGTCAACAAGATGTTTCTGACCAACAATGACCTGGTCCATTCCATGGGTCAGATTCGTCACGAATGAACTCTGCTGCTCTATCCTGACGTTCAATTCTCTGATATCAATAGCTTCTGCCATAATGTTATTTTTTTGTTCTGATTTCAAATTTGACGCAAAAGTACAACAAATAAGGGGTTTCGCGCGCATAACTCTGTCTAAATAATATTAAAAAAGTTATTCAAAACTTACATTTAAGAAACTTTTAAGGTTTTCTTTCCTCATTTATCATTGTTTTGAAGTTGATTTTGAAATTGCACAGACGAAAAAGAAGTAAACGAACATCGAAGTTAATAAATCTAAATTTTAACATTTCAAACTTCACGAGAATCGATTCTTTGCGAACACACATCTAAAAGGTCGAAAAAACGCCCAAAATTCGGATTTTCATAATAGATTGATTATCAAATAATTAGGAAAATCTTCACTAAAAACGAGTTGGTCAAACAAGAATTATATCCATCAAAAACGGCAGTTTTTATCGCGTATTTCGGCAGTTTTCATCATCAAAACTGACGCTTTTCATCATCAAAAGCGCCAGTTTTCCCAACCCCAAATGCCGAATCGCTACTATTCGCACATATAAATGCCATTCACGCATAGCAAAAAGGACCTTAATTCTCTCAGGAATCGCAAATGTTAAATGTCAATATTTAGTCGCAAATTTAACATTTCGAATTATTGCACACTTCACTAAAATAATTGGAGAAACACCCCCAATACCACCCTTCACGGTGTGAAAGTGAGAATAAAAACACACTTTCATTTTGATATTTGGCCGCTTCTTTGTACCTTTGCATCGAAATTCGTAAATATAAATAATAAGGTAAAAGAGGAGATGATAACATTAACGAACATCGCGATTCAATTTGGCAAACGAGTACTTTACAAAGATGTGAACATCAAATTCACGAGTGGCAACATCTATGGCGTCATTGGTGCAAATGGAGCAGGCAAATCTACCCTGCTGAAAGCTATTAGTGGAGAACTCGAACCCAATAAAGGCTCTGTTGAACTAGGCTCGGGCGAACGTCTTTCGGTTCTGGATCAGGACCACTTCAAATACGATTCTTTTAGCGTGATGGACACTGTTCTTCAGGGTCACCAACCGCTTTGGCAGAACATGAAAGAGCGCGAGGCTCTCTACGCTAAGGAGGAAATGACCGAGGAAGACGGAAATCGCGCCGCCGACCTCGAGCTGAAATTTGCCGAAATGAACGGATGGGAAGCCGAGAGCGAAGCCGCCCAGCTGCTTCAGAACCTCGGTGTGAAGGAAGATCAGCACTATAAGAATATGTCGGAGTTGTCGAACAACGAGAAAGTGCGCGTTATGTTGGCAAAAGCATTGTTCGGACATCCCGACAACCTATTGCTCGACGAGCCCACCAACGACCTCGACCTCGACACCGTTCAATGGCTCGAAGAATACCTGAGCGGACTTGAGCAATGCGTGCTCGTAGTTAGTCACGACCGACACTTTCTCGATGCCGTATCAACACAAACGGTCGACATCGACTTCGGAAAGGTCACCGTATTCTCGGGAAACTATTCTTTCTGGTACGAGAGTTCTCAGTTGGCCCTTCGTCAGGCTCAGAACCAGCGCCTCAAGGCCGAGGAAAAGCGCAAGCAACTGGAAGAGTTCATCCGTCGATTCTCCGCCAATGTGGCAAAGTCAAAGCAGACAACATCGCGCAAGAAGATGCTCGAAAAGCTGAACGTAGAAGAAATCCGCCCAAGCAGCCGCAAGTATCCTGGCATCATCTTCCAGATGGAAAGAGAACCAGGCAACCAGATCCTAGAGGTCGAAGGACTCAAGGCCGTCGATGCAGACGGTACCGTATTGTTCGACAATGTGTCGTTCAACATTGAAAAAGGCCAGAAAACCGTGTTCCTCAGCCACAATCCGAAGGCTATGACGGCATTGTTTGAGATTATCAATGGCAACCGCGAGGCCGATGCTGGAACGTTCAAATGGGGCGTTACCATCACTACGGCCTATCTGCCCCTCGACAATACTGAATTCTTCAAGAGCGAACTGAACCTCGTCGACTGGCTCTCTCAGTACGGCGTTGGCAACGAAGTCACCATGAAAGGATACCTGGGACGCATGCTCTTCAAGCAAGAAGAAGTGGAGAAAAAAGTCAATGTGCTTTCGGGAGGTGAGAAGATGCGTTGCATGATTGCCCGCATGCAGCTGAAGAATGCCAACTGTCTGATTCTCGATACTCCGACAAACCACCTCGACTTGGAATCTATCCAGGCGTTCAACAACAACCTGATTCAGTTCAAAGGCAACATCCTATTCGCCTCTCACGACCACGAATTCATCAACACGGTTGCCGACCGTATCATCGAACTGACGCCTCATGGCACCATCGACAAGCTCATGACTTACGACGATTATATCTACGACGCACAGATCAAGGAGCAGAAGGCCAAGATGTATGCACAATAAACGAACGGCGAACTATGTTTAATGGCACGGTATTTGTATGATACGATTCAGGAAAAAATCAAAGAAAAAGATTATGGACGAGAAGAAAATCAATATCGAAGACGACAACATCAAGGATGAAGTCGTCGACGAAAAAGAAGTAAACGAAGAAGCAGTCGAAAGCAACGAGGCTGCTGAGGAATCAACCGAAGAGGAAGAGAAGGCTGAGGAAACAACCGAAGAGAAGACCCCGCTGGAAAAGGCAGAAGAGGAACTGGCTCAGTTGAAAGACCAGTATCTGCGTGCTCGTGCGGAGTTTGAGAACTATAGGAAGCGCACCATCAAGGAAAAGGCTGAGCTCATCCTGAATGGCGGCGAGAAGACGATTGTCTCTATCCTGCCTGTTCTCGACGATTTCGAGCGTGCTCTCACCGACAAAACCGAAGACGCTGCCACCATCAAAGCGGGCATGGAACTGATTTTCCACAAGTTCGTGAAGACGCTCGAGACGATGGGCGTGAAGAAAATAGAAACTGAAAACAAACCCTTCGACGTTGACTATCACGAGGCCATCGCAATGGTTCCCGGCATGGGCGACGACAAGAAAGGCATGGTTATCGACTGCGTTCAGACGGGCTACACGCTCAACGACAAAGTGATTCGTCATGCCAAAGTGGCAGTTGGCCAATAGAAAGATGAGGCGTTTCGACAGAAACACCGGCAATGAACAAAAATAATAATGGCAAAAAGAGATTATTACGAGGTACTGGGCGTTGACAAAAACGCCACCGAGGACGAGATAAAGAAGGCATACCGAAAGATTGCCATCAAGTATCATCCCGACAGAAACCCCGGCAGCAAAGAGGCTGAAGAGAAATTCAAGGAGGCGGCTGAGGCCTACGACGTGCTCCACGATGCCAAGAAACGTCAGCAATACGACCAGTTCGGATTCGACGGTCCGAATATGGGCGGCTTCGGAGGATTCTCTGGAGGCGGGTTCTCTATGGACGACATCTTCTCGATGTTTGGAGATGTGTTTGGAGGACGTGGCGGATTCGGAGGCTTCGGTGGTTTCGGAGGCGGTTCGCATCAACCTGCTCAACATCGAGGAAACGACCTACGCCTGAAGGTGAAACTGACTCTTCAGGAGGTGGCAACTGGCGTAACGAAGAAGTTTAAAGTGAGGAAAGATGTTCCCTGTTCTCATTGTCACGGAACGGGAGCCGAAGGCGGTAGTGCTTCGGAAACATGTCCCACATGTCACGGAAGTGGCGTCGTCACCCGCACCACTCAGAGTCTTTTCGGCATGATGCAGACACAAAGCGTCTGCCCCACTTGCCAAGGCGAGGGAACCATCATCAAGAACAAGTGTCACGAATGTCACGGAACTGGTGTGGTGAAAGGCGAAGAGGTCGTCGAGATCAAGATACCTGCAGGCGTTGCCGAGGGAATGGTCGTCAACGTTCCTGGTAAGGGAAACGCTGGTATTCACAATGGTGTTCCTGGAAACATTCAGGTTTTCATCGAAGAAGAACCAAATGACACTTTCGTTCGCGACGGAGAAAACATTCTCTACAACCTGCTACTCGACTTCCCAACCGCCGCATTGGGCGGTACGGCGGAGATTCCCACCGTCGACGGTTCGAAGGTAAAGATAAAGATTGAGCCTGGAACGCAACCAGGAAAAACGTTGCGTTTGCGCGATAAAGGACTGCCACCCGTTCAGGGATACGGTCGCGAAATTGGCGATTTGATTGTGAACATCAGCGTGTATGTCCCCAAGGAGATGTCACGCGACGAGAAGAAGATGCTCGAAGAATTGCAGAAAAGCGACAACTTCAAAGGCGACAACGCAACCAAGAAAAGCATTTTCGACAAGTTCAAGAATTATTTCAACTAAGAAGATATCGCGATGCGGAGACATTGGATAAGCCGTCCAGATCTCCGCATCATTTCTTTTACGACAACAAGATCTATGACCTATAAAGAAACAACTGAATATCTGTTCAACGTGACCCCCGTCTTTGAGAAAGTGGGCGCGACGGCTTACAAGGAGGGGCTCAGCAACTCTCTTGCCCTCGATGAGCATTTCGGCTTTCCGCATCGCAAGTTCAAGACGATTCATGTAGCGGGAACAAATGGCAAGGGAAGCTGCTCGCACACGCTTGCCGCCATTCTTCAGTCGGCTGGTTACAAGGTTGGTCTTTACACTTCACCCCACCTTGTAGACTTTCGTGAACGGATTCGCGTTAACGGTCTATGTATCAGTGAGGAAAGAGTCGTTGAGTTCGTCGAAAAGGAAAAGCATTTCTTCGAACCGCTCCACCCTTCTTTCTTCGAACTGACAACCGCTATGGCGTTCTTGTATTTTGCAGAGCAGAAGGTCGACGTTGCCGTCATCGAAGTGGGACTTGGCGGAAGGTTGGATTGTACGAACATCATCACTCCTGAGCTATGCGTCATCACAAACATATCGTTTGACCACACTCAGTTCCTCGGTTCCACACTTGCCGAGATTGCAGCCGAGAAAGCTGGTATTATTAAAATAGGTGTACCCGTAGTGATTGGTGAGACTACCGACGAGACGCGTCCCGTATTCGAAAGAATCGCCAACGAAAAGCACGCCCCCATCCATTTCGCTGAAGCGTTCGACACATCATCATTCGACGACTTCGACTTCGAATTGAAGGGTAGCTACCAACAAGCGAACAGACGAACAATTCTCTGCGCGGCTAGTTTACTCGACATCGATAAGGAAGCCATCCGCGAGGGACTTTCATCAGTTTGCGAAAAGACAGGACTGATTGGCCGTTGGCAAACGCTTCAGGAAAAGCCGTTGGTCATCTGCGATACTGGCCACAACCTGGGAGGATGGGAATATCTTTCCAAGCAGATTGCATCGCAACCGTGCAAGAAACTCCGCATTGTCTTCGGAATGGTTGACGACAAGGATATCGATTCGGTAATGGATTTACTCCCGAAAACCGCCATCTACTACTGGACGCAGGCTTCATCTCATCGGGCAATCCCCCACTCTGTCGTCAGGAAGAAAGGAAAAGAGCACGGTCTCATCGGCAAATCGTTCAAGGATGTTTCATCTGCCTATTCTCAGGCGTTGACAGATGCTTCACCCGAAGATTTCATCTTTGTTGGCGGAAGCAGTTATGTTGTCGCGGACCTGTTGGCAATAGGCACTGAATAACCTTATCTCACGCTAAAACCAAAGCCTAGAAGCATGTTTAGGTGTTTTTAACATAAACGTTTGCTTATTTTTTGATGTTTCATTTGCTATTCTCAAAATAAATTCGTTACTTTGCAACTAAGTTTACATATAACTAAAAACTTGAAATATTATGAGCACAAGTGAAACACAGAATTTATGTGGTTTGAAAAGAGAAGATTTTCAAACCACGGTCAATGGTAAGAATACAGACCTTTACATACTGAAGAATGGTCAGGGCAATGAGGTCGCCATCACGAACTACGGAGGAGCCGTTGTAGCAATCATGGTTCCCGATAAAGATGGAAACATTGCCAATGTAATTCAAGGTCACGACAACATTCAGGAAGTCATCAACAGCCCGGAGCCTTATTTGTCTACCCTTATTGGACGATTTGGCAACAGAATCAAGGAAGGCAAGTTCCAGTTAAATGGCAAGCAATATCAGCTGGCCATCAACAACGGCCCGAATGCTCTTCACGGAGGTCCCACCGGATTCCACGCACAAGTATGGGATGCTATGCAGATGAGCGACACCACTTTGGTACTCAACTACGTTTCGCCCTATCTTGAAGAAGGTTTCACCGGAGAAATGAAAGTTACAGTTGTCTACAATTTCAACGACGATAACGAATTGGTTATCGGTTATATGGCAACTACAAACAAGAAGACAATCGTCAATCTTACTCATCACGCATTCTTCTCATTGGCTGGTATCGCCGATCCCACACCGACTATTGAAGACATCGAATGCGAAATCAATGCTGACTTCTACATCCCCATTGACGAGACGAGTATTCCAACGGGTGAGATTCTGAAGGTTGAAGGCACTCCGTTCGATTTCCGCACAGCTAAGCCCATCGGTCGCGACATCGATGCTGATGACGAGCAGATAAAGAATGGTAGCGGCTACGATCACTGCTATGTATTGAACAAGAAGGAAGAGGGTGAGTACGCTTTTGCCGCTCGTATTGTTGAGCCGAAGAGCGGACGTACGATGGAAGTCTACACCACAGAACCCGGTATGCAGGTATATACCGACAACTTCGGTAGCGGCATCAAGGGTCAGCACGGTGCTACGTTCCCGCGCAGAAGTGCCATTTGCTTCGAATGCCAGCACTTCCCCGATTCACCCAACAGGCCCTATTTCCCTTCTGTCATCCTTCGTCCGGGACAGCAGTACAAGCAGAAGACCGTTTACAAGTTCGGTGTTGTGAAATAACAAATTACTGATATACTAACCATTTAAAAGACATACGATTATGATGGAAATTGATTTCGTTAGGAGTCGCTTTGTAAAGCACTTTGACGGTATGACAGGTAATGTATATGCATCGCCAGGACGCATCAACCTCATCGGTGAACATACCGACTATAACGGAGGTTTTGTGTTCCCAGGAGCTGTAGATTGCGGCATCATGGCCGAAATGCGTGCCAATGGAACTGAAGACACCGTACGTGCCTACGCCATTGACTTAAAGGACCGTGTTGACTTCAGTCTCAGCGATCCTAAGGGTCCCAAGACTAGCTGGGCTCGCTATATCTTCGGCATTGCCAAGGAAATGCAGAAACTCGGTGTACCCGTGAAGGGATTCAACATTGCCTTTGCCGGTGATGTACCCCTCGGAGCAGGCATGTCTTCGTCGGCCGCTATGGAAAGTTGCTTTGCTTTCGGCTTGAACGATATCTTTGGAGATAATAAGGTTAGCCAATGGGATATGGCTTTGGCTGGCCAGGCTACTGAGCATAACTATTGCGGCGTGAATTGCGGCATCATGGACCAGTTTGCAAGTGTCTTCGGACAGGCTGGCAAATTGATGAGACTCGATTGCAGAAGCCGCGAATTCGAATACTTCCCATTCGATCCGAAGGGCTATAAACTCGTGTTGCTTAACTCTTGCGTGAAGCACGAATTGGCAGGCTCTCCATATAACGACCGTCGCAGATCTTGCGAAAACGTTGTGAAGGCTATCGCCGAAAAGCATCCGGAAGGCAAGTTCGAAACATTACGCGATTGCACTTGGGAACAACTGGAGGAAGTACGTCCCGACATCAGCGAGGAAGACTACAAGCGCGCTCACTTCGTGCTTGGAGAGAAGGATCGTGTGTTGGCCGTTTGCGATGCTCTTGTTGCAGATGATTATGAAACTGTTGGTAAAAAGATGTACGAAACCCATGAAGGACTGTCCAAGGAATATGAAGTTTCTTGCGAAGAACTTGACTACTTGAACGATATCGCCAAGGAATGCGGCGTTACGGGTTCACGTATCATGGGTGGTGGCTTCGGAGGTTGCACGATTAACCTCGTGAAGAACGAGCTTTATCGTCCATTCATCGAGACAGCCAAGAAAAAATATGCAGAAAAATTCGGTAAAGAACCAAAGGTCATCGATGTCGTTATTGGTGATGGTTCTCGTCGTCTCTGCTAGAAACTACCGACGTCAACACAGATTTGGTATTATGAATGCACCTAAGAGGGGCTTGGATTCTTCCAAGTCCCCTTTTTGATAATATACAATGAGTTCTTTTTAATAATACATATTTAATTTAGAAGAAGCACTATTAACCCTAAAAAGAAACAAAACTTTCAACTTTTCAACTCGATAAAACGAGTAAATAAGAATCATTTGTCTTTTGGTTTATTTAGTGATTTTCATGCACAAAAGCAACGCTCCTGTTCTAGGAAAACAACGATTTAAATCATGAAAAGCGACGGTTTAGGCCATGGAAAACAGTGCTTTAAACAATTGAAAAACTCACTTTCTTCATTAAAAGATTGTTCTTCATCTTAATTCTTAGTAAAAATGCGATTAAGACCTACCAACCTACCATGACCACTCTCAAACGCCAATCTACAAAGGGTTTGAGCTATGGTAGGTCTTTCGTCAACACCTACCATAGACCTACCATGAATCTATCATATCCGCTTGTTTTTTATTTGTAGGCGATAGCGAGTTGTTATGGTAGCTTTGTTAGGTCTTTTCAAGAAAAGACTTATTCCATAATGTTTTCGTCCAACTCACGTTTTTTTTATGTAGATCAAGATAGAATCTACAATTTTATCACTCAATTTTCGTTTAATACCTACCAACCTAGCATGACGACTAGCAAACGCCCACTAACAAAAGGTTTGAACGATGGTAGGTCTATGGTAGGTCTTGGGGAAGGACCTACCATATTGGAATCCCTTTATTTATTGGGGCTTGAGGGGTATGATGGTAGGTCGGTAGGTCTTTTTTAAGATTTTCTTATTTCTTATCATCTAAACGACAAGCACAAACATAATAAGGAATTTTAAACGACAATGCTCATACAAGAAGAACAAGAACTATAAACAACAATACAAGGGAAATAGATTCAAATATTAGTGTTAAAAGCAAGAAAAATGGGGTACAACAATTAAAAAGTGTTATATTTACACCTTTATTTAAAAAAACTCTACAAACATGTTAGGTAGTTCGATTTTTTTTTGTAATTTTACACCCAAAATTATCATCATCTATTAACTAATAAGAATATGAAGAGCTTTCAAGCATTTTTACTGGGAACGGGAATGGCAGCCATTCTCTTCTCTGCTTGTTCAAAAACAGGCAACGAGAGTACTCTAACAGCATCGGGACTCGAACCGGCAAAGTTTGACACCACCATCAACGAAAAGCCCGTTAAACTCTTCACACTGAAGAACAAAAACGGAATGGAAGTCTGCATAACCAATTTCGGCGGACGTATTGTTTCACTGATGGTACCCGATAAGGACAACAATCTACAGGACGTTGTATTGGGTTTTGACAATATTAAGCAGTATGCCGACACTGTGAATTCGCCCAGCGACTTTGGTGCTGCCATCGGCCGTTATGCCAACCGCATCAAGAATGGTCTTATCACCATTGACGGACAAACCATCCAGCTTCCGAAGAACAACTTCGGCCATTGCCTGCACGGAGGTCCTTCTGGATGGCAATATCAGGTTTATGAAGCAGCTCAGCCCAACGATTCTACACTTCATCTGACAATGCAGTCACCCGATGGAGACAACAACTTCCCCGGAAACGTAAAGGCGGTTGTGACTTATACAGTAAAAAGCAACAATAGCCTTGACATTTCTTACTCGGCTGAAACCGATAAGCCCACCTACATCAACATGACCAACCATTCATATTTCAACCTGAATGGCGATCCCACGAAGAACATTGAGAACTGTAAGCTCTACGTGAATGCTTACTACTACACACCGACAGACGCTACTTATATGACAACCGGTGAGAAGACATGGGTAAAGGATACCCCAATGAGTTTCCTCGAGCCGATTGAGATTGGCAAGAATGTCAACAATTTCGATGTAGAAGCTATCAAGAACGCCAACGGTTTCGACCACAACTGGTGCCTTGAGACCTATCGCGACGGAAAGGGTAACGACAAGCAATTGGCTGCCAGCCTTTATTCTCCGCTCACTGGCATTAAGATGGAAGTGTACACCAACGAACCCGGTATTCAGGTTTACACAGGTAACTTCCTCGAGGGCAAGGTTGCAGGAAAGAAGGGCATCAAATACGAAAAGCATGCAGCCATCTGTCTTGAGACTCAGAAATTCCCCGACTCACCCAACAAGCCCCAGTGGCCATCTGCATTGCTGAAACCAGGTGAGAAATATTACTCGCACTGTATTTTTAAGTTTGGAGTTGTAAAATAAATCAAACGTAACAATCACATAATAAGAAAAAGAAAATGAATAGTATTTCAGAAGCCGTTGCGATGTCAGGCTTTAAGCCTATTGACTTCATCATCCTGGTTTGCTACTTAATCTTGCTTGTATGTCTGGGACTCTTCCTCAGCCGTAACAAAGACGGTAAAGAAAAGAGTGCCAACGACTACTTCCTTGCAGGTAACACACTGACATGGTGGGCAGTAGGTGCATCGCTCATTGCTGCTAACATCTCTGCAGAACAGTTCATCGGAATGTCAGGAACAGGTTATCGTGATGGTATTGCCATTGCCGCCTATGAGGTGATGGCTGCCGTAACGCTTGTCGTCATCGGTAAGTTCCTCCTTCCTGTCATGCTTGACCGCAAGATTTTCACCATCCCCCAGTTCCTCCGCGAACGTTATAACGACGGTGTGGGTCTTGCCTTCTCCGTGCTCTGGCTTTTCCTCTATGTATTTGTAAACCTCACATCGGTTGCCTGGCTTGGTGCTTTGGCCATTGAGCAGATCTTAGGTTTACAAGGATTGGCTGTCAGCATTTTCGGAATTGAAATTTCCATGCGTATGCTCATCATCCTTGGTCTCTTTGTCATTGCTGGTATCTACTCTATCTATGGCGGTCTTGCTTCGGTTGCATGGACCGACGTAATGCAAGTGACATTCCTTGTCGGTGGTGGTCTGATCACCGCATACGTAGCATTGAAAGAGATGGGTGTCATCATGGGTACCGATGCTCTTGGCGCACTTGGACAGGTCTATACCGACATGACAACTGGCGATCACGCTCAAGATGTACATTTCCACCTCGTTATTCAGGAAAGTCACAATGCCAGTGCCTTTGCCAACGTTCCTGGTATCGCTGCTGTTGTTGGTGGTGTTTGGCTGACCAACTTAGGCTATTGGGGCTTCAACCAGTACATCATTCAGAAAGGTCTTGCTGCAAAGAATATCGACGAAGCCAAGAAAGGTCTTATCTTCGCTGGTTTCCTTAAGATTTTGATTCCCTTCATCGTGGTTCTTCCTGGTATCTGCGCTTACTATATCATGCAAGATCCGGAGAAATTTGCAAGCATGAACCTTGCTGGAAACATCAATGTAGCCGATGATGCTTATCCTTGGCTCATCCGTAACTTCACCCCGACAGGTATCAAGGGTCTAAGCTTTGCTGCCCTTACCGCAGCTATCATCTCATCACTGGCTTCAATGTTCAACTCCACCTCTACACTCTTCACGATGGACATCTATAAGAAGTACATCAACAAGGATGCTGGTGACAAACAGCTGGTGAACGTTGGTCGTATTGTTGCCGTATGTGCGCTCGTTATTGCCCTCGTAGCAGTTAAGCCGTTACTCGGTGGTCTCGATCAGGCTTTCCAATACATTCAGGAGTATTCAGGCTTCATCTATCCGGGTATCATCACCGTATTTGGTCTTGGTCTTCTTTGGAAGCGTGCTTCTTCTACAGCAGCCGTTTGGACAGCCATTATCACCATTCCGCTTGGCATTCTGTTCAAGGTTTGTCTGCCCAATGTCGCTTTCCAGTTCCGTGCTGGTTACATCTTTATCATCCTCGTTACCTTCTTTATTCTTGTCAGCTATCTTGACAAGAAGTTCGTCAGCTGTGAGAAGCCTGAAGAGCGTGACGTTGCTAAGATGCAGTTGTGGGCAAAGGTTCTCGGAGGCATTGGTGCTGTAATGATAATTATTGCAGCTATCGTTGTTGCTCTTGGTGCAATGAATCCTGGAGCTGATCCCGATACGAATATGATTGCCTACTTGAACGACATCGGTTTCCAGGCTTTCATCTTCTTCGGCGTATTAGTTGGTTGCAATGCCATATGGCTCTATAGCAACTCGAAAGACACCGTTCGCGACCCGAAGGCTCTGCCCATCAACTTGGGTCTGTTCTCTACAACGCGTGGTTACACCTACGGAACAATAGGTATCTGTGCCATCACGTTCTTGCTCTATGCAATTCTGTGGTAATCAAACACGTTCACATCGATTGATATGACAGGATATTATGGTCTTCATTCAAAGGTTTGGGTCGCTGTTGACTGCATCATCTTCGGATTCGACAACAACAAGCTTAAACTTTTGATAGGACGTCGCCAGATGGATCCCGGCCGTGGAGAGTGGTCTCTCTACGGCGGATTCGTCGGCGTAGACGAAAGTGTAGACGAAGCGGCGGACCGCGTACTCTTCGAGCTTACTGGTCTGAAGCATATCTACATGAAACAGGTTGCAACTTTTGGCGCCATCGACCGTGACCCAGGAGAGCGTGTCATTTCTGTTGCCTATTGTGCACTCATTAACGTAAAGGACTACGACACCTCACTTCTCGAGGAACACGGAGTGGAATGGGTGGAATTAGACAAGCTTCCACATCTCTATTCCGACCATAACGACATGGTGAGGAAAGCACTCACGCTCCTACGTCGCCGTGTTAAGACTGAACCCATCAGCTTCAACCTCCTGCCCGACCTATTCACGCTTACACAGCTTCAGCATGTCTACGAAGCCATTCTCGGAGAAGAGTTGGACAAGCGCAACTTCCGTAAGAGAATCAAACAGATCGACTTCATAGAAAAGACAGAGCTTATTGACAAAATGACATCAAAGCGAGGCGCTGCTCTCTATAGATTCAATAAAAGAATGTATATGGAGGACCCAACGTTCAAGCTTTAACAAAAAAAGAACAATCATGTTAGAAGAACTAAAAGAAAAAGTATTCAAGGCTAATCTCGACCTTGTAAAACACAACCTCGTGATTTTTACATGGGGAAATGTATCGGCTATCGACCGCGAAAAAGGACTTGTTGTCATCAAACCTTCTGGTGTTAGCTACGATGAAATGAAAGCATCGGATATGGTTGTCGTCGACCTGCAGACAGGTAAGGTTGTTGAGGGTGATCTCAATCCTTCATCCGACACCCCCACACACCTTGTATTATATAGGGAGTTCCCCGATATTGGCGGCGTAGTGCACACACACTCTACATACGCTACCGCATGGGCTCAGGCTGGCAAGGATATTCCCAACATCGGAACCACCCATGCCGACTATTTCCACGACGAGATTCCTTGTACCGACGATATGACTGCTGAACAAATGGCTGAGTACGAGAAAGAAACTGGTGTTGTCATCGTCGACCGCATCCGGAAAGGTAATATCAACCCAGTTCACACGCCAGGTGTACTTGTGAAGAATCACGGTCCCTTCTCATGGGGTAAGAATGCCGACAATGCCGTCTACAATGCCGTTGTGATGGAACAGGTAGCAAAGATGGCTTTCGTTTCATTCTGTGTGAATCCAGAAACAACGATGAATCCATTGCTCATCGAGAAGCATTTCTCTCGTAAGCACGGTCCTAACGCTTATTATGGACAAAAGAAGAAATAACAA
>JAILAI010000006.1 GCA_024681705.1 Prevotella sp.
GCTCCCGGCACCTACGACATCGTGCCTTCGGGCGGTGAGGCCGAGAACTATGAGTTTGCCTATGTGAACGGCATACTGACCGTGACAGAGGCCGACCAGGTGATTGTGAGGGCAAAGAACTACACCATCAAATACGGCGAAATCATTCCCACACTGGGCTATACAACGGAAGGCGCCAGCCTGGACGGCGTGCCCGCGCTGAGCTGCGAAGCCACATCGTCATCGCCAGTAGGCACATATCCCATCACGGTTGCACAAGGCAGCGTGACGAACTATAACGTATCCTACGTTGACGGCACGCTGACCATTGAGAAGGCTCCGCTGACCATCACCGCCAAGGACTGCACGATGAAGCGGGGCGAGGAATTGCCGGAGTTTGAGGCTTCGTATGACGGCTTCAAGAACGGTGAGACGGCAGAGGTGCTGACCACACAGCCCACGTTCAGCTGCGATGCCACACCGTCGAGCAACATGGGAACATACATCATCGGCGTGAGCGGCGCTGAGGCCGAGAACTACGAGATTACCTTCGTTTCGGGACAGCTGACCATTACACAGGCCGACCCAGTGACGGTGACAGCCAAAAACTATACGATTGCGTATGGCGATGAGCTGCCGGAACTGGAATACACTACTTCGGGAGTGGCTCTCGTCGGTGAGCCGGAACTGTTCTGCTCGGCCACACCAACGTCGCCCGTGGGAACCTATCCCATCACCGTGGCGCAAGGTACCATCGAAAACTACAATGTAGTCTACGTGACGGGCACACTGACCATCGAAAAGGCAGAGCTAACGGTGACAGCCCAGAGCTATACCATCAAGGAAGGAGACCCGTTGCCGCAATTCGAGGCTTCGTATGATGGCTTCAAGAACAATGAGAACGAGAGCGTGCTTTCCAAACTGCCGACCCTGGATACCATGGCCGACGAGAACAGTCCGGCTGGCGAATACGAGATCTACGTGGGCGGTGCCCGTGCGCAGAACTATAAGTTCAAATATGTGAACGGCACGCTGACCATCGAGGCTCGCTCGCAATACGATTGTGAGATACCTACCATCAGCTACGTGGAGGGCAAGTTGGTGTTCGATTGTGCTACACCAGGCGCTACATTCAAGTCGAATATCACCTGTGAGGACTTCGGCAACCACGAAGACAGCGAAATCGATCTGACCGTAGCCTACAACATCTCTGTCTACGCCGTAGCCGACGGATACAATGACTCAGAGGTAGCTACAGCGACATTGTGCTGGATAGACACGGAACCCATTCAGGGCGTGGCTACTGGTGTGATGGAGATTCCTGCCACACCGGTGCTGCTAAAGAGCCTGAATGGTGAAATCAGCGTGGAAGGCTTGGCCAACGGCACGCAAGTGGAGGTTTACACAGCTGAAGGCATGTTGGTGGGCACCACCACGGTCGTTGACCGTTCTGCTTCGTTGCAGACATCGCTGGCACCGGGCACGGTGGTCATCGTGAGGATGGGCAACAAGTCGGTGAAGATGGTTGTGAAATAGTAACGCCACACCCTACCTTGTAAACATCTGAAAAACAAACTTAGACGCCCTGCGAAGCCTCAAGTGCTAAGCAGGGCGTTTCTTTTATGAAGGGTATTCAACATTATCAAGTTTTTGTCCATTATAGTATGGAAAGTTGGCGTCTTAACGATAGTTTGTCGTGCTCCATTTAGCCGAAACAACTGTTGTCCTGACTCCAGCGGCTGAAAGCCGCGAAATCTTCTATACTCCCAAACTCCTTGTACATGTGGCTCTCGAACTTGTTCGCTTTGCTTGCTAAGAACTTGAATGAGACCACTTGAAAAAGTCTTCAGATGATGGAAATACGATGCGCAGCCGCTCCCCTCCCATATGAGGGGGAGGGGCCAGGGTGGGATGAACGTATGCCATGCTGCAGAAGCATTATAATCAGAAGACAGAAAACCAATAAATATGTGATGCAAGTATACAACATGGGGATGTGTTTATAAACACGTTCTCATGTTGTGCTTGTTTGAAAATGTATGTCTTATATGTTTTGAACTACAGTGCTTTTTGTTTGATTGTTTGGTGGTTCGGAATAGTTTTCTTATCTTTGCACGCAGTCATTGAAGACTTTTGACGCTTCGGCTCATAGTAGATGGCTGAAGCAAAAGGGAAAGAAACAACAATCATTAAAATAACAGGAAGATGAAAAGGAAAAGACAACTGAATCTTTTGTGTGCATTGCTCATGGTGTTTTCGAGTCAGGTGGCAAGTGCTGCCGATTTCGAGACTGCCACTGAGGCCGTGCAAAATATGAAGGTGGGATGGAATCTCGGCAATACGCTCGAGTCCAACGGTTCGTGGATCAATGGTTCAACAGAGAACTTCGAGACCGCCTGGGGACAGCCTATCACCCAAGAGGATCTTATGAAGATGATGAAGAATGCTGGTTTCAATGCCATACGTGTTCCGGTGACGTGGTATCAGCACATGAATGGATCGAATCAGGTAGATGCAGCATGGATGGCCCGCGTGCACGAAGTGGTGGACTATGTCATCAATCAGGGCATGTATTGCATTCTGAATGTTCATCACGACACTGGCGCCGATGATGCAGCGTGGCTTGTGGCAGACGAGAGCGCCTTCAACCAGCAGAAAGCCCGCTTTGAGACTTTGTGGCAACAGATTGCCAATGAGTTCATTAACTACGACGAACATTTGCTCTTCGAGGGCTACAACGAGATGCTCGACGTGAAGGACTCATGGTGCTTTGCTTCGTTCAATGCCAGCGGGAAATATGATGCAACCATAGCCAACTCAGCTTATAATGCCATCAACAGCTACGCGCAGAGCTTTGTCAATACCGTGCGTGCAACGGGAGGTAACAATGCAAACCGCAATCTGATTGTCTGTACCTATGGCGCTTGTTGTGGTTCGGGTACGTGGAACACTCACCTGAAAGACCCCTTGAAGATGATGAACCTGCCTAGCGACAATGTGCAGAATCATCTTATCTTCGAAGTGCACTATTATCCAAACGTCAAGAATCTGTCGTCGACCAAGAACGAAGTCAGTGATCTGCTCTCAGCTTTGAATGAACATCTCGTTTCGAAAGGTGCTCCGGTGATTTTCGGCGAGTGGGGAACGGCCAACGATAATGAGAGAGACTACGATGTGCGTCGTGACAATGTGTTGTCTTTCGCCCGCTACTTCGTCGAACAGACGAAAGCCAACAACATGACCACTTTCTATTGGATGGGACTCTCTGACGGGCAGGCTCGTTTGTGGCCGATGTTTAACCAGCCCGACCTTGCAGAGAGTATATTGAAGGGTTGTTATGGCGACAACTATAAACCTCAGTTGCCTACTTCCGATGACTATGACTACGAATATACAGTTGTTACCTATAATAGTCAGTACGGCGAACTATACCTCTATTCCGGCGATGCCCTTAATCTGAGTGAGTACTCAGGCATACGCGTGGAACTGGCAGAGACACCGCCAACGGGTTTGTTGAGCGTGAAGTGTTATGGACTGAATGATGGCAAAGAGAGCTATAACAGTATGAGCAGCAAGCAGGCCACCATCAACTTTAATAGTGGTAGTCTCGGACAACAGTTGAGACGTGTCACCCTGCAGTGTAGCAAAGGCGGAACGAATAAGGTGAACGTGGTTCGTGCTGTTCTTTTGAAGAAAGACGGCAGCGAAGTGGAGACTGTGCTGGCACCGTTCTGGGGATGTCGGATTACGGATATAGTGGCGACGTTCAAAGGAGAAACTGGCATTGCTGTTATGGCAAATGAATCTAACAGACAGAACAGCTGGTGGACTATTGACGGTCGTCGTTTGACAACAGCCCCCAGTCGCTCTGGTATCTATATTCATAATGGCCGAAAGGTGATAAAGAAATAAGATAGAAGGACCAATGGTCCGTAAAGAATTTCAAAAATAAAAGGAAAAAGGTATGAAGGAAGGTCTAAAACGAATAGGTATCGTCCTGTTGCTATGGATGACGTTCTCGGCTGCTCCCGCCCAGTCGACCTGGGGCCGCGTGATTTCTGGTGTGCTGAAGGCAGGGCAGGCGGCAACTATTTCAGATGAGACGTTGGCCGAGGTTGTGAAAGAAGAGGTCGCGGAGATGGACAAGAAGAACAAGGTATGCGGTCCGTCCACAGCCTATGCCAAGCGATTGGCCAGACTCACCAAGGGCATGAAAGATGCTGATGGCATCAAGCTGAACTTCAAGGTCTACAAGACCACCGATGTGAACGCCTTTGCCTGTCCCGATGGCAGCGTGCGTGTGTTTTCTGCATTGATGGATGTGCTCAATGACAACGAACTGCTGGGCGTATTGGGGCATGAGATAGGTCATGTGGCCCTTCGTCATACGAAGAAAGCCTGGCGCAGTGCGTTGCTTCGTAGCGCCGCTTCCGACGCCTTGGGGGCGATGAGCGATACTTGGGCGGCACTCTCGGATTCGTTTGTCGGCGAGCTGAGCAGTGCGGCGCTATCGGCCAAGCACTCGCGAGTACATGAAACGCAGGCCGATGACTACGGTTACGAGTTCTTGAAGCGTTCAGGCAAGAATCCCTGGGCAATGGGGCTCGCTTTCAAAAAGTTGGCCGCATTGTCGGAGCGGGAAGACTCCAAATTTGACAATCTGCTTTCTGCCTTCTCGTCGCATCCCGATTTCGACGAACGCATCGAGCGCATGCGGTTGAAAGCCGAGCGCGACGGTTTCAAGACAGAATGATGTTACGCTATGGCGGTTGTGGACTGCCAATCCGTCACCGTTCGCTGGCTCTTTGTCGCTGGCGAAAAGGGCGATTGGAAAGCATAAAAAACATTAAACGTTTGGTGGAGAATGGCGGAATGCGTATCTTTGCATTCCTAAAGCGGCATGTCTTCGCGAGCGGAGCAAGGCCGTGAGAAACGGATAAACCGATAGAAATGAGCGAAACAGAAGAAATATTGGCAATGCCAGAGATGGAGGCTGAGGTGGAAAACGAGACCACAGGCGAGCCCGAGATTGAATTCACGACGGAGTCAGAGCCCACATCGGGTTCGGATACCACCACGCAGCCTCAGGGCAGTATCCTGCGTGCAGAGGGACTGGTGAAGCGTTACGGCAAGCGTACGGTGGTGAACGACGTGTCCATCAATGTGCGACAAGGTGAGATTGTAGGTCTGCTTGGTCCTAACGGTGCCGGAAAGACCACGTCGTTCTATATGACCACTGGTCTTATCGTGCCGAATGCCGGCCATATCTTCATCGACGAAAAGGAGATAACTGGATACCCCGTTTACAAGCGTGCACGCGCTGGTATCGGCTATCTGCCTCAGGAGGCCTCGGTGTTTCGCAAGATGAGCGTTGAAGACAACATCATGTTGGTGCTCGAGATGACAGGCAAGCCAAAGGCCTACCGCCTTGAGAAACTGGAGAGTCTGATAGACGAGTTCCGCCTGCAAAAGGTTCGCAAGAACAAGGGTGATCAACTGTCGGGTGGTGAGCGCCGACGCACTGAGATTGCCCGTTGCCTGGCCATCGAGCCTAAGTTTATCATGCTCGACGAGCCTTTCGCTGGCGTAGACCCTATTGCCGTGGAAGACATCCAGCACATCGTGTGGCAGCTGAAATACCGTAACATCGGCATTCTCATCACCGATCACAATGTGCACGAGACGTTGAACATCACCGACCGTGCCTATCTGCTGTTTGAAGGCCGTATTCTGTTTAAGGGAAATCCCGAGGAACTGGCCACCAATCCTATTGTGAAGGAGAAGTACCTCGGTACCAATTTCGTACTCCAGAAGAAAGACTTCCAGCTCATCGACGAGCGCAAACGGCAGCAAGAAGAAAAAGCTTGACGCGTTAAAAAATCGTATTTTTCTACCTTATATAATAATATTAGAAAAATATTCCGTAATTTTGCACCCCAATTTGGACTGTTGAGGCCTGTACATGTGAGATGTGCAGGCTATGCAGACGTGATAATTATTAAAAACAGATAAAAATAACAAGACAGATGAAAGTAACATTCGAGAACCCTGACAAGGTGAATGGCCTGATGACTCTGACGGTCGAGGAGGCCGACTACCAGGCAAATGTTGAGAAGAAACTGAAGGACTATCGCAAGAAGGCTCAGATGCCCGGCTTCCGTCCCGGCATGGTGCCCATGGGCATGATTAAGCGCCAGTATGGCACAGCCTTGAAGGTTGATGAGATCAATCGCCTGCTTGGTGAAGAGATTTATAAGTATGTAAACGAGAATAAAATCCAGATGCTGGGCGAACCCATGCCGTCGGAAAAGCAAGAAGCCGTCGATGTGGAGGGCGCAGCTCCCTATACTTTTGTGTTCGATATCGCAGTAGCTCCCGAGTTCAAGATCGAGCTCACCGCAAAGGACAAGGTGGACTACTACACCATCACCGTGGACGACGAGATGGTGAACCGTCAGATCGAGGCGTTTGCCCAGCGTGCTGGCCACAACGAGAATGTGGAAGAGTACCAGGAGAACGACGTTGTGAAGGGTGACCTTCGCGAGCTCGACGCCGACGGTAGCACCAAGGAAGGCGGCATCGAGGTGAGCGGCGCTACGGTGATGCCCACCTATATCAAGGATGAGGACCAGAAGAAACTGTTCGAGGGTGCCAAGCTTGGCGATGTCATCACGTTGAATCCCCGTAAGGCCTACGAGAGCGACGCTGAGTTGGCTTCGTTCCTGAAGATAGACAAGGCTGATCTGGGCTTCCACACAGGCGACTTCAGCTTCCAGGTTACCGAGATTAACCGCTACGTGAAGTCTGAGGTGAACCAGGAACTCTTTGACAGCGTTTACGGCGAAGGTGTCGTGAAGGACGAGAAGGAGTTCCGCGAGAAGATTGCCGAAGGTATGAAGGCACAGTTTGTCAACGACTCCGACTTCCGCTTTATGATTGACCTGCGCAAGTACTGCGAGGAGAAAGTGGGTGACCTCACCTTCCCCGAAGAGCTGCTCAAGCGCGTCATGAAGAACAATAATAAGGACAAGGACGAGGAGTTCGTGGATAAGAACTTCGACAAGAGCATCCAGGAACTGAAGTGGCACCTCATCAAGGAGCAGCTCGTCAGCGCTCTCGGCATCAAGATTGAGGACGCCGACGTGAAGGAAGCCGCCAAGGAGGCTGCCCGCGCTCAGTTCGCACAATATGGCATGAGCAACATTCCCGACGAGTACCTCGAGAACTATGCTCAGGACATGCTCAAGAAGAAAGAATATGTTGAAAGCCTCGTTGACCGCAGCATTGACCGCAAGCTCACCGCTGCTGTGAAGCCCGTGGTGAAACTCAACGAGAAAACAGTCACTCTCGACGAGTTCAACAAGCTTTTTGAGGGCGAACAGGCTTAAAAAACCTTTTTTTTCGAAAATTTATCATTTAACATAAGGGGTTATCCATTTTTTTTGCTTATCTTTGTATTAAGATAACTGAAAAAGATGGATAATCTCTTTTTTACGCTTTAAAAAAACACTGAAAAAATGATGAACGATTTTAGAAAATACGCAACAAAACATCTTGGAATGAATGGTCTGGTGCTCGACGATGTGATGAAGGCACAGGCCCAGTATCTCAACCCTTACATCCTGGAGGAGCGTCAGCTGAACGTTACGCAGATGGATGTGTTCTCGCGCCTGATGATGGACCGCATCATCTTCTTGGGCACAGAGATCGACGACTATACCGCCAACACGCTCACAGCCCAGCTGCTCTATCTGGATAGCGTCGACATGAACGACGTGACTATCTACATCAACTCTCCCGGTGGTAGCGTCACCGCAGGCCTGAGCATCTACGACACGATGCAGTTCATTTCTTCCGACGTGAACACGCTCTGCACCGGTATGGCCGCATCGATGGCCGCCGTGCTGCTCGTCAGCGGAAAGGAAGGCAAGCGTTCGGCGCTCACCCACAGCCGTGTGATGATTCACCAGCCGCTTGGTGGTGTTCAGGGTCAGGCTTCCGACATCGAGATTGAGGCCAAGGAAATCATGAAGTTCAAGAAAGAGCTCTACAACATCATCAGTGAGCATTCGCATACGCCTTTCGATAAGGTATGGGCAGACAGCGACCGCAACTACTGGATGACGGCTGAAGAGGCTCGCGAATATGGAATGATTGATCAGGTGCTAAAGAAAAAGCAGGCCACAGAGAATGAAGAAAGTATGTAATTTCTGCGGACGAGGAGAGCGCGACGTGAAACTCCTCATCACCGGTATCAACGGTTACATCTGCGAGAACTGTGCCCAGCAGGCCTACGAGATTGTGCAGTCGTCGGGCCTTGCTGAGGTCGAACCGAGCGGTAGTCGCAAGGACGGGAAGTTCCAGCTGAAGAAAGTGCCGAAGCCGCGTGAGATAAAGGAATACCTCGACCAGTATGTTATCGGACAGGACGAGGCGAAGCGCTATCTCTCCGTAGCCGTATACAACCACTATAAGCGCCTGTTGCAGCCCAAGGATGACGACGGTGTGGAAATCGAGAAGAGCAATATCATCCTTGTGGGAAGCACCGGAACGGGCAAGACTTTGCTGGCCCGCACCATTGCAAAGTTGCTCGACGTGCCCTTCACCATTGTCGATGCCACCGTCTTTACCGAGGCTGGCTACGTGGGCGAGGACGTGGAGAGCATCCTCAGCCGCCTGCTTCAGGTGGCCGATTTCGACCTGGAGGCTGCCCAGCGTGGCATTGTCTTCATCGACGAGATCGACAAGATTGCCCGCAAGAGCGACAATCCCAACATCACGCGCGACGTGAGTGGCGAGGGCGTGCAACAAGGTCTGCTGAAACTACTCGAGGGAACGATGGTAAATGTACCGCCAAAGGGCGGGCGCAAGCATCCCGATCAGGACTATATCCATGTGGACACGCGCAACATCCTCTTCATCTGTGGAGGCGCCTTCGACGGCATCGAGCGTAAGATTGCCCAGCGCATGAACACCCACGTGGTGGGATTCAATAGCGTGCAGAACGTGCGCAACATTGACAAGAAGGACATGATGCAATACATCCTGCCTCAGGACCTGAAGTCGTTCGGCCTCATTCCCGAGATCATCGGCCGTCTGCCCGTGCTCACCTATCTGAATCCACTCGACCGCGCAGCCCTGAGAAAGATTCTCGTGGAGCCCAAGAACAGCATCGTCAAGCAGTACGAGAAACTCTTCAAGATGGACGGCATCAAGCTGACTTTCCCCGAGGAAACGCTCGACTATCTGGTTGATCAGGCGGTGGAATACAAGCTCGGCGCCCGCGGATTGCGCTCCATTGTGGAGAATGTCATGATGGACGCCATGTTCGAAAAGCCTTCTACGAAGGAAAAGACTTTCACTGTGACGCTCGACTATGCGCGCCGTCAGCTCAACAAATCGCGTCTGGCCTCTCAGCAAAGCGCCTGATAGGCCAGTGCGATCACTAATCTATCAAACAACTATCGGAAAACAAAAATCCATGTAGCAAGAAAGGAGACTGCATTTTTTATGATGAAAGAAGTGAACCTCTCACAGAAGCTCAAGCAATACTTCGGCTTCGATACTTTCAAAGGTGACCAGGAGGCTATTGTCAGAAACGTCTTGGCCGGCAACGACACGTTTGTGCTGATGCCCACTGGCGGCGGTAAATCGCTGTGCTACCAGCTGCCCTCGCTCATTATGGAGGGCACCGCCATTGTCATCTCGCCCCTCATCGCGCTGATGAAGAACCAGGTGGATGTCATCAACGGCATCAGCGAAGAGGATGGTGTGGCCCACTATCTGAATTCGTCGCTCAACAAAGCGGCCATCGACCAGGTGAAAAACGACATCACCAACGGCAAGACCAAACTGCTCTACGTGGCGCCCGAGTCGCTCACAAAGGACGAATACGTAGAGTTCCTGAAGACGTGTCACATCAGCTTCTACGCCATCGACGAGGCCCATTGCATCTCGGAGTGGGGACACGATTTCCGCCCGGAGTATCGCCGCATCAGGCCCATCGTCAACGAAATAGGCAAGGCGCCCATCATCGCGCTCACGGCGACAGCCACCGACAAGGTGCGCACCGACATCAAGAAAAGCCTTGGAATCCTCGATGCCACCGAGTTCAAGAGTTCGTTCAACAGACCCAACCTCTACTACGAGGTGAGGCCAAAGACCAAGGAGATAGACAAGCAGATTGTCCGGTTCATCCGCCAGAACGCCGGAAAGAGCGGCATCATCTATTGCCTCTCGCGCAAGAAGGTGGAGGAATTGGCCGCCGTGCTCTGTGCCAACGAGATAAAGGCCGCGCCCTATCATGCCGGACTCGATAGTCAGACGCGCTCGGAGACGCAGGATAACTTCCTCATGGAGCGCATCGACGTCATCGTGGCCACCATCGCCTTTGGCATGGGCATCGACAAGCCCGACGTGCGCTTCGTCATCCACTACGATATCCCCAAGAGTCTTGAGGGCTACTATCAGGAAACGGGACGCGCTGGTCGCGACGGCGGAGAAGGCCGTTGCATCGCCTTCTACAGCTATAAAGACCTGAAGAAACTGGAGAAGTTCATGGAGGGAAAGCCAGTGGCCGAGCAGGACATTGGCCGCCAGCTGCTCCAAGAGACGGCTGCCTACGCCGAGTCGAGCGTATGTCGCCGTAAGATGCTGCTCCACTATTTCGGCGAGGAATA
>JAILAI010000007.1 GCA_024681705.1 Prevotella sp.
AAGGCATCGTAGGGGTTGGCCACAATGAGCACATTGTAGATGCGGCGCGTCATCAGGTTGACGAACGACACGTCTTTCAAGTAGAACTTATTCCACTGTTGGGGTATATTGTTTTCCATAAAGCGGGAAAGGGTCGATGAAATTTTGTGCAAACTTACAAAGAAAATGCGAGAAAACAAAATCTTTTAATGCGAAATTCATGTTGTCGGTTGGGCATCAAGACGTAGGACAAGGCGAAGACAGACGGTAGTCACGATGAAAGACGGAGACGGAGTTGAACTCTCCCATAGGACTTTCGACAAGGAACAAAGATATTCTCTATAACATTTTTTTACTATTAGGCGCCATTCCTTTAACACGGAGATTTAAAAATTTTGAATCGGCAAGTCCGAAGCACCCAAATAAGCCAGCCACGAGGCGTTAGCGTAAGTTATTGATTGTCAAACGCTTACAAATTCACCGACAAATTTTTAGAATAAAAATACTGTAATTATGCAGGAAAACCCGAAAAATGGGTGACCAAAACCGACAGTTTCGATGAGCAAAAGCGGCAGTTTCGATGATCAAAAGCGCCAATTTCGATGATCAAAACTGTCGGTTTTGCTCAACCGCCTTTTCGACTGCCATCTCGACATTGCAAAAAGGGGATAGATATGTGGGTAGTTTTGCTCCGAAATTTTGGTGTTTTTTGAAGGTGTTTTTTAACAAATCCAGGAGTGAAATTCGTTAAAATAGGTAAACGTATTTTGTCGTATGCTCACGAAGTCCGTTAATGTTTGTAGTTTCCACATGGGGATTCCAAAAGCAAAAGCCCCGAGCGCACGAGTTCTTTCGCGGCGTTCGGGGCTTTTATAGTCGATAAAGACCTTATTTCCTTATCAGTTTCTTTCCGTTTTGGATGACAATACCCTTGTACTGGCTATTGACTTTCGAACCGAGCAGATTGTAGGCCGCACCGTCGGTAGTCTGGTCGGCACTCATGATGGGCTGGATGCCTGTTGGGTTGGGTAGCAGACGCACGTTGTCGATGTTGACGTACGGGTTGTCGATGGTAATGCGGAGCACCTGCTTGCCAAGCTCCAGACGGCTGTTGAATCTGCCTTTTACGGTCTTGTAGGTATCCCAGCTGCCAGTGTTCGGAACGCTGACCTTGGCAAGTGTTTTCACTTCGTCGTCGGTTACAAGACCGATGGAGAATCCCGAGCCTGTGGTTCCCGATGCCACCGTCACTTCGTATTCGTATTGCAAGGCCTGCGTGACGTTCACGGTATATTCCATCCATTCGCCATCAACCGTGTAGCCGATGGCATAGTTGCCGTTGCCGGCGACGATGTCTACGCCCTGAGAATCAGTGCGATAGCTGGTGGTGCCTTCGTTTTTGTTGTCCGAGTCGTGATAGGTGTAGCCCTCAGCTCCGATGTCGAAGTCTTCGGCTTCAATCGTTCCTGGAATCTCGATCGGATCCTTGAAGGGGAAGCGGTTGTAGGCCGTGAAGCCCGACAGGCGCTCGTATTTCGAGCCGTCGGTGGCCACCACTACGGCCTTCACGTTGTAGTGTCCCAGTTCTGTCGGTACGTATTCAGCGACATAAGGCGCCGATGTGAGCGTAGCCTGCAAGGCGTTGTTCACGTAGAGATCAATGTGGTCGATGGTCTTGGTGCGAAGTCGGGCGTTCACCGTGATGGGCATTGCCTCGCCTTTCGCTACGCACAGACCCTTTGGCTTAACGTATACCGATGCTTCCTTCACCATTCCAGGGAATGGACTGGGGGCCTGTTTGGCGGCATCGGTCTGCATGTACTGACGAAGCCAGGTCATTGCCGGACGGTCCTGACCGTTCTTGATGATGCCCGAGTTGCCGTCGGTGGTCCAGGTCTTTCCGTAGATGTAGCCCCAGAGCGTGACGCCCGCACAATAGCCCGCCTCCCACATGTAGGGAATCTGCTCTTTGTAGCGTTGCAACTGCTTCTGGTCGTCGGAAGTGCCGATGTCGTATTCGGTGCTGTACATCGGTATCTGTAGCTCATTCTGGATTTCATCCATTGCCGCTTTGAAACTGCTGACCTCCATGTCGGTGAGGTCGTGCGACTGGCATCCGTAGGCGTCGATAGGCGCTCCGGCGTCGCGTAGTTTCTTCACCAGATCGATGAACTCGGTCTTCTGCCAGCGGAACGTGTTGTAGTCGTTATATATGAGAATGGCGTCGGGCCAGCGCTCGTGCGCCATCTTGAATGCCTTGATAATCCAGTCGTAGCCCGTCTTGCCGTCGCCTCCCAGTGCTGCTTTGTAGGGAGCGGGAGCGTGACCGACGATGGCTTCGTTCACCACGTCGATAAGCGGCAGGTCGGGATAGCGCTGCTTGATGGCGTCCATCCACTCCTCGATGGCTTTGTATTGCTGGTCGGTCGACAGGTTGTTCATCCAGGTGGGATACTGAGATCCCCAGATGAGACAATGGAACTTGAAGGGGAAGTTGTGCTGCTTGGCATAGTTGTAAGCGTTGTCGCACCCGTTCCAATTGTACGTACCGCGGGCTCGCCCCTCGATGGAGCCCCATTTCGATTCGTTCTCTGGCGTAATCTGGTTCCAGAGCGTGTAGAACGGTTCGTTGCCGTAGTCAACTTGGTAGCTCGTTGTGATGTTTCCCAGGAACTTGTCGGGATTGCTTGAAAGTTGTGCATTTGCCTCTACAGAGCATAATGTGAGGCCTAGTAAGAATGATTTTGCGAACAGTTGATTCATTTTCAAATGGTTTTCAGTGATTCTCGGTGCAAAGTTACGAAATTTTTTGCGTTTGTCCTTTAGCTTATACGCATTAAAGTTAATTATTCGTTTCATTTCTGCCTTTTTCTAGACGACAAAGGCAAAGTGATGTCCACATTTCCCTTTTTTAAGACAATCAGTACCTTTTGCGCAGATTGAAACGAAGATTTTCGTGGAAGTTGACAATATTCTTCTCAAGAAGTGACATAGACAATCTCCAGTCACGGTTCTTGATGTCGCTATCATTGTAATATGGGGAAGAAAGTTTGCCGTTTCAAGTGATGAACGGGGCTACCTACAAATGGGTAGCAGGTGTCACAAAGAGCGATTTCTGTTACTTTCTTGGGAGGTGATAGACCAATGTCGGCTATTCGAAGTAGAAGGTGAGGCACACCATCTTGCTGCGTGAATTACGTACGGAATTGGTGTAGACAACCTGATTGCGGTCCTTCATCTTGCTGGCATGATCGGTGTCGAACGTGTTCATCAGTCCGTAGCCGAACTTCAATTCGGGGCGTAACTTGAAGAAAGGCAGGTAGAAGTCGCATCCGATACCCACTTCGAGCAGGCAGTCGAACTTCTTCAGGCGGATGATGTCCTCGTCCTTGCCCGACAGATTCACCATAGGATTCAGGCCAACAAGCATGTAGGGACGGTGGTTGTTGAAGCGCTGGGCA
Organism: Prevotella sp.; assembly: GCA_024681705.1. Taxonomy (GTDB): domain Bacteria; phylum Bacteroidota; class Bacteroidia; order Bacteroidales; family Bacteroidaceae; genus Prevotella. Next base: position 3,441 of record JAILAI010000007.1, read on the forward strand.
CTATAGATGAGGTTGAAATCGGTAGCAATGTAGATGCTCTTCATGTCTTGGCGGCGGATGATGGGTGCTCCGTCTTCCATCTTGTCGGTGAAGTTGTGGAAGGTGAGGTGCCGGTTACCGAAATAGAGCGTCGGTGCACAACGCAGGGCGAAGTAGGTGCCGAGTCGCGCTTCGCCGAGCACACCCACGGTGAAGCCGCCGTCCCAACGGTCCTGATCGCAGGTGATCAGTTTCTCCTGGGTGGTGCCATCCTCATTTGTGATGACCTGCATGCCAATGTTCTCAAATTCGATGTCCTGAAGGTGGGTTCCCACCACCACACCGAAATGGAACGGCCGCAGGTCGGTATAGGGCCTGTTCTGTACGCGTTTCTCCTGTGCTGAGGCGTCGATGAGCGTCAGCAGGAGCAGTACGATAGCTATGATGTGTCTTCTCATTATTTATATAACGCGCGCGAGGACTTTTTATTGTGTAAAAGGCGAGGAAACATGGTCGTAATACCCACAATAGTGTAAAATGTTGTTAAATCCACAAAAATAAAATACCTAAAAGTAGGTATCGTACAAATTATTGATTACCTTTGCACTGACAATAAATGTATTAATTAACAAAAGGAAAGAATAATATGGCTTACGTAATTGGTGAAGATTGTATCGCATGCGGTACATGTATTGATGAGTGCCCCGTTGGAGCAATCTCCGAGGGCGAGCGTTACTCGATTGACCCAGATGCTTGCACTGAGTGCGGAACTTGCGCTGGTGTTTGCCCCTCTGAGGCTATCAGCCTTCCCGAGTAATAAAATACATACTCATTAGCAGATTCAATCTAACGGCTTCCGAAAGGGAGCCGTTTTTGTTGATGGCGGACTAAGTCTTTAAGGACAAGTAAGGGTCTTTAAAGACTTTATTGTTTCCGCACAGGGTCAGGTTCTCACCAGATTGCGACCCGCATCGATGCGGAGGAAGATGAACAGGAGAATGGTGAAACCCCACAAGGAGGAGCCTCCATAGCTGAAGAAGGGGAGGGGAATGCCGATGACGGGGGTGAGGCCCAGCACCATTCCCACATTGATAAATAGGTGGAACAGGAAGATGCTGAGCACGCAATAGCCATAGACACGCCCGAAACGGAATGGTTGTCGCTCGGATAAATGGATGAGCCGGAGGATGAGTGCCAGGAAAAGGCCCAGCACGATGGCACAACCCAGGAAGCCTTCTTCTTCGCCTACGGTACAGAAAATGAAGTCGGTGTCTTGCTCGGGCACATACTTCAGCTTTGTCTGGGTGCCGTTGAGGAATCCCTTTCCTATCAGACCGCCCGAGCCAATAGCAATCTCGCTCTGGTGAACATTGTAGCCGGCCTTCTTGATGTCGTTGTCAAGTCCGAGCAACACGTTGATACGCGTACGTTGGTGTTCTTGGAGAACATTGTTGAGCACGTAGTCGGCGGTGTTGAAGAAGATGACCGAACCCAGCGCAAACAAGGCGATATAGTAGTAGTTTCGTATGCGCGTCGACAAGCCTTGATACACCAGATAGCCTATCAAAGCGGCTGTTATGGCCATCTGAACCCAGACGATGTCGAAGGGAATGACGTATTTGGAGAATAGCAATGCCAGAAGCGTGGCACCCATACACGAAATCAAAATCAGGCGGAACTTCCGACGGTCGCCGCCGTAGGTGAGAACCATGAAGGCGGTGAAGGTCTGTACCAGTATCAATACGCAGAACTTTCCAACCGATGTCGGGGTATCCCAAAGCATGACATCCTCGAAACGGATGCCGATGACGAAGTAAACCACCAAAGCAACGCCCGTGAACAACAGGCTGCCCGTCATTCCTTCGCGGTAGAACATGAGGAAGAACGAGATGTAGACAAGGGCCGAACCGGTTTCTTTCTGTAACACGATGCAACACATGGGAAGAATGATTATGCCACATGCAATGGCAAATTGCTTCGCGTCGTGTAGCGAGAAACCATAGGAACTCATGTATTTGGAGATGCATAGCGCCGTAGCGAACTTGGCGAATTCGGCAGGTTGCAAGCGCAATGGGCCCAAGACAAGCCACGAGCGTGACCCCTTGATCTCGTGGGGATTGAAGATGGTGGCTATCAGAAGTAGGACAAGCGCACCGTAGAGCACGTAGGCAAAGGTGTCGAAGAAACGGTCGTCGAGCAACATGATGACCAGACCCAGCACAACGGCTGTGCCAATCCACACCAATTGCTTGCCGGAGTTGCTGGCGAAACTGAAGATGTCGGTCTCGCCAAAGGTGTAGGTGGCTCCGCATACGCTGATCCATCCAAAGGCCAGCAGCATCAGATAGATGCCGATGGTCCACCAGTCGAGTGAGCGCAGAACGCCCGGTTGATTATCGTTCGGTTGTGCCATAGGAGATATGTCTGCTTTGGAAGGATGCCGCACGGCCTTCGGATGCGGCTGATAGTTCACCGTGGAGATATTGTTCGATCATCAGTCCGCCGATAGGTACGCCGAACTGTGCACCAAAACCGCCGTTCTCCACATAGACGGCGATGGCAATCTTGGGGTTGTCCATTGGTGCAAAACCCATGAAGACGGAGTGGTCGTGGCCTCGGTTCTGGGCGGTACCGGTCTTTCCGCACATGATGATATCGCTACGGTTGAGGGCTTTACACGTTCCGCCCATCACCGATGAACGCATGCCTTTCACCACGTAGTCGTAGGATTCGCGGCTTGCCTTCGTGTAGTGGCGCTCGGTGAACTCCTTGCGTAGAGGCTCGCCCTTGACGCTCTTCACCACGTGAGGCGTGTAGAAATACCCGCGATTGGCAATCGTCGCACCCAGATTGGCAATCTGAAGAGGGGTGAGGTTCACCTCGCCCTGACCAATACTGATACTGATGACCGTCAGTCCGCTCCAGTCTTTCTTATAGGCGTTGTCGTAGAAATCGGCATTTGGGATGAGGCCGCGCTTCTCGCCGGGAAGGTCGATGCCCAGTTTGTAACCGAAGCCCATGCTGACCATATAGTCGCGCCATGTGTTCATCGCCTTCTGAACGCTTCCGTATTTAGTCTTGTTGCCCAACATGTAGTAAAGGCCCCAGCAGAAATAACCGTTGCACGATGTGCTGAGTGCGGGCACCAGCGAAAGTGGTGAACCGTGACCGTGACAACCAACACGCAGGCCTTTGAAGACGAATCCGCGATGACAAGGGTAGGCGGTGTTCTCGGGATCGATGATGCCTTCGGTCATGAAGGTGAGGCCCTGAGAGGTCTTGAACGTCGAGCCCGGCGGGTATTGTCCCATGATGCTTCGGTTGAGAAGTGGCTTCTGCGGGTCGAGCTGGAGCTCTCTATGGCGTTTGCCTCGTTGACGACCAATCATCAGACGGGGGTCGTAGGTGGGCGACGATACCATGCAGAGCACTTCGCCCGTGGCAGGTTCGATGGCCACGATGCTGCCAATCTTTCCTTCCATCAGCCTTTCTCCAAGTGCCTGAAGCTTGATGTCGATGCTCAGTTTGAGGTCTTTGCCCGGTACGGGCTTGCTATCGAGCGCCCCATCCATGTAGTTTCCCTGAATGCGTCCGTGGGCATCGCGAAGCAATATCTGGATTCCTTTCTCGCCGCGAAGTTCTTTCTCGTAGCTGCGTTCAATACCCTGCTTGCCAATATAGTCGCCCATCTGATAGTATTCGTCTTCCTCAATGTCCGAAGGCGACGCCTCTGCTACGTCGCCCAGCACGTGTGCGGCGTAAGGATAGACATATTGGCGGAGTGTGCGATGCTGGATGTAGAAGCCGGGAAAACGGTACATCTTTTCCTGAAAGATGCTGAAGTCTTTCTCGGAAAGCTGGCTCATGAAGAGTTGCTGGGTGTAGCGCGAATAGCCGGGCAGGTTCTTGATTTCCTTCATTCGTTTGATGAAGTATTCCTTCGTGATGCCCAGCGCATGACAGAATTCCAATGTGTCGAGGCGTCCGCTCTCTTCGTTCATCACCACCATCAGGTCGTAAGAGTGCTGGTTGAAGACGAGCAACTCGCCGTTTCTGTCGGTGATGATGCCTCGAGCGGGGAATTCTATTTTCTTGAGAAAAGCGTTGCTATCGGCGTTTTTCTTGTAGTCGTCGCTAAGAATCTGGAGTGTGAAGAGCCTGATGAGATAGACAATCACCACAACGATAGCCACCCCACCGATTACAAACTTCCTGTTTTCAAGTTCGTAGTCGCCTTTCATTTATTCCAGATATTCTCGATAACCAGTATTAATACAAACGTCAGCGCGATGCTGCTTCCCACCGTGATGAGCCATTGTTGCCAATTGTAGAAGCAGAAAGCTTCGAGCGCGAAGAAGACAATGGTGAAGATGACGACCATGATGAGCGCATAGGTGATGAACTTGCTGACGCCAAGCGTCCGCATGGACGGCACAAGGTCGTCGGCACTATCGCGTGGGACGAATGGCTCAAGCAGATAGGGCTGAAGCAGACCCATCAACGTCATCGAACCAGAAGCGACACCCGGCGTATTGGAAAAGATGTCGATGCACAGACCCAGCGCAAAGCACCACAACAGAATAGCCCATCGAGCCGTGCCTCGTTTGAAGGAGAGCACGAAGTCGACGAAGAGCAGAGGCGTAGCGTAGCCCAACAAATGGATGTGATTCAGGATAAGTGCCTGAAGCAGACAGAAGAGCACGAACGCCCATACCCGTTTGAAGAAATCTGTTGTCATGACGCTCTTACGGTTTGGGAGTTGATTGCGGTTTGATGCTATCTTCAGCGGCACGCATCAGTTCGATGCGCTCTTTCATGCGTGTGTCGTCGATGATGCAGACGTCGCGCAAGTTGCCAAAGTCGGTGGACAACTTGACCTTCGCCCTATAGGAGAGTCCGTCGGTCGAGTTGTAAATCTTTGCGATGTGTCCGGCAAGCATTCCTGGCGGGAAGATGCTGCTATAACCGCTGGTGACGATGCTATCGCCCTTGCGGAACTTTGCGTGTCGGGGGATGTCGTCCATATAGGCGGTGTCGGCCGTCGTAGTGCCATTCCATCGCAGATACCCGAAGTAGCCTCGGTTCTTGATAGACACACTCACGTTGGTGTGGCTGTTGAGTACGGGCAAGACAACAGAATAATGGCTCGACACCAGATAGACAACTCCCACGATGCCATTGCCGCACGCCACACCCATATCGCGGCGCACGCCATCGGCGCTGCCTTTGTCGAGTGTGATGAAGTTGTCTTTCTTGTCGAGCGAATTGGTTATCACCTTGGCCGGAATGAGCTTGTAGTCGGCCAGAAGGCGCAGCTGGTTGTTCTTCAGGAAGTTGCTGTCGCGAGTGAGCTCGGTCATTTGTTCGGACATTTGAGCCACCTGTCGCTCCAGATAGAGGTTGCGTTGCGTGAGCTGCTCGTTGATTTTCGTCAGGCTGAAGAATGTCTCCACCTGAGCATCCAGCTCATACACCTTGCCCGCCGCGACGTTTGCCGAGGAGACAAAGACGCTGCCCTGATAGCTATTGAACCGGAACAGCAGCACGGCGCAGATCACTTCGAGAAGAACAAACAGGAACCAATGGTGATATTTCGCCAGAAATGCCCAGAGATTCCGCATAGCTGTCCTTTCGCCGTTATCTCATCAGGAACGAGAATCTGTCAACGTTCTCCAGTGCGATGCCCGCACCTTTCGCAACGCAATGCAAGGGATCCTCTGCTACGATGAAGGGGATGTTGATCTTGTCTGTCAGACGCTTGTCGAGACCGCGCAGAAGTGCGCCGCCACCGGTGAGGTAGATGCCGTTCTTCACGATGTCGGCATAGAGCTCTGGCGGTGTGTTCTCCAAAGCGTTGAGCACGGCCGTCTCGATGCGAGCTACGGTGCGGTCAAGGCAATGAGCGATTTCCTGGTAGCAGACGGGCACCTCCATAGGCAGAGCCGTGATCTTGTTAGGTCCATGAACCACATAGTCCTCAGGCGCTTCCTCGCCCAGGTCGGTCAGTGCGGCGCCAACATTGATTTTGATGCGCTCGGCCATACGCTCAGAAACCTTCACGTTGTGCTGACGACTCATATAGTCCTGAATGTCAGCCGTGAGGTCGTCGCCAGCCACCTTGATGCTGTTGTTGGCAACGATGCCACCCAGCGAGATAACGGCAATTTCGGTTGTACCACCACCTATGTCAACAATCATGTTGCCTTCGGGGGCTTCTACGTCGAGACCGATACCAATAGCAGCTGCCATCGGCTCGAAAATCAGGTATACGTCACGTCCGTCGGCATGCTCGGCAGAATCGCGAACGGCGCGGAGTTCTACTTCCGTTGAGCCTGAAGGCACGCCAATCACCATGCGTAGTGAGGGAGAGAACAGGTGTGTTCCCGTATGTACCATCTTGATAAGTCCGCGCATCATCTGCTCGCAGGCCGTGAAGTCGGCGATGACACCATCGCGCAGAGGGCGGATGGTTCTGATGCCCGGGTGTTCCTTCTCATACATCATCTTGGCCTTTTCGCCTACGGCAATCATCTTGTCGGTGCGGCGATCGAGGGCCACTACAGACGGTTCGTCCACCACAATCTTGTCATCGCTGATGATGATTGTGTTGGCCGTTCCGAGGTCCATTGCAATCTCTTGTCTGAATGAAAAAAATCCCATTGTCTTTTATGTCTTGTTTGGGGGCGCCATCGAGGTGGAGGTCTTCATCTCACGCCTCGTGTCGCCCGGTTTGTATTCTTATTTTGAAAACCACGAGTGGATGGCAGTGTCGTAATGGCTGCTCACGCCGAAGGCCTTGGTGGCGAACATGCGGCGCTGCTCGAGGGTGGTTTCGGCTCCCTGCTTGTTGAGTATGTCGAGCAGTACTCCGTATTCTGCCTTCGAGGGAACGATGACGACGTCCTTGAAATTCTTTGCGCCGGCACGGATGAGCGAGATGCCGCCGATGTCGATCTTCTCGATGATGTCGGCTTCGCTAGCACCACTGGCTACGGTCTGTTCAAAGGGATAGAGGTCCACGATGACCAAGTCGATTTCGGGAATCTCATACTGAGCCATTTGCTGCTGGTCGCCCTCGTCGTCGCGACGTCCCAGAATGCCTCCGAAAACTTTCGGGTGCAGCGTCTTCACGCGTCCGCCAAGGATGGAAGGATACGTTGTCACGCTCTCCACCGTCTTGCATTCGTAACCCAGGCCCTCGATGAATTTCTGAGTGCCACCTGTCGACAAGAACTTCACGCCTTCAGCATTGAGCTTGGCGAGCAGTTCGTCGAGACCATCTTTGTGAAAGACCGATACCAAAGCGGTCTTCATTTTTTTCGTTCCAGCCATAATTTCTTTCTGCCTATCGTTTTAAGAATGTTCGTGCTTTAAAAATGTGAATTGGACTGCAAAATTACAAAATTGCCCTGAACTTTCCGCATGTTTCTCCACATTTTTTTATCTTTCCGCCACATTATTTATTTATGTCAATTCCAATGAGCGACAAAGTGGCAGAAAACCGAGGCGGGAACAGAGCCTTGCAACTTGTTCCCGCCTCGTGTAGCGAGGGTGGGTCACGATCCCACGACCTCCGGATTATGAATCCGACGCTCTAACCAGCTGAGCTACCTCGCCCCGAAAAACCACATCTTAGGGTGTGGACAACCGGCCATTGCCGAATTGCGGGTGCAAAGGTAATTAAAAAGTTTTAATGACCAAAATAATTTGGAAAATATTTTTGTAATAAGGAAGAAAAATTGTAATTTTGTGGCGTAAACTTAACCGTTATTACTAAGAAAGTCCTATTTATAAACGAATCTGCATGAAAAAAAAGAAGATAAGAATCGAGCATGAGTTGCGATGTAAGCATGCCAACATCATATGGCCCCTCTTGTCTACCGACGCGGGATTGAAGAAATGGATAGCCGACGAAGTGACGCGCGAGGGTGAGAACCTATCGTTCACTTGGGGAGAAACGTGGAGCCATCACGAGATAAAGTCAGCGCGTGTGCTGGAAGAGGACCGTCAGGAGCGCATCCGGTTTGCTTGGGACGACGAAGCCGATACCGAAGTCTACTGGGAATTGCTCATCGAACGTAGCGACATCACGGGTGACTATATCCTGGTGATAACCGATTTCGCCTTGCCTGAGGACGAGGAATCGCTCTATGACATTTGGCAACAGAACCTGGAGCAGCTCCACCAATCAACGGGTCTCTGATGAGCTGAGGCCCCGATAGAAGAGAGGAACTACCGTTCTTTCCAAAAGGCGGTATCCGAGCGTGCATGAGAATTGCACGATACGGATGCCTAGAAATCCAACGAGTTGACTTTAAATCTTTTGTGTATGAAAAATCGGTGTTTTGAAAGGAAAATAACCATTTTAGGCCTTGCCTGAATTAGACTGATGGTTCCTTTTTTCCGTCTTTTAGAAACGCCAAAAATGCATAAATATAAACTTGCTGATAATCAGGCATTTGCGCTTAGGTGGGTAGTCGCATTTTTTGTATGAGTTTTCACTCCTTCTCGTGGAAACGAGTCGTGATGAAATCTTTAAAAATGTAAATTTAGGGGCTTGGTTTTGTTAATTCATCCAATTGATTACTAAAATACTTAAACGTACCTATCGAAATCACCGACTTAAATTGGCGGTTTCGATGACCGAAAGCGCCAATTTCGATGAGCAAAAGCGCCAGTTTTGGTGATCAAAACCGCCAATTTACTTGATTCACTTTTGTAAGGATTTTTCAACTCGTTGAAAACCAGGTAGTTGCGCTAACCGCAAATAACGGCCATATTTCCAGAAAAATCTTTTTTCGTTGATAAATTTTCAATCTCAGAGCCTTCATTTTGCCAAAGTTTTCTTATTTGGAATTGTATCATATTGCATAAATATTCTCGGTTCGAAATGTGCGAAATGATAAGTTCTAATTACGCATTAAAGAGCGTATTTTATTGAGCAACAGGTGTTTGCGAAACGAATTAAATCGCCTATGGTATCGAGTCCGTCTAGCCTTTACGATTTGGGAGAAATGCATAATAATTCCATCTCTCATTTGCTCGTTTCTAGCCAATAATAGAGTTCCCCGTTTTCGAAGTCGTGTTAAACCTCGTCTCCCAAGAGTTTTCTGATGTCCATTTCCCAGGAAAGAAACGGGCGACCAAAACCATTAAAACGTGAGAATTACGTTAAAGAAGAAAAAAGAAAGAGAGTGGGGTGGGGGATTGTCGGAATAAAGTTGTAACTTTGCAGGCCATATGCGTTGCGTGCGTGCGCGCACCGTATGCGAATATTGATAATAGAATGTTTAGAATAAAGAAACTCGACCTGTTCATCGCCAAGCAGTTCTTGCTACTTTTCGTGGCAACGTTCTTCGTTTGCCAGTTCGTGCTGATGATGCAGTTCTTGTGGCGCTACGTAGACCAACTCATCGGAAAGGGACTTTCGATGGAGGTGTTGGCGCAATTCTTCTGGTACATGAGCCTGATGCTCGTGCCCCAGGCATTGCCATTGGCCATTCTGTTGTCGTCGCTGATCACTTACGGTAACTTGGGTGAGAGTTCAGAGTTAACGGCCATCAAGTCCGCCGGCATCTCGCTTTTGCAATCGTTCCGGTCGCTTATATTCATCACGGTTGTCATCATGCTTGGTTCGTTCTACTTCCAGAACGTCATTGGTCCATCGGCCAACAACTCCTTTGCCCAGCTATTGATTTCCATGAAGCAGAAGAGTCCGGAGCTGGAGATTCCAGAGGGCGTCTTCTATGATGGCATACCCAGCACCAACCTCTACGTGCAGAAGAAGAACACCGAGACGGGTATGCTCTACGGTATGATGATCTACCGATTCTCAGGTAGCTACGAAGATGCCGCCATTATCTTGGCCGATAGTGGAATGCTCCAATCTACGGCCGAGAAGAAGCACTTGGTGCTGACGTTGCACAACGGCGAGTGGTTTGAAAACATGCAGAACACGAGTCTCGATGGTAGCGCATCGGTGCCCTACAGACGCGAGACGTTCACCAATAAGAAAATCGTCCTCGACTTCGATGCTGACTTCAATCTGACCGACGCGGGTGTGCTTTCGAACAATGCGCGTGGTAAGAGTCTTGAGCAGATTCGTCACGACGTAGACTCGATAGGTGCCCAGTACGATAGTATTGGCCGCACGTTCCTTGTGGATGTGGAACGCTCCTATTTCCACAAAAGGCTCATTCAGAAGAAAGACTCGATTCGTGCTCTGAAGATGGCTTCGACGCGCACGTTCAATATCGACACCGTGTTCAACCACCTGAAACCCGAAGAAAAGCGGCGGGCGATGTCGAGCGCTCTATCGCGAGTTCAGTCGGGCGCTTCCGATCTTGAGTACAAGGCCATGCTGACAAGCGAAGGCGATAGGATTATCCGACAACATAACATCGAGGCGATCAATAAGTTCACGCTGGCCTTCTCGTGCCTGTTGTTCTTCTTCATCGGTGCTCCGCTTGGTGCTATCATCCGAAAGGGCGGTCTCGGTATACCGGTTATCGTCTCCGTCCTCGTGTTCATCGTCTACTACATCTTCGATAATATGGGCTATCGAATGGCGCGAGGGGGCATGTGGGCCGTGTGGTTTGGTAAGGGTATCGCGACGGCCGTACTGGCTCCGCTCGCCGTATTCTTCACCTATAAGGCTAACAACGACTCGGTGGTATTCAACCTCGACCTCTACCGAAACTTCTTCATGAAGTTGCTGGGTATGAGATTGAAGCGCCAGGTGACGGCTAAGGAAGTGATCATAGTAGATCCCGACTATGAGGGAGATGCCCAGAAACTGGCTCGTATCACTGATGAGACGCAGGCCTACGCTCACGATCACAAATTGCTCCGCCTGCCCAATGTGGTGAAGGTGTTCTTCCGCTATGAGCCCGACCACGAGATTGAACGCATCAGCGAGGAGCTGGAAACCGTCATCGACGACTTGTCGAACACGCGCGACAAAGTGGTGCTCTCCGAGCTCAACAAATATCCGGTGGTGTCGGTAAAGGCCCACACAAGACCCTTCGAGCGCCGATGGCTCAACGTGATGGCCGCCATCATCGTGCCTGTGGGCCTCTGCCTCTATCTTCGAATGTGGATGTTCCGAGCCCGATTGCGTCGCGATCTCCATACTATCAAGCAGGTCAACGAAGCTATCATCACTAGAATTGGAGAGATGAAAAAGGGATAGTCAGTCACGCGTCCCTTTATATATAAATAAGGTATAAGAAAAAGAAACATGACAAACCTCAAACTCAGCAGCATCGATGATGCTGTCAAAGATTTCAGAGACGGTAAGTTCGTCATCGTTGTTGACGACGAAGACCGAGAAAACGAGGGCGACCTTATATGTGCCGCCGAAAAGATAACACCCGAAATGGTGAACTTCATGCTGAAGAACGCCCGAGGGCTGTTGTGCGCACCTATTACGATGAAACGATGCGAGGAACTGGGACTACCCCATCAAGTGGCCGATAACACCTCGCTTCTGGGGACTCCTTTCACCGTTACGGTAGATAAGATAGAGGGGTGTTCAACGGGTGTGTCGGCTCACGACCGCGCTATGACCATTCGCGCATTGGCCGATCCCGCATCGACGCCACAGACGTTCGGACGTCCTGGTCACGTGAACCCGCTCTATGCTCAGGAGAACGGTGTGTTGAAGCGTAGCGGTCATACCGAGGCGGCCATCGATCTCTGTCGTCTGGCCGGACTCACTCCAGCTGGTGCACTCATCGAAATCATGAACGAAGACGGTACGATGGCCCGTATGCCTCAATTGCTCGAATTTGCCGAGAAGCACAATTTGCGCATCATCACCATCAAGGATCTCATTGCCTATAGGCTCAAGAAAGACTCACTCGTGGAGATGGGCGACGAGGTAGAGATGCCTACTGCCTACGGACATTTCCATCTTATTCCCTTCCGTCAGGTGAGCAACGGTCTGGAGCATTTTGCCCTTCGCAAAGGCGAATGGGAAGAGGGTGAGCCGATAATGGTGCGCGTGCATTCGTCGTGCGCAACGGGCGATATTCTCGGTTCCTTGCGTTGCGATTGTGGCGAGCAATTGCACAAAGCAATGCAGATGATTGAAAAGGAGGGTCGCGGCGTAGTGGTCTACATGCAACAAGAAGGTCGCGGCATCGGATTGATGAACAAGATAGCCGCCTATAAGTTACAGGAGGAAGGACTCGACACCGTTGAGGCCAACGTCCACCTTGGATTCAAACCCGATGAGCGCGACTACGGATGCGGTGCGCAAATCTTGCGTAAACTTGGCGTGACAAAGATGCGTCTGCTCACGAACAACCCAGTGAAGCGAGTCGGATTGGAAGCCTACGGATTGGAGATTGTTGAGAACATCCCCATCGAGGTGAGCCCTAATCCATATAACTTGCGCTATCTGAAGACGAAGAAAGACCGAATGGGTCACATGTTACATCTGTAGGCCCCACTTTCGTGTGGGCAAACAGCCATGATGGCCTTCAAAGAAGATGAGAAGAAGAAACTTTTTCGACTCGTTTTATGAAATAAAGTCGCGTTTTTTTCGTTATTAAGAATAAAATGCTTAATTTTGCACGAAATAAAATTCAAACATGCTATGGCACAACTCTCTAATCGCCTAAACCGCCTTGCTCCATCGGCCACCTTGGCCATGTCGCAAAAAAGCGGGGAAATGAAAGCGCAGGGCATCGATGTCATCAATATGAGTGTTGGTGAACCCGATTTCAACACCCCCGACCATATCAAGGTTGCGGCAAAGAAAGCTATCGACGAGAACTATTCCCGCTATTCACCCGTACCAGGTTATCCTGATTTGCGTCAGGCAATATCGGCAAAGCTCAAGAACGAGAACGGGCTCGACTATGCTCCGGCGGAGATTCTCGTCAGCAATGGTGCCAAGCAATGCGTGTGCAACGCCGTGCTTGCTTTGGTCAACGACGGCGATGAGGTAATTATCCCGGCTCCCTATTGGGTGAGTTACCCGCAGATGGTGAAGTTGGCTGGTGGCAATCCCGTCATCGTGGATGCGGGCTTCGAGCAGGACTTTAAGATGACGCCCGAGCAATTGGAGGCTGCCATCACGCCCCGCACCCGAATGCTCATCCTCTGTTCGCCCAGTAATCCTACGGGAAGCGTTTACACACAGGCCGAACTTGCCGCATTGGCAGAGGTCATTCTCCGCCACGAGGACATTTTCGTTTTGGCCGACGAGATCTACGAACATATCAATTATACAGGCTCTCACGCAAGTATCGCTGCTGTTGAGGGCATGCGCGAACGAACCATCATCATCAATGGCGTCAGCAAGGCCTATGCGATGACGGGTTGGCGTATTGGTTTTATGGCCGGTCCTGAGTGGATTGTCAAGGGATGCAACAAGTTGCAGGGACAATACACAAGTGGTCCGTGTTCCGTAAGCCAGAAAGCTGCCGTAGAGGCTTATGTGGCCTCACAACTTTGCGTAGAGGAGATGCGAAAGGCCTTTGAACGTCGGCGCGACCTGATCGTGGAACTGGCCCACCAGATTCCCGGACTCGAGGTAAATGTGCCGCAAGGTGCTTTCTACCTGTTCCCCAAGTGCAGTAGTTTCTTCGGCAAGAGTTGTGGCGACAGGGTAGTGAACAATTCAACCGATCTGGCTATGTTCCTTCTTGAGGAAGGACATGTGGCAACGGTCGGAGGTGATGCATTTGGTTCGCCCGAGTGCTTCCGCATGAGTTATGCAACAAGTGATGAGAACATTCGCGAAGCCATGAGACGAATTAAGGAAACTCTGGCTAAATTAAAGTGATGCAAAAGGCTCTTGCATGGCATTCGTGAGGGGCAGAAGGACTTTTTTTGATACAAACTACGGTTAAAACTTCTTAAAAAGGTCCATAGTTCCCCATAATTTGCTAACTTTGCGAGGTCTTACTGTAAGTTCTTATTGCGGATGCACGCTTCAGTAGCAAAATAGAAAGTGAAATTTTTTAATTACTTAAATTTATTAATAACTAAAAATTAAAATTTTATGGCAAATTCACAAGTTAAAGCGAATCCTAAGAAAAAGCAGGGATTCCAGGGTGTAAGAGACGCAATTTGGATCATTGTGGCTTGTTTCATTCTCGCAGTTTGTTTCTACAAGTTCGTGCTCGGTAATCCCGACAACTTCGTAGGTGGTGACCCCGCAAACGCAGTGAAGGACGGCTCTCTCCTCGGTACCGTGTATAAGGGTGGTATCGTGGTGCCTGTGATCATCACGTTGCTCTTCACCGTTATTGCTCTTTCTATCGAGCGCTTCTTCGCTCTGCGCAGCGCTTTTGGTAAGAGCTCTCTCACCAAATTCGTGACCGAAGTAAAGGCCGCTATCAATGCTGGTGATATGGGCAAGGCTCAGCAGCTTTGCGACAAGCAGCAGGGTGTTGTTGCTAACGTTGTTGGCGCTTCTCTGAATGCTTACAAGGAAATGGAAGCTGACACCAAGCTGAAGAAGAGTGCTAAGGTTCTCAAGATTCAGCAGGCTCACGAAGAGGCTACTCAGCTGGAGATGCCTACTCTGCAGATGAACATGCCTATCCTTGCTACTATCGTTACACTCGGTACGCTGACCGCTCTGTTCGGAACTGTGGTCGGTATGATTCGTTCATTCGCCGCTCTGGCTTCTGGTGGTGGTGGTGACTCACTGGCACTGTCTGAAGGTATTTCTGAGGCCCTTGTGAACACAGCATCTGGTATCTTGACATCATGGTTCGCTGTGGTAGCCTACAACTACTATTCAAACAAGATTGATAAGTTGACATACGCCCTCGACGAGGTTGGTTATACTATCGCTCAGACATACGAAGCAAACCACGCAGATGAGGCTTAATTTTTGCTAACCCTTTAAAACGTTTATCATTATGGGTAAAGTAAAAGTTAAGAAAGCGGACATCTGGATCGATATGACTCCTATGAGCGACGTCATGGTGCTCTTGCTGACCTTCTTCATGTTGACATCTACCTTCGTGAAGAATGAAGCAGTAAAAGTCGTGACCCCGGCTTCTGTATCGGAGATCAAGGTTCCAGAGAATAACGTCCTGACCATTCTCTGTGACAAGGAAGGCAAAATCTTCCTCGGCATGGATACTCCTGGTAAGATGGAGGGACTGCTCACAGGTATGGCAAGCCAGTACGGCGTAACCCTTACCAACAAGCAGTTGGAAAATGGTCGTGGTGCTGCTACCATCGGTGTAAGCATGCAGGACCTCTCCAATCTCCTGAATCAGGAAAGTGAGAAATTAAATGAGTACATGGCAACACGCGGCATCCCCACCGACTCTATCGATGGTAAGATGAGCGAGTTCCAGGACTGGGTTTCAGTTGCACGTGAGAACAACGGTTCCGAAATGAAGATTGCTATCAAGGCTGACTCTAACACGCCTTATAAGACAATCAAGAAGATGTTGTCGGAGCTGCAGGATATGAGCGAGAACCGCTACTATCTGATCACGGCTTTAAAATCTAATTCGGAGGACTAAGACATGGCAAAGAAAAAAGCGAGCAGACAGAAAAAAATGAACACCCGCGTGGACTTCACGCCGATGGTGGATATGATGATGTTGCTTATCACGTTCTTCATGCTGTGTACATCACTGGCTAAGCCCCAGACGATGAACTTGACCATGCCGAGTAACGATAAGAACATCCAGGACCAGGACCGTAACGCGGCGAAGGCTTCTCAGACCATTACAATCTTTGTGTGTGGTAATGACAAGATCTATCACGTTGACGGTATTCCCAATTACGACGATCCTACCTGTCTGAAAGAGACGACATGGGGAAAGAAAGGTATTCGCGACGTGCTGATTTCGCACAAGACCGAAGACGGTTCAGTTCCTGTGGCTTCAATCATGGCAGCCAAGATCAAACTCGACCAGAAGAAGCTGGCAAATCCCGAGCAGTATCCCGACAGTATCTACGACGCTGAGTTGGCAAAGATTAAGAAGGGTGAACTCGAGGACGGCAAGGTACCTACGTTGACTATCATCATCAAGTGTACCGACAATGCTAGCTATAAGAACATGGTTGATGCTCTTGACGAGATGACTATTTGCAGTATCGGTACATATGTGATCGACAAGGTTAACGAAGATGACGAGAGACTGCTCGAAAAGCGCGGCATCAAGTAATCTTAGAGTCACTAACAATTAAAAAGGAATTACAATGGCAAAGTTAGATTTGATATCCAACGAATGGACCGACCTCGTATTTGAGGGAAGAAACCAGGCTTATGGTGCCTATAAGCTTCGCAAGGGAACCACCAAGCGAAACATCTGGTCCATCATAATTGTTGCCCTTGCTGCAATACTCTTGTATCTTGGACTTACTCTTCAGCGCATGGTTGAGGCCAGCCGTGAGGTGGAAAACACTCAGGCTGTGGAGCTCTCTGCACTTGAGCAGAAGAAGAAAGAAGCCAAGGTTGAAAAGAAAGAGCAGATCAAGGTCGAGCCTGAAAAGGTTGTCGAGAAAGTTAAGTCTTCTGTGAAGTTCACCGCACCTGTCATCAAGAAGGATAATGAGGTGAAGGAAGAAGACGAGATTAAGCTCGATGAAGTTGAAAAGAGTGACAAGGCCGTGGGTGCTTTCACCGTTGAAGGTAACGATGAAGTAGGCGGCGAAGTGCTGAAGGCTAAGGAAGAGATCGCTCCTCCACCAGAGCCTGAGAAGCCCAAGGAAGAAGACACAAAGATCTTCGACGTTGTGGAGCAGATGCCTTCGTTCCCCGGTGGTAACGTAATGGCCTGGCTCAGTCAGAACTTGAAATACCCGGTCATCGCAGCCGAGAACGGTGTGCAGGGTCGCGTTGTTGTTCAGTTCGTGGTTGAGAAGGACGGTTCGGTAACTGATGTACATGCCGTTAAGAAGGTTGACCCGTCTCTTGATAAGGAAGCTGAGCGCGTGGTTAAGTCCATGCCGAAGTGGATTCCTGGTAAGCAGAACGGTTCTCCCGTACGTGTAAAGTACACATTGCCCGTGACCTTCAAGCTCCAGTAATTGCACATTTCAATTTGAAGTAAATGTATAAGAACTTATTCTACGGTTTAGTAGGATTATCACTGATTTTCGGTTTGTCCTCATGTGGGGACAAACCGAAAAGCGGTAGAACAGATACCTATTCATCGGGAAGCATTAAGTTTGCTGCCGATGAGAGTTTTCATCCCATTATTGATGAAGAGATAGACGTGTTCCATAGCATTTATACAAAGGCGCATGTGACACCTATCTACACAAACGAGATCGATGCTGTCAACTTGTTACATAACGATAGCATCTGTCTGGCAATTGTCTCGCGCGATTTCACGAAAGAAGAATATGAGAACTACCATCAGCGTGGTTATTCTCCGCGTGCGATAAAATTGGCTAAGGATGGTCTTGCCTTCATCATCAACAACCAGAACACGGATTCGTGTATCTCAGTTAAAAACATTAAGCGCATTCTGAACGGTGAAGCCAAGGACTGGAGTGATGTGGTTCCTGGTTCGAAACGTGGCAGAATTGTCGTCTGCTTCGACAACAAACAATCAAGTGCCGTCCACTTCTGTGTAGACTCCCTGCTCGGCGGAAAGCCTATTAACAGCCCTAATATTATGGCTGCTGAGACTAGTAAGGAGGTTATACAGTATGTCCGTGAGACCCCTAATGCTATCGGTATCATCGGAAGCAACTGGCTGAATGACCCTCGCGACACCACGAATATCACCTTTTATAAGGATACGCGTGTGATGCGAGTTAGCAAGATGGACAATGCAACGCCCGAGAATAGCTACCAGCCTTATCAGGCTTATATCTATACAGGAAGCTATCCTGTGGTGCGTACTATCTATGCGCTTCTCAATGATCCCCGTAATGGACTCCCATGGGGATTTGCACATTTCATTGAAAGTTATAAGGGTCAGCTCATCATTAAGCAATCAGGTATTCTGCCCATTATTATGGACACATATCTTATAAATGTAAAGGTTAATCAAGGATAATTAAACCTTTTGGGTCTGTCCCCATCATATAGTCGATTATTAACTCTTTTAAAACATAAATGATTATGAAACCAATCAAATATCTCGTAGCAGGGGCATTGATGCTCAGCATCTCTACCTCTTCAATGGCACAAACCGCTCTCGACCAGCAGATTGAGGCCATCACACAAACCGTAACCGCCGCTAATGGCGATGTAAAAGCAACCAAGGACGCCGTAAAGACTTTCGTCAAGGCCAACAAGAAGAATCCTGAGGCTCTGGCCGGACTGGGACGCGCTTTCATGGCTGCTCACAACTTCACTGAAGCAACTAAGTATGCAGAAATGGCTCGTAAGGTTGGCAAGAATAAGGCTGCCGGTTATATTCTTCAGGGCGATATCTATGCCGTTCAGGATGATGGTGGTAACGCTGCCACATGGTATCAGCAGGCTACTATGTTCGACCCGCAGGATGCTACTGGTTATGTGAAGTATGCAAAGGTTTATCAGAAGATCGACCCGCAAGGCGCTGTTGAGATGCTTGAAAAACTCCATCAGGTGAAGCCCGACTATCCTTATGAGGCTGCTGCTGGTTACATGTATTCACAGAACGACAAGCTGAAGTCAGCTATGGAGTGGTATGACAAGGTGCCCGATGTGAAGAAACTCGACGACTACATCCTCTACGACTATCTTTCTACCGCTTACAGCTTGGAGCAGTACGACAAGGCTCTGTCTCTTGCTCAGGCTGGTATGCAGAAGAATCCTGAGTTCGCTAGTTTTGCAAAGATGGCTTGCTTCAGCTCTAATAAGCTTGAGAAGTACACCGATGCTGTAAACTATGCTAAGCGTTATTTCGCTAGTGAGAAGCCTGAGAACATCCGTCCTGCTGACTATCTCAACTATGCAGATGCACTCAAGGGTGCTGGACAGCTCGACGAGGCCGTTGCTCAGTATCAGAAGGTCATTGAACTCGACAATACAAAGTCTGAGATCCTGAAGTCGCTCTCTGATATCTATCTGCAGAAGAAGGATTTCGCTCGTGCACTCGAACTCCAGAACCAGTATATTTCAGCTATTGGTGACGCTGCAAACTATAAAGACTACGAGGCTATTGCCGATATCTATATCGAACAGTCTGAGACCGTAGCCGACAACGAGAAGAACAAGTATCTCAGCGGAGCAGACCAGGCTTATGCTACAATCGCCGAAAAGTACGATTATGCTAAGGAGTATGCTGTGTACAAGCGTGCTGCTATCCATCACCAGATGAATGGCGACATTAAGGCAGGTGCTGCAAAGCCTTACTACGATGAGTTCATTTCTCTCGTTGAACCGAAAGCTGACAAGACTGCTGCTGATCTCCGCAAACTCGGTGTTTGCTACAACTATCTGGCAGTTTACTACATCCAGAACGACCAGACAGCAAAGGCAAAGGACTATGCAAGAAAGCTTCTCGAAGTTCAGCCTGACAATGACACTGCAAAGCAGATTCTTGCTCTCTAAAAATTATTTTTCAATATTATAACTTCAAAAGCCTCCCCTTCGTCGAAGTGGGAGGCTTTTATATGGTGTGTCTTTACTGATTGTCGTTGTTAATTCACTTGATTCGACTTGTTTAGACCATCGGTTTACGGCATCCTTTCTATCTGTATGCCTACGTCAGAGATTCCTGGCATGATTTCTCGCTTCATTGTATGCCGCACTTTGATACTCAGGCTGTCGCCAGGTCTTAGGTCGATGGTTCCTATCGGAAACTCGTATTGATGCAGGTTGATGCCAGGTCCCTTCAGGCGACCTTGATCATCGGTGAAGTTACATCTTAGCGTATCCACTTTACTACGTCGGCCAGGAAATATACGCTGTTCCACCACAAGACTGATGCTGGTGAAGGGAAATGCATCGCCGATACGTATTCCAAGCGTCTGTATGAATCTTCCTGCCGCATCAACGGGTGGTACTTCATAGAAAAGTGTGTCGTTCTTCTCCCATCCTTCGATGTGCGTAGACTGATAACGACTATAGGTGGTGTTCAATTGGCACGAGGAAATGATGGCCGCGGTGGTTGCCGCAGCCATCATATATAATAATGTATGAGGACGTTTCGTCATTTACATCGAATGATTTTCGTTACGCGTTTGACGGTTGTTGGGGATTTTGGGGATTCGAAGAAGGTTTTGGCCCCTTCTTTCTTTGTTGTTGTCTGTCACCCCTAGGCCGTTCACCTTTTGGTTTATCGTTTTTAGGTCGTTCGCCTCTCGCCTTATCAATCTTGGGCTTATCGCCAGCTTGTTTCTCTCCTCCCGACTGCTGGTTTTGTTGAGTTGCGGCTTGTTTTGGCGAAGACTGTTTGTTCTTTTTCTTTTTCTTCTTGCTCTTATCGAAGCGGTTGATGTCTCCTGTGAGCAGATCAGCCGGGCGTTCAGGACCTTTCTGCGTATTCTCATCACTCAATGACTCAGGCTTTTCACCTTTCTTGTTCATTTCGATGATTTGCAAAGCACGCTCAGCGGTGATGGTTTCCAGATTAGCGGCAATGCGTTTGTCGGTGCTGTAAGTCACGAT
>JAILAI010000017.1 GCA_024681705.1 Prevotella sp.
AGTCGAAGAGTCGTCGCGACATGGAGAAGATGGAGAAACAAGTGGCCGAGTCCGCTTCCGACACCGTCGTGAGAAAGTGACTCGCAATTCGTAGATGAGCGCGTTCTTGGGCTGATACACTCAGATTGTTGTGTGGGATTACGCGCTTGAAGGTAGGGAAATAGGTGCTTTTGCCGATGAAAAGCGATGCTTTTGATGAGGCAATCTGCCACAATGAAATGAGTAAAGCGGCGAAATGCACAAAAAAAATCTAGAAAAAATTCATCGAAATTGGCGCTTTCGGTGAATTTTTTCTAGATTTTTTTATTTGAACTTGTCGGGCAACGTTAGCAATCTTTGCCTATGGTCGTCGCTCAGTTGTCATTTTTTCTTGCAACAACCGTTATGCTTCTGGAACGGCTTCAGCGTGATGCCAGCCATGATGGCAGCTTTCTCGGTGTACGGATTAGTGTTCAACTCCACGTAGACGGGCAACTCGTAGCCAGCCACATGCAGGTCTTTAGTGGCGCGAAGCACCGCCTGCACACAGGTGAAACCGTCGGCATAGAGGAACTGTTTCAGCTTTTCGTCCTTGTTGTTCACGACCATTGCCTCGCGCCAACTGCTCGATTCGAACGGCGTGATGCCTGCGCGAGCCTGCCAGTCGATGCCGCCCAGACGGAACGGAACGGCCAGTTCCACATAGGTAGAATAGCAGCGTTTCTCGCTATCGTCGACGTTGAAGTCGTTACCCAGCAACGTGGTGTAGGCTTGCAACGAGAAATAGCGGCAGGTGTATCCGAGGTTGGCCTCGAAATGATGGCCGGTTTCGTGGTCCTCGAAATGGAAGTAGCGGTTCAGATCGTCGAATCCCGACAACCACTGGCTGCCGAAGCCCACGTTCAGCCCAAACGGGGCGCGATAGCCCAACTGCACACCGATGCGTTCGCGGTCGTTGCTATCGAAGCTCGTAGCCCCCTCGGCATTGAGGTAGAGGCCCTTCCAACGTACTTCGGCCTTAGGTTGGATGGACGGTCCGCCCAACGTGAGACCACGCCAGAGATTCTTGCTCGTGAGGTCCAGCTGGATGTCGCCCTCTACGTTATCCTGTGCCCATGATACTGAAGGCATCAGAGCCACGAACAGCAATAAAACTGTTTTCAACAATGTTCTTTTCATGTCATTCTGCTTTAAAAACGGTGGCAAAGGTAACAAGTTGTCGCCAATGATGCAAGAAAGTGACTGTTAAAAAAGAATGTTTGTTCTTTATTTGTCTAAATGTGCGGGGCGCAGGACGTCGTGAGCAGCTACTTTGGCGGCTTTCACCTTGAAGTCGGAGCGGGCGCGGATGTCCTCTGCGCTGGCCGAGAACAGGGCGGTGTAGGTGCCGCCGTCGGTCACCCAGGCCTGCTGACCCTCGTCGTAGCTGGCCAGGTCGTAGGCCGTGAAGGTCATTTCCAGGCGCTGGCTCTCACCAGGTTTCAGTTCGCGCGTCTTGGCAAATGCCCTCAGCTCGTAGGCGGGTTTCTCCAGCTGGCCCTTCGGTGCGGCCACATAGAGCTGCACGGTCTCCTTACCGGCGCGACTACCGGTGTTCTTCACCGTCAGTTGTGCGACGTAGGATGAGCCCTTCTTCGACACCTTGGCCTGACTATACTCGAACGTGGTGTAGGTCAGACCGAAGCCGAACGGATAGCTCACCGGCTGGTTTTTGGTCTGGAAGTAGCGGTAGCCCACGTCGAGACCCTCTTCGTAGACCGTCTCGCGGATGAAGGGAACCTGAGCCTTCTGCTCGTTGTTCAGACGCATGTCGTCCCAGAAGGTGTAGTCCTTCGGGAAGTTCTTGGTCGAAGGAATGTCCTCGAGGTTGCAGGGGAACGTCATGGGCAGCTTGCCCGACGGATAGGCGCGGCCCGTCAGCACGTCGGCCACCGAGTTGCCGCCCTCCATGCCCGGTTGCCAAGCCAGCAGGATGGCGTCGGCCAATTGGCTCCACGAGTTGGTCTCTACGGCGCCACCCACGTTGAGGATGACCACCACGGGTTTCTGCTTCGCGTGGAAGGCTTCGGCCACGCCGCGGAGCATCTCCATCTCGTCGGCATTGATGTTGAAGTCGTCCCACGAGCGGTCGCCGCCTTCACCACTACTGCGGCCCACGGTGATGATGGCTACGTCGTTGTTCGATGCGGCAAAGGAATAGACATTCTTGCCAAGCTGAGGCTCACGAAGTCGTGGACGCGGGAAGAACTTGTTGGGCGAGAGCGGTCCCATCTCGGCTTCCACCTCTTCCATTCCGAACTCTTTGTACTTCGTGTAGACCGTTGTCAACGTGTCGTCGGTGGCGATGCCAGCGTTCTTTAGACCCTGTTGAAGGTCGATGACATAGGGCTTGTTCACGTCGCCCGAGCCAGTTCCACCAGCATAGAACATATATGATGTGATGCCGAACAAAGCGGCACGTGTGGGTCGTTTGCCATCTTTCTTGGGCTGTTCAGCCGCGAAGGGCAGCACGTTCTCGTTCTTCAGCAGCACCATTCCTTCGGGCGCCACCTCGCGTGTCAGCTTGGCGTGTGCCTCGATGTCAGGTTTGTTCGAGAATTTGTAGCCTCTGAAATGGGGCGTCTTCACCACATATTCCAAGATACGGCGCACGTTGCGGTCGATGTCGGCCATGCTGATGGTGCCGTCGTTCGCTCCCTTCACGATAGCCTGAATCTGTGCGGCGTTGCCCGGCGTGAGAAGGTCGTTGCCTGCCGCCACCTGACGGTCGGTGTGACGCGTGTTGGTCCAGTCGGTCATCACGATGCCCTTGAATCCCCATTCGTCACGTAGAATGGTGGTGAGCAGTTCCTTGTTCTCCTGTGTCCATGGGCCATTCAGGTAGTTGTACGAGCTCATGATGGTCCAAGGCTGACTCTTGCGCACCACGATTTCGAATCCCTTCAGGTAGAGTTCTCTCAAGGCGCGCTGGCTCACTATCGAGTTGTTGTAGAGTCGGTTTGATTCTTGGTTGTTGGCCGCGAAGTGTTTTGCCGACACGCCTACACCTTGACTCTGTACGCCGTTCACCATTGCGGCGGCGATATATCCGGTGAGGAATGGGTCTTCAGAGTAATATTCGAAGTTTCGTCCGCAGAGTGGCGAGCGCATCAGGTTCATTCCTGGTCCCAGAATCACGTCGCATCCGTATTCCAGCACCTCGTTGCCCATAGCGCGACCCACCTGTTCAACGAGTGGCGTGTTCCATGTGGAGGCCAGTAATGTGCCGATGGGGAAGCCCGTGCAATAGTAGGTCTGGGAGTCGCCGGGGCGGTTGGCGGCGATGTGGAGTCCGGCCGGACCATCAGCGAGCACCGTATGCGGGATGCCCAGACGGTCGATGCTGGCCGTGTTGCCCGCGGCGCCGAGCACGATGGCTCCGGCATTCGGGTCGGGATTGGTAGGAAGTCCGAAATAAGAGTTGCCGAAGGTGTAGCCCACCATCAGGGTGGCTTTCTCTTCGATTGTCATTTCCTTGACTACTTGGTCGATGTTTTTCGGCGAGAGCTTCACTTGGGCTGAGGCCCCGCTTGCAATCATTGTTGCAGCAATCATAATGCTAAGAGGTTTCATAAAGGTTATGGGTTTGGTGTTTATTCTTTGTGCAAAGATAGTGTTTTTTCTTGTAACACAATCGTTAACGGTCAATTATTTCGAAAAAAAGCGCTACCTTTGCATCATGATTACCGATGAATTGTCTTTTCGCATCACTCAGGAACTAGGTCTGACACCCACCGTCGAGCAACAAATGGCCGTCGATGTGTTCTGTCGGTTCCTGGCTGAGCGCGACTCAAGGGCCGTGATGGTGCTACGCGGAAGTGCCGGAACGGGCAAGACGACGCTGGCCTCTGCGATGGTTCGCTCGATGGTGAAACTCGGACAGAAGGTGGTGCTGTTGGCTCCAACGGGGCGTGCCGCCAAGGTGTTTGCCCTGAATAGCGGAAGGCCAGCCTACACCATCCATCGGCGCATCTACCGTCAGCGCACGGCGGGCGACATGAGCAGTTTCAACCTGAACTACAACAATGCCACCGATACGCTCTACATGGTGGACGAGGCGTCGATGATTGCCAATGGCGGTCATGCCGATAGCGTGTTTGCCGACGGGCGTCTGCTCGACGATCTGGTGAGTTTCGTCTATAGCGGACGCAACTGTCGCATGGTGCTCATTGGCGATAGGGCCCAGCTGCCACCGGTCGGTGAGAGCGAGTCGCCCGCACTCTCAGGAGCGAAACTCAGGGCGATGGGATTGTGCGTCTACGAGTGCGACTTGAACGAAGTGGTTCGGCAGAGTCTGGAGTCGGGCATTTTGTGGAATGCTACACGCATCCGTCAGATGGGAAATGAGCAATGGACGTCGGTAGAAACGGGTTCAGCTAGTGTTCAGCCGATGCCAATGAGTCTGCCTAAAATAAGGTTCTGGGGCTTCGCCGACATTCAGATTGTGCCAGGAAACGAACTTATCGAACAGTTGAATTCATCGTATTCGCAGGTTGGCATCGACGACACCATCGTAGTGACGCGTAGCAATAAGCGCGCCGGTATCTATAATCAAGGCATTCGCAACACCATTCTCGACCGTGAGGAAGAACTCTGTCGCGGCGACTTGCTCATGGTGGTGAAGAACAACTACCACTGGACGCAAGCATCGTCAACAGGCAATGCGGCTGATGGTGCGACATCGGCCCCAACCTTTCTGGCCAATGGCGACCGTGCGAGGGTGCATCGTGTGCGTCACATTCACGAACTCTATGACTTCCGCTTCGCCGAGGTGACGCTGGTGTTTCCCGACTTCAACGACTACGAACTGGAGGCCACCGTGCTGCTCGACACGCTTACGGCCGAGGCTCCGGCGTTGACGCGCGAACAGCAGGAACTGCTCTATAACAACGTGATGGATGACTATGCCGACATTCCGCAGAAGGGCGAGCGCATCAGGGAACTGCGTCGCGATGCCCACTACAATGCGCTTCAGGTGAAGTTCGCCTACGCCGTAACCTGCCACAAGGCGCAGGGCGGTCAGTGGGCCCACGTTTATGTGGACCAAGGGTATATGACCGACGATATGCTGACGCCCGACTACATCCACTGGCTCTACACCGCATTCACCCGAGCCTCCGAGAAACTATACCTCGTGAACTGGCCCAAGACGCAGGTCGATGGGAACGTCGACGAATAAAAGAGCCCCATTTCCTCCATCTTAAAAGATGTCTGGCCGAACTCGATGATAAAGCCTTTCTTCCCTTTTGGGGCAATTTTATGCGGTTTGTCGTAGTCTAGAATTGCACAAAATGCGGAAAGTGTGCACAAAAGTTGGTAGTTTGTGCAGTTTTTCAAACAATTGTTTTGCCATGAAATGAAAAAAGTGTACCTTTGCACCGATTTTTTCAGAATAAGGATAATACATTATTTATTATTATATTTATGAGTTTAAAGATTGTAGTGCTGGCCAAGCAAGTGCCAGACACCAGAAATGTAGGCAAGGACGCCATGACAGCTGAAGGAACTGTCAACCGCGCTGCTCTGCCTGCTATTTTCAACCCAGAAGACTTGAATGCCCTGGAGCAAGCTCTTCGACTGAAGGAGCAGCATCCGGGTTCTACCGTTGGCATCCTCACGATGGGTCCTCCCCGTGCAGGTGAAATCATCCGTCAGGGTCTCTATCGTGGTGCCGATACCGGCTGGCTTTTGACCGATCGTCTGTTTGCAGGCGCCGACACGCTGGCTACTAGTTATGCACTTGCCACAGCCATTAAGAAGATTGGCGACGTCGATATCGTCATCGGCGGTCGTCAGGCTATCGATGGTGACACCGCTCAGGTGGGTCCTCAGGTGGCTCAGAAACTGGGTCTCAATCAGGTTACTTATGCGGAAGAGGTGTCTGTAAACGATGGCGTGGCCACCGTGAAGCGCCTTATCGACGGAGGTGTGGAGACAGTTGAGGCTCCTCTTCCCGTAGTGATTACGGTGAACGGAAGTGCAGCTCCCTGCCGTCCGCAGAATGCAAAGCTGGTGATGAAATACAAGCGCGCAACATGTCCCATGGAGCGTCCGAAGGAAGGCACTGCCTACGACTATCTCTACGACGAGCGTCCCGAACTGACGCTGAACCAGTGGAGCGTGGCCGACGTTGACGGTGATGTCAACCAGTGCGGTCTGGCCGGTTCGCCGACAAAGGTGAAGGCCGTTAAGAATATCGTGTTCCAGGCTAAAGAAAGCAAAACAATGACAGCTTCTGATGATGATATCAACGGCCTTGTTCAGGAATTGTTAAATGAAAAAATCATTGGCTAATATGCAGAACGTTTTTGTTTACATTGAGATAGAGAATAAGGAAGTAAGGGAGGTATCTCAGGAACTTCTGACGAAGGGCCGCAAATTGGCCAATCAATTGAATGTAGAGCTCCACGCCGTTGTTGCCGGAACAGGCATCAAGGGTCAGGTGGAGGATCAGATTCTGCCCTATGGCGTAGATAAACTCTTTGTGTTCGACGGCGAAGGTCTCTTCCCCTATACATCGGCTCCCCACACGGATATCTTGGTGAACCTCTTCAAGGAGGAACAGCCGCAGATTTGTCTGATGGGCGCAACCGTGATTGGTCGTGACCTCGGTCCCCGTGTTTCGTCATCGCTGACCTCTGGTCTTACCGCCGACTGTACCGAACTGGAAATCGGTGAGTACGAGGACAAGAAGAACAATAAGGTTTTCGAGAACCTGCTCTATCAGATTCGTCCCGCTTTCGGTGGTAACATCGTCGCAACGATTGTGAATCCCGAGCACCGTCCGCAGATGGCAACCGTGCGCTCTGGCGTTATGCAGAAGGCCGTCTATGAGGGCGAATGCAGGAAAGAAGTCGTCTATCCTGAGGTTTCAAAGTATGTATCTCCCGAGGCTTATGTCGTGAAGGTGCTCGACCACCATGTAGAGGCTGCCAAGCACAACCTGAAGGGTTCGCCCATCGTTGTTGCCGGTGGTTATGGCATGGGTTCGAAGGAAGGCTTCGACCAGTTGTTCCAGTTGGCAAAGGTTCTTCACGGTGAGGTTGGTGCCAGCCGTGCTGCTGTAGATGCAGGTTTCTGCGATAGCGACCGCCAGATTGGTCAGACGGGTGTCACCGTTCATCCAAAGGTATATATTGCCTGCGGTATCTCTGGTCAGATTCAGCACATCGCTGGTATGCAGGACTCTGGTATCATCATCAGCGTTAATAGCGATCCCGATGCTCCTATCAACAAGATTGCCGACTATGTCATTGTTGGTACTGTTGAAGAGGTAGTTCCCAAGCTCATTAAGTATTACAAACAGAACTCGAAGTAATATGAATACATTGTTTGAAGTATTAGCTCTTGTTTGGAGCGTCCTTTGCCTTATTTTATTCTTTAAAATTTGGGGAATGACCAATGATGTGAAGGAAATAAGAGATTTCCTCATAGATTGTAAAAAGCCCGAAACAATAAGGAAACCCGAAGATGGAGTAGTGAAAAGAGAAGATACTTTTGAGTATACTCCCGAACAATTTGGTAAGTTCCATTCTGGTGATCTTGTTTGTACAGCCTCTTATAGTGGAGTATTAGAGATTGTTGATTGCTACGAAGACAGTACTTATAATTGCAAAGATACTTCAACAAATGAACTGATTGGAGTTTTTAAAGAAAGTGAATTAAAAGCAAAATAAAATAGGTCATCGTGAACTGCAGGTGTTTTCTACGATACACTTATGAAATTAAAAAGAGAGTAATATGAAAGCCTTCGACATCATTCTCATTCTCTGCGCCTTCGCGCTTCTCGCTGTCAGCTATTTCGTCTATCGTGACGGAAGTGCAGAAATGGGTGCTCTCGTTTCGCTGGGCGCCATTCTTTGCAGCGTTGCTTTCGGGGCAAGGATGGGAGGAAGGCTGCATAAGAAGAATAAAGAAGAATAGTAAGTAAAATTTGAAGTTAAAGAAGTTAAGAAGTTAAAGAAGTTAAGCCATTACTCATGACTAATCAGTTTCAGAATATCGGTGCTTGGCAGAAAGCTCATGGATTTGTGCTTTTGGTTTACAGAGCTACAAAGTCTTTTCCTGACTTTGAGAAGTTTGGACTTGGTTCTCAGTTCCAGCGCGCCGCTGTATCTATTCCGGCCAATATTGCTGAAGGGTACAAGAAACTAAGTCGTGCAGATAAATTACGTTTCTACAACATAGCTCAAGGTAGTTTAGAGGAATGTAGGTATTACATTATTTTATCAAAAGACCTTGGCTATATCGATGAAAAGGGTTACAACCAGTTAGCCGTTTCTGTTGAGGAAACAAGTAAATTACTTAACGCTTATTGCAAAGGAGTTGTTGACAACAACTTCGGCAATCCGTTATAGCAAAACATTTGGCTTAACTTCTCTAACTTCTTTAACTTCTTAACTTCCCCAAAAAATAAAAGAATATGGCAAACTATTATAGCGATCATCCTGAGATCGGGTTCTACTTGAACCACCCCCTGATGGCTCGTATCGTCGAGTTGAAAGAAAAGGGTTTCGCTGATGCGAAAGAATTTGACTACGCTCCCGTTGACCTGGGCGATGCCATCGAGAACTACAAGCAGATTCTCGACATCACCGGCGACGTGGCTGCTAATATCATTGCGCCAAACTCTGAGGACGTTGACCTCGAAGGTCCGCACCTCGAGAACGGCCGTATGATTTACGCTTCTAAGACTTACGAGAACCTCGACGCCACCCGTAAGGCTGGTCTTTGGGGAGTAAGTATGCCCCGTCGCTACGGCGGTCTGAACCTGCCCAACGCTGTGTTCTCCATGCTCTCTGAAGTTATCTCGGCTGCTGATGCCGGTTTCCAGAACATCTGGTCATTGCAGAGTTGTATCGATACGCTCTACGAGTTCGGTTCTGAGGAGCAGCGCCAGAAGTACATCCCCCGCGTTTGTGCTGGCGAAGGTATGTCAATGGACCTGACCGAACCCGATGCAGGTTCCGACCTCCAGCGCGTGATGCTGAAGGCCACTTTCGATGAGAAAGAGAATTGCTGGCGCCTGAATGGTGTGAAGCGTTTCATCACCAATGGCGACTCTGACATCCACCTCGTACTTGCTCGTTCTGAGGAAGGAACAAAGGACGGACGTGGTCTTTCGATGTTCATCTACGACAAGAAGCAGGGCGGCGTGAACGTGCGTCACATCGAGCACAAACTCGGTATTCACGGTTCGCCAACTTGCGAGTTGACCTACAAGAACGCAAAGGCAGAACTCTGCGGAAGCACTCGTCTCGGACTTATCAAGTATGTGATGGCTCTGATGAACGGTGCACGTCTGGGTATCGCCGCTCAGTCGGTAGGTGTGGAACAGGAAGCCTACAACGAAGGATTGGCTTACGCCAAGGAGCGTCAGCAGTTCGGCGACAAGATAATCAACTTCCCCGCCGTCTACGATATGCTCTCTCGCATGAAGGCAAAGCTCGATGCCGGTCGCTCGCTGCTCTACCAGACAGCTTGCTACGTCGACATCTACAAGTGCCTTGAGGATATCGAGCGTGATCGCAAACTCGCTCCCGAGGAGAAGCAGGAAATGAAGAAGTATCAGCGCCTCGCCGATGCCTTCACGCCGCTGGCCAAGGGTATGAACTCTGAGTATGCCAACCAAAATGCCTACGATGCCATCTCTATTCACGGCGGTTCGGGCTTCATCATGGAGTATAAGAGCCAGCGCCTCTATCGCGACGCCCGCATCTTCTCCATCTACGAAGGCACGACTCAGTTGCAGGTAGTTGCTGCTATCCGCTATATCTCCAACGGCACCATGCTGAACAACATCAAGGAGATGTTCGAGGCACTGCCCGAGGGTGCCAATGCAGTACTGAAGGCCCGCATAGAGAAGCTCATCCCCATCTACGAGGATGCCCTCAACTACGCAAAGGGTCTCGGCAATCAGGACGCTTTCGATTTCTTGGCTCGCCGTCTGTACGACATGACTTGCGAACTCG
>JAILAI010000021.1 GCA_024681705.1 Prevotella sp.
ACCAAAAGCGGCAGTTTCGATGAGCAAAAGCGGCAGTTTCGGTCATCAAAAGCGCCAATTTCGATGATCAAAACTGTCGGTTTTGCTCAACCGACTTTTCGACTGCTATCTCGACATTGCAAAAAGGGGATAGACATGTGGGTAGTTTTATGTTAAAAAGTTGAGCCTTTTTGACTTCATTTTTTAACACTTCCAGTCCTTAAAAGTGTTAAAAACCGCAAAACTATTTCATGGTGTTTCTCGTTCTTTTTGGAAAGGTTGATATGAGTGTATTGTGAATGTGTGGGCGAAGTGCAGAGGTGCCTCCCGCCCATCGCCACTAGAAGAATGAATTCTCCAAGGATTTCTTTGTTCGCTTTTTAACGGCAATAGGAAGGCAAGGTCTTTTGTTCGATATATATGAAAATCGAAGCTATTTGGTAGGCGGTTCGCACAAAGCGAGCCATTCTTTTTTAAAATAGCTTAAAAGGACACTGACAAATGGCGCAATACGGGCTTTTTTTCTTAAATTTGCACGCTAAAATCGTACACGCGAAATACCGTATTTCTATATGTGTTTGAGAATCTTAGTGACGTGCTTTTGTGGGGTCGTCACAAGGCCGGGGTTCTGAAAGTGTACCATCTGTTATATAATAACCATGCGATTACGTGTAGAAGTCATCCTCTGCCTGTTGCTTGCCGTGCTTGGACTGTCGGCACAGCAAGGAAACGTCCTTTCCCACTCTGATGGGAACGGTGGGCATGATGTGCACATCGAGGCCGAACGTCTGCCCGACATGAACGTGCCTCGCAGCGGACACGTGCTGTTCTGGGTGAACAACGAGATCGTGGCGGTGGGCGGACATACCAAGGGCTTTGTTCCCATGGCTACGGCAGAATACTTCAGCGGCAATCGGTGGCATCTGATGAATACTGATTATGTGTGCGATGATGGTTTCTCGGTCATGCTTCCGTCTGGCAAGGTGCTTATCGGAGGCGGTCACAACGAACCGCTGGGAATCGGACAGTCGTTCTCGGTGGAGAGCTACGACCCCGTGACTCACAGCTTCGAAGGCTTTGGCTGCCTCGACCGGAAAAGGGCGATTGCAGCGGCCTTGGCGATAGATAGTGTCAAGGTGATGATTGCCGGCAACTGGTATAATGATGACGGCATTGAGCTCTTCGATGCACGCAGCGGGAAGTCTGAACGAATTGGCAAGCCGTTGCAGCCGCGTTCCTTTCCCTTTATCTTCCGCATGGCCGACGGTGATGCGATGGTGGTGAGTGGATATGACAACCGAGGTGTCAGGCTTGATACCGTGATGGTCGACCGTTTGCGGGGAACTTCATTCCGCGTGCCGTTGTTGGAAACCTGGCACCCGATGTCCGTGCCTCGGGTATGTACCGACCTCAGCTTCATCGGTGACGAGAAGAGGGGAGCGTATGTCTACCTGATGCCGGTGCAAGACGAACACGGACAGGTGGCCATCATGGAGGTGCGCGATACCGTGTTCTCGCTTCTGCCCGTGGAAGGAAAGGTTCCGATGACGGTGCAACATACCGATGCCGCCCAGCAACGGGTGGAGAGCAAGATTGGCTATAGCAGCCAGGTGCTCATCGACCGGAATCTCAACAGGGGCTATCTGGTAGGCTTCGATGCCGAATACCTGCAAGGAAAGAAGGAAAACAGCCGGCTCTACGTGCTGGTGATTGACTACACGACACGGCCAGCCACGCTCATGCTCCGCTATACCGAACCCCTCCGCGATCTGGGCAACGGTTCGATTCTCCTCACTCCGCAGGGTAATCTCGTCGTGGCCGGAGGCATCCGACAGAGCAACTATGCTCCCACGAAAGCGGTGTATCTGTTGCACCTGGGGAATGATGAGGAGATGGCATCGGCTTCACGCTGGTGGTTGTGGCTGATAGTGGCAATCCTCGTCGGTGCGGTCGTAGGGATGGTGTGGCGTCGTGTTCGTCAGGTGCAGCCTTCTTTCGTTCCCGAAGCTGATCGTGGAGAGAGTGCTGCCGAAACGGCCTCCCTTCAGGTTGTCGATGAGACGGCCGATGAAGCAGAGCAACGTACTGCCTCTCCTGCCGGGCGGGATGCTGAGGCCGAGACGCTGCTCATGCAACGTATCTGTCGACTGATGGAAAGCGAGCAGCTCTACCTGAACAAAAGCCTGAAGCTCTCCGATTTGTCGCTTCAGCTGGGCGTCAACAAGAACTATGTGTCGGCTTGTATCAACAACCAGCGCGGATGCAGCTTCTCCCACTTCGTGAACACCTGTCGTGTGGAGCACGCCCAAAAGCTGTTGCTCGAGAATCCGGGTATCGGACTGAGTACGTTGGCCGACCAGTCAGGCTTTTCCTCCGAGTCCTCTTTCTTCCGTATCTTCAAGGCCGTGACGGGTAAGACACCGAGAGAGTGGATGTAGGGCGTTTTACTTTCAGATGATACAAAACAACTCCCAAATCATACAAATGTTGTGCAGATGTATGATTTGGGAGTGGTTATTTTATTCTTTTTGCTATCTTTGTAGCTAATAACAGTTTATTAACTAAACCAAAAGAATATGAAAGCAAAGATTTTACTGATGGCAGTTCTCCTGACGGGTGCTCTGAAAGGCGTAGCACAAAACGATGTGCCCATCGCCACCCTGCAACATGGTGATGAAGTGAGTGTATTTGTAGGAGTAGATGCATTGGTTCATGCTCATGAGGCTGCATCCGATAATGATGTGATCACGCTCTCGCCAGGCATATTCAATAAGGTTGTTATAGCAACGGATGGAGCAAGGCTCCCAGTACGCCGGTGGTGAAGAACCTGCAACTGGATGTGAACGGCAGTAGCTTGAATGTAACCTACGATGCGATTGCAAGATGACTGTACGTGTACCTATTGATAATTTAAATAATAAATTAAGATGAAAAGATTAAACTTTATGATTGTTGTCGCAGGACTGATGGTCTGCATGGCAGCAAAGGCTCAGAACGATGTGGCCATCGCCACCTTGCAACATGGTAATAACGTGAGTGTGTTCAAAGGACCGGGAGCTCTGGCCAATGCATTGGCAGCAGCCGATGAAGGAGGGGGAGATGTGATCTCCCTCAGCGAAGGCAGTTTCACGGCAGCTGATATCACTAAACCCGTTTCCATCTATGGAGCTGGATTTGAAAAGGACAACACTAACGGAACGCTGCTGACACTGATATCCGGTAATATGACAGTGGGTAGAACAGATAGCGAGTTGCTTTCTGGCGTTCATATCGAAGGTGTCTATTTGGATGGTCAGTTGAAGATAGGTGGGGTGGAAAATAAAGGTCCATTGAAGGATTTCCGTGTTGTAAAGGCATTTATTATGTCAATGATCGTTCAAAGTACTAATGAAAATACAAGTTTCGATCAGTGTGTTATTCAAGGAACAATGGACTGCGCTAGCAATAATAATATTTACAAAACAGTTGTTGTTGATCTATATTTCAGCAATTGTGTTATGAATCGTGGTCGCTTCATGTATTATTATCATGCAGACAATTCAATCGTGATGGATCATTGCATCTTCAATGTCTATAGTTATACTACAGCTCAGCATGGCGTTTGGTATCCATTTGAAAATGCGCCAAATACAATACTGACGCTTAGAAATTCATTATACCTTCTTGCATCTGATTCACCTAACAGTGAATCTTCGTACACAATTTGGCCTTCCGGAAGCAAGATTTCAAACTGCATCTCTGATAATGGTAATATAGCCAAATATGATGGCTGCCATACTGTACTGAGAGCTGAGGTCTTTAAAGATGGTGAGGATGGAATGTACAACTCAAGCCGTTCGTTTGAACTGAATGAGCAACCCGCTGCTTGGGCCGCCACCGATGGTTCTGAGATAGGTATCCGTGGCGGCAATGGTTGGAGCAAGGTGCCTGCTACCCCTGTGGTGAAGAACCTGAGCGTTACGCCCGATGGAACAAACCTGAATGTAACCTACGAGGCGGAGGTGAGATAGTTCAAAGTTCATAACACATAGTTATATTAGTGATATGGGTAAGATTAGGATCCTCATGATGGCTCTGACTGCCATGATCAGCATGACGGCAATGGCGGAGGATGAGAAAAGCATTGTGGAGCGGGAGTTTTGGTTCGACAACGATGTCAGTACGCTCCAGACACTCGATGCTGTGACGACAGCCGTCGATATATCAACCCTTCCCCAAGGGCTGCATTCCTTCTCTCTGAGGGTAAAAGACTCGGAAGGACTGTGGAGCAGCGCGATGACGAAATATTTCGTGAAGAGACCGACACCGACGTCTACAGCTGTGAATGCCTGCGAGTATTGGTTCGACAATGATGTGGCGAACCGTAAACCGTTAAATGAGTCGGTGGCCGTGGTGGATATGACAGGACTGACACAAGGTCTGCATGCCTTCACCATGCGGGTGAAGGACGATGCCGGCGTGTGGAGCAGCGCGATGACCAAATATTTCGTGAAAAAGCCGACGCCGACGTCTACGACTGTGGCTGCCTGCGAATATTGGTTCGACAATGATGTGGCGAACCGTAAACCGTTAAGTGAGTCAGTGGCTGTGGTGGATCTGACAGGACTGACACAAGGTCTGCACGCTTTCACCATGCGGGTGAAGAACGATGCCGGCGTGTGGAGCAGTGCTATGACGAAGTATTTCATTGTTCCTCTTGGTGCAGACATCGAGGGCGGCGTCACCATCTCGCGCTATATCTACTGGATTGATGATGAAATCAACGACAATAAATATGTGTCGGGCTCGCTATCGTCTTCCAGCGATGTCGTGGCTGTTGATCTCAGCTCAGTGGAAGGCGGCAGCCACACCCTGTCGTGGATGGTAGGCGACTCCAAAGGCACGTGGAGCCAGGTGTACAACGAGGAATTTGAATATGATCCGTCAGCCGTCGTTACCAGCATTGAAGGAGCAGAGACCGACGCCGCAGATGATAAAGTCTATGACCTGCAGGGTCGCCGCGTGAAAACGGTGAAGAAGGGACTCTATATCATCAACGGGAAAGTGGTGGTGAAATAAGTTGAGAATTAAGAGTTAAGAATTAAGAGGTAAG
>JAILAI010000027.1 GCA_024681705.1 Prevotella sp.
GTCATTGCGTAGATGATGTCAACACATGCTTGGTCGATGGCAAGAATGTCGGTCGACGAGAGGATGCCAACGTTGGGAGTCACTACGGGAGCAGCCGAGAGGCCCTCGCAATCGCACGACACCGACATGTTGCGCATCACGTTGACGTAGCAGACATGCTCTCCGAAATAGTCGATGGTGGCTTTGGTCGATTCAGTCATACGCTCCATGAACTCTTCTTCGGCAATGTCCCATTGATTGTCTTGCCCGGGCGTTGTGTGAATCCAAGACTTTCCGATACGGCCGTCAGCACATCCGATGCCGATGTTCTTGTTTGAGCCACCGAAGCCGCCTTGCGTGTGACCTTTGAAGTGTGTAAGCGCCAGCATCGAGTCGTAGTTTGTCAGGTGCGAACCCACCGACATCTTCTTGAGCCATTTGCCGCCATTGACGGGCAAAGTTGTCGTTCCTTCTTCGTCCATAATGTCAACAGGGCAGAACGTCCAACCGTTCACCTCCAGCGTCTTGCGGTGCTTGTCCGTTGTGTATCGGTCGCCCACATAGTAGGTGTTTGTCTCAATGATGTTAGCACCAGGAAGGTCCTTCTTCATCAATGCCTTCACCCATTCGCGGGGAATGATGTTAGGGCCGTTTTGTTCGCCCGTGTGAAGCTTCACACCGACGTGTCCCTCCATCTTCTCGCATACCTGTTCGTAGGCGAGTATCAGTCCTTCGGCAGAGAGCTTGCGGGTGAAATACACCACCGATTCATTACCTATACGCTCTTCGTATGGCACATATTTTTTGCCATCGGTATCTGCCACTTGTTCGGAAGTTTGTGCATTCATGCAACTAACTAAGAAAAAGCCTAATGATACGGCTAAAAACACTTTCTTCATCCTATTTAATATTGTTATTGTTTTAAAGTTAAGTTATCGGTGCAAAGTTATGAATTTTATTTGAGAATACCTTTCTCGAAAAGTTATTTTTTATTAGAAGAAGAAATTAGTTTCATTTTTGATGTTTAAATATACGTTTATATTGGTAATTTTTACTAACTTTGCAACATCAAATATTGAATCTACAAATAAGGCTATTTATGAGAATATTAACCGTTTTGCTTTTGTCGACGTTTTTCGCCATTCATGGTGTCGCCCAAGATGAGCTGACAATGCTTGTCGGCACCTATACCGACGACGGTAGCAAGGGCATCTATAGCTTTCGCTTCAACCAGAAGACGGGTGAGTCGGAGGCCTTGGAAACACTCACCTTGACGAATCCGTCGTACCTGACGCTATCGCCCAATAAGAGAATTGTCTATGCCGTCAGTGAAACCAACGATGAAAAGGCTTCGCTCAACATCATCCGTCTGAATCGAAACGATGGCCGAATGCGCTTGTTGAACACCATTCCTGTTCTTGGTGCCGACCCTTGCTATGTAGCAACGAATGGTAGCATCGTGCTCACGGCTAACTATTCTGGCGGTTCAATGAGTGTGTTCCGTCTAGGTCAACAAGGTGAAAAGGCAGAGCTTTCGACAAGGTTTCTGGGGTCAACGGGAGGTCCTGATGCATCGCGACAAAACGAAGCTCATGTACATTGTGCTTGTTTTGCTCCCGATGGGAAATATGCTTTGTCGACGGACTTCAGTGCCGATAGGATTCTTTCGTACGCTTTGAGGGGTAATCAGGTGGTTGCCAATGGTGTAGCCGCAAAGGTAAGTGCCGACTCAGGACCTCGTCATCTGGTGTTTAGCCGTAATGGGAGATTCGCCTATCTGATGAGCGAACTATCGGGAAAGGTAACGGTGTTCAGCTATCATGAAGGGCGACTCGAGAAACTTCAGGAAATCGTTTCCGACGATGTTGGAGCACGAGGTGGAGCCGACATTCACTTGAGTCCTGACGGAAAGTTCCTCTATTCAAGCAATCGGTTGAAGGACGAAGGCATTGCCATCTTCTCGGTGGATACAAAGAGTGGGTCGCTGACGCGAATCGGCTATCAGCCAACGGCTGCTCATCCTCGTCAGTTCAACATCACGCCCAATGGTCGGTATCTTCTTTGCTGTTGTCGAGATAGCAACAAGATTCAGGTGTTCAGTCGTGATAAGCAATTAGGAATGCTCACCGATACGCACAAAGATATCCTCGTCAGCAAGGCGGTGTGCGTTCAATTCGTCGAAAAGTAAACAAAACAAATAAGAGAATGAAATTAAACAACGGTATAGAAATCCCACAGATAGGCGTCGGCACTTGGACGCTACGTGGAGAAACGGCAAGAAAGAATGTCAGATTGGCACTCGAGGCAGGTTTCCGACACATCGACACCGCTCAGGGATATGAGAACGAAGCCGAGGTGGGGCAGGGGATTGCCGATAGCGGTATCGCCCGAAAAGAGATATTCCTCACTACGAAAGTGGCCACCAACATCATGCGTGAAGGTAAGAAGTCTGTCAGTCAATCGATTGACGAGAGTCTTGCAAAACTGAACACCGAGTATATCGACCTTCTGCTTATCCACTGGCCGGTGAAGGATTGCGTGAAAGATACTTGGGAAGTCATGGAGGAATACGTCAGGAACCACAAGGTGCGCTCTATCGGCGTCAGCAACTTCAATCGTCATCATCTGGACGATTTGCTCGACTATGCCGCCATTCGTCCTGTAATCAATCAGATAGAGGTGCACCCATTCATGACGCAGGAAGAGAACATCGCCTACAATCATCAGTTGGGAATACAAGTGGAAGCGTGGGGACCTTTCGGGCAAGGCGATATCGACGTCGTAGGGAATCCTTTGCTTCAGTCGTTGGCGAAGAAATACGACAAGACGGCTTCGCAAATTGTTCTTCGATGGATTGTTCAGCGCCAGTTGATAACGATTCCACGCGCCAAACCCAACCACTTCAAGGAGAATCTCGAAATCATGACTTTCGCTTTGACGGATGAGGACATGGAGGCCATCAATTCGCTGAATCAGAACCTTCGTTCGAACAAGTTGAACGACCCCGAAACATTCCCCTGGTAATTAAAACTTGATGCCGATGAAAGTCATTATCATCAACGGAAGTCCGAAGGCCAACGGAAACACCGCAACGGCCTTGCGTGAGGTTGAACGCATTCTCCAACAACAAGGTCTCGAAACTGAGTTCATACATGTTGGACACCGACAAATTCACGGTTGCACGGCGTGTAACAGATGTTGGGATACGGGCAAATGTGCCCTTAATGATTTGGTGAACGAAATCGCCGAGAAAGTGTCCGAAGCCGATGGTCTTCTCGTTGGATCTCCTGTCTACTTCGCCTCTCCCAGCGGTACTTTGTTATCGTTGCTCGACCGTTTGTTCTATTCAAATCTGCATGCCGATTGGAGCATGAAGGTGGGAGCAGCCGTCAGTATTGCTCGTCGTGGAGGCGCCACCGCCACAATGGACGTATTGAACAAGTATTTCCTGAAAACCAATATGCCGGTTGTGCCTTCGCAATATTGGCCCATCGCTCATGGCACTTCGCCAGGAGAGGTCTTGCAGGATGAAGAAGGAATGCAAACCATGCGTCAATTGGCTCTGAATATGGCGTTCATGATCAAGTCCATTCGTTTGGGGATTGAACAATTCGGTTCGCCGAAGATTAAAGAAGAAGTTGTCGAAACTCATTATATCAGATAATCACAAAATTTTTATAACTAATTGTCAACCATTTATTTATGAAGAAATCAATTCTATTCATTACTCTGGCAACGACGATGTTCTTGTCGGGGTGCAAACAAAAAGCCGAAGTCGTTAATTTGCCAAGAACAGCTCCAACGCCCGAAGTGGTAGCAGCTGTCGATTCGTTTGTTCACGCCACTCAGACGCGACCAGAAGCACCAGATTCCATTACCCTGCACAGCATCATGATTCTGAAACACGGAGAAGTGGTTCTGGAGAAATGGTTCAACGGACAGACGTCGGAGACGCCTCATCAGATGCACTCGGTCAGCAAAACGTTCACGGCCGTTGCCGTAGGACTTGCCATCAACGAAAAGAAGCTGAATCTCACGGATTCGGTAGTAAAGTTCTTCCCCGACAAATTGCCAGCTGAACAAAGCGAGAACCTCAAGGCGATGACCGTTCGCGATTTGCTCACGATGACTTGTGGTCACGACGAAGAACCCAACAATATCAGGAAGGACTCTATCGATTGGGTGCAGGGATTCCTTTCGTGGCCAGTGAAGCACAAACCAGGAGAGTATTATCTCTACAACTCCGTGGGCACCTACATGCTTGCAGCTATCTTGCAAAAGATGACGGGTGAGAAACTCGTCGACTATCTCGACACACGACTCTTCCAACCTCTACACATCAACAAACCCGAATGGGAAGAAAGTCCGCAAGGCATCAATTGTGGCGGTTGGGGACTCCAGCTGAAAACGGAAGATATGGCGAAGTTGGGTCAGCTCTTCTTGCAGAAAGGCGAATGGAACGGAAAGCAGATTGTACCAGCTGAATGGCTCAAGGAGATGTCAAGCTATCAGGTGCCTTCGGCCCCCTCGGGAACTCGTTTCGAAGATATTGAGAAAGCAGGGCTCTCCAAAGACAACAACGAATGGGTGCAAGGCTACGGATATCAGATGTGGATTTGTCGCCACAACGCCTTCCGTGCTGATGGATTCGCCGGCCAATATATTATGGTGTTCCCCGATCGCGATGCGGTTTTGGTGCTCACGACGATGTCTTCGCTCTATCAACCCTACATCGACTTGATTTGGGAGTACTTGCTCCCCGTGTTGTAGTTGATTTTCATCATCAAAAAGGGCTGATTTTCATCATCAAAAACGTCGATTTCATGACCAAAAGAGCTGCTTTTAATGACCAAAAGCGCTGCTTTTCAAATACAGGATTCGCTAATGATGAAATCAACATTTGTCTTCGTAGACATTACATTGGTGTAAAAACGAAAAAGGGAGGCGCAAACCTCCCTTTCTCATTGTTCCTCGTATTGCGAGCTACATGTTCTTGGCTGTGGTACATTCATCAACCAGATAGATGATGCTCATATACGGGATTCCCGAATTCGTCTGCAAGCCAATCTCGCAAGTTCTACTATTAGAGTAGCCAATCTCAATGTGGTTGGCCTCAATCTGTGGACGAAGCTTACGCAGAGCGTACTTGTTCATCTCGGGTTTTGTGAATCCCTTGTCGCCAGCGAAACCGCAGCATCCAATGCCTTCGGGCACGAATACGTTATGCGAGCAGAGCTTGGCCAGTTCTACGAGTTGGTCGCCAATGCCCATCTCACGCGTTGAGCAGGTGATGTGCAATGCGATTCGGCGGTCGATGGGATGGAAGTCAAGACGGTCTTTCAGGTAGAGCATGATGAATTCTACGGGTTCGTAGAGCTTCATGCGCTTGATGACCTTTCTCATTCTATGCAGACACGGGCTCTGAGCACAGAGAACGGGGTAGCGACCCTGTTCACTAGCCTTCCAGAGAGCTTCCTCAAGTTCAGCACTCTTCCTGTCGGCAATGTCGAGCATACCCTTACTCTCCCAGATCTGTCCGCAACACATCTTGTCCATATTCTCAGGGAATATCACCTCGTAACCAGCTTTGTTCATCAGCTTGCAGGTGGCCTCCACGAGTGGGTCCTTAACGGGTGCGCCCTTGGCTAGTCCCATCGTCTGGTTGATGCAACTGGGGAAGTATACGACCTTCAAGTCCTCGTGCTTTGCTTGTCCGACATGAGAACCAGGTGTTGGCTGCTTCCTCGACTTCGGCATTGAGGTTGTCCAGAGGGGAACACCCATCTTGTTAAGACCACTACAAATGCCTGTCATCACGGACGATCCCAACACGTTATGGCCAAGATTAGCAACGCCAAGCACCATGCGAAGCCCCTTCTTGATGCCAGCCATGTGATCGGCAGCAAACTCTCCGACCTTGTAACCCGCTTTACTATTGAGCATGTCCATCTGTCGGATGAGGTGCGTCAGTTCACCCGTGTTAATCTTCATCGGACAAGATGTAGCGCAAAGGCCATCGGTAGCGCAAGTCTCATCGCCATAATACTTGTATTGACGCTTGAGCGTTGCCAGACGTGTGGGATTCTCGCCAGTCGTTTCAAGGTGACGAATCTCGCGTTGAACGGCAATACGCATTCTTGACGAGAGCGTGAGTCCGCACGACATACAGTTCACTTCGCAGAAACCGCACTCAATACACTTGTTGGCACGTTTCACTTCCTCGATGGTGATCTTCGATGTGGAAACGTCAGAGTGCAGATAGTGACCACCATCTGGAACCGCATCGTAGTTGAAATCGAGTACTGGCAGAGGCTTCAGGCACTTGATGAAGCACTCGGGGTCGTCGTTGAAGATGACACCCTGGTTGAGCAAGCCTTCGGGGTCGAAAACCTCCTTCAGTTCCTTCATCACCTCGTAGGCTTTGTCGCGCCACTCATACTTCACGAATGGAGCCATGTTGCGACCAGTTCCGTGCTCAGCCTTAAGCGAACCGTCGTATTCCTCAACGACAAGACGGGCAACGTCTCTCATCATTTCCTCATAGCGTTTCACCTCGCTTTCGCTCTTGAAACTCTGATTCAGGATGAAGT
Organism: Prevotella sp.; assembly: GCA_024681705.1. Lineage (GTDB taxonomy): Bacteria > Bacteroidota > Bacteroidia > Bacteroidales > Bacteroidaceae > Prevotella. The sequence continues at coordinate 6,570 of JAILAI010000027.1, forward strand.
GATAGTTGCCTTCGAAGGCGTGACCATAGATGCAAGCGTCGTCGTAGCCGTGATCAGCAATGAGCTTCTGTAGCTTGACGGTAGCTTCGGGAAGGTCGTTGATGTGGAATGCAACGTCCTCAATCAGACACGAAGTTCCGATGGGACGCGTGCCACCAACCGACGGGAAGATACCCGAGCGAATGGCCCAGTATTTACCGTAAATGGCGGGGTCTTCGGTGAATTCAGCAGGAATGTAGAGCTTGAATGTGTTCAGGCACTCCTTGATCTTGCTGATTTTCTCCAAGAGCTGTTCGTGGGTGATGCCCTTCGTCTCGGTGAGGATAGCCGTGAGGTTGTGATAGTCGCCTGGTTCAACGCCTTCAATCTTTCCAGCATCCACATCTTTCTTATACTGAAGATACACGGGGTCGTCGACCGAGCTAAGCGATTTGTAGTCGAGCATCTCGGCACTCTTCACCATGAGGTTCTCGCCGCTCATCTTCAAATCCTCTTCGCTTCCCTTCAGCTTCTTCATGGCTACAACCGCCTCGCAACTTTCTTTCATGCTGAGGAAATAAACCATTGCCGACGCCTTGTACTTGTAGTCGTAGAGGGTCTTCATGGTGACTTCCGACAAGAATGCCAATGTACCCTCCGAGCCCACCATGCAATGAGCCATGATGTCGAATGGGTCGTCGTAGGCGATGAGCGGACGGATGTTCAGACCTGTTACGTTCTTGATGCTGTATTTCAGCTGAATGCGGTCGGAGAGTTCCTTGTCAGCCCTGACGCGATCTCTCAGGTCTTCAATCTTCTTGATGAACTCCGGATGGGTGCGGCGGAACTCTTCCTTGCTCTTCTCGTCGCCCGTATCCACGATGGTACCGTCGGTAAGAATGATGCGGGCACTCACCAGCGTGCGGTCGCTGTTGGCATGAACGCCACAGTTCATACCCGATGCATTGTTGCACACAATGCCACCAATCATTGCGCTACCAATGGAAGCAGGGTCGGGGCCTAACACTCTTCCGTAGGGTTTCAGATACTCGTTCGCCTTTGCCCCCACAATACCGGGTTGCATCGTAATGGTATCCTGATTCTCTCCAAAATGGTATTTCTCCCAATGCTTGCCTGCTACAATGAGAATGGTGTCGCTGACACTCTGTCCTGACAATGAAGTACCAGCGGCACGGAAGGTGAATGGCAACGAATACTTCTTGCACGCTTTCACCAGCTGGCTCACTTGTTCTTCTCCATCGCTTCTTATCACTACCTGCGGAATCAGCCGGTAGAAACTTGCATCTGTACCCCAACCAAGCGTTCGCAACTCGTCGGTATAGATGTTGTCTGAGGGAATGAAGCGCTTGATTTCCTCTAGGAAGGGCGCCACGTTCCGACTGCTGGCGGAACCGCCCTGGTTAATAGGTTTGTTTGATGTAGTCATAAGTTAATTATTATATAAGTAAGTTAGGTCCTTCACATTCATTTTACTAGATATTCCTTCATGTTCTTCTTCCAATCCGTATCGTACGAAAGGTCGGTGAAATCGTCAATTTTCCAAGCTCCGTCTTCCTGAACCATATCGAGTTTCACCTTTGTCGTTTCGTTGAGGTTGTGCAGGTCTATCACCACTTCTGCTCTGGCGTTTTCAGGATCTACACTTTGCACCACGACATTGTCGATTCTCAATTTCTCTACGTCTTGCGCCATAATCCAATAGTCGGCCTCAAAGAATCCGATTTCATCGCTGCCTTCGTCTTTCTTGGTGACAGCTGCGACGGTCTCGTTCCAATCCTTCGAACAGAATTTGGCGTCAAGGTCGATAGACTCGTCATAGTTGTTGTATTTCCGAGCCACTTCGTCGTAGATGCTTTTCACGCTTTCCTCTACCGTCTGCCGCATGGTTTGTTCGTCCATCTTCACATCTTTGTTTGTCGATGCTATGGTGTCGGAAGAGTTTTCAGCTTTCGTATCATTCTGCTTGTTGGTACAACCAGAACATACCATTACTAGTGCCAAACATCCTGCAAAGAGCATCTTTGACATAAACATAGACAACTTCTGTTTCCTCGTGCCAATGTGCAAAAGGTTCATTCTTTCCTTCTTTTTCATATTCTTAGTAGTTTTGCTTGCAAATATAGCGAAAAAAAAGATACGCAACAACTAAATGTTCAAAAAAGTTTTCATTACATCGTTAAATCTTCAAATATAATCGTTATCTTTGCAACAAAAACTATGAGTATTGCAATCTATAACCTCACGTCAAGCCTTCATCAGGAGTCGTTGGTAGAGATGTCGACCAATGCGTTCCTTTCTGCACTCAATCTCGACTTTGAGTTCTGTGGCGACGATTTCTCGACCTATGGAACCCATTCGCTCGACCTCATCTTCGTCAGGACTGGAGGCACCGAGGGCATCTTCCGCAACCTGATGCCTTCGTTGGTACGACCGTCGAATCGTCCTTTCTATCTGCTCACCTCGGGCAAGAGCAACTCTCTGGCAGCCGCGATGGAGATTCTCTCCTTCCTGCAACAAAACGGGTATAATGGGGAAATCATTCACGGAAGTTCCGCGTACGTTTCAAAGCGCATCAAACTCTTGTCAAGGGTGGGGGAGGCTCGCCGTTCGCTCGAAGGTTGCCGACTAGGAATAATTGGTGAACCTTCCGACTGGCTCATCTCAAGCCTATACGACAAGAATGAAGTGCGCGACCGTCTGGGCATAGAGTTGGTGGAGATTCCGATGGAGGAGCTGTTGCAAACCATAGCCGATTCGCCTGTTCCTGAAGAAAGCAACGATTTGTGGAAGAGTGCAGTGTGTACTTCCGAGCAGGTGAGGAAGTCGGTTCCCGTTGCCCATCAAATCTATATTGCCTTGAAGAAACTTGTCGCTCGTCATTCGCTACAAGGTTTCACGCTCAGATGTTTCGATTTGCTCACGGAAGTGCACAATACGGGTTGTCTGGCGTTGGCGCAACTGAACGCCGATGGAATCGTCGCAGGTTGTGAGGGCGATGTTCCGGCCATGTTGAGCATGAAACTCGCCCAGTCGTTGATAGGTACGAGTGGTTTTCAAGCCAATCCCGCCCACATCAATCCTGACACCGGTGAGATTCTGTTTGCCCATTGTACAATTCCATTCGATTTGGTTGAGCGCTTTGAATTCGACACCCACTTCGAATCGGGCATTGGCGTTGGCGTTCGAGGATTTGCGAAGGAAGGACCTGTGACGGTGTTGAAGGTTTCTGGCGACCTTACCCGCCAATTTGTGGAAGAGGGTGAGCTGATTCGTTGTCAGTCGGAACCGGGTCTTTGTCGCACGCAGATGGTGTTGAAGCTCTCGAACACCGACTATTTCCTGAAGCATCCCATAGGCAATCATCACATCATTTTGCCCGGACACCATCGTGAAGCGTTCGAAAAAATGCTGAAATGGTAACAGCCGTCAAGTCCAGAACTCTTGTTCGCCCGTTTCCACCATCCGTCCGGCGCATTTCGGACAGGTGTGCATGTCCCAAATCTTGATGCGGTCGCTTCCGCAACGAAGACATAGTCTACCGACTTCACTGTTGAACGAAGGCGCCACATCGCCGATGATGCCACCGACGACCATGTTCTGAATGGTGCGACAATCGGGGCAACTCACCGCCACAATCCGCTGGCGGAACAAGCCTCTGCCTTCGTAGGCTTCGGCTTCGTAGCCGCATTGCTCACATCGGTATTTCTTTTTCCACGCCATGCTTGTAGCTTTGAAGAAAGGCCGTACTAAATGAGCGGAGCGATGATGCTGACGATGTTCTCCAGATATTGGCGGTCGGTGTCGTCGAATGTGTTGAGTTCGCGACTGTCAATGTCGAGTACGCCTTTCACCTGCTTTTGCGCATCGAAGATGGGAACAACGATTTCCGACCTCGACAAACTGCTACAAGCGATATGTCCGGGAAACAGTTCCACATCGGGCACTACGATGCTCTTCTTCTGTTCGTAGGCCGTTCCACAAACACCTTTCCCATGGTCGATTCTGTAGCAGGCTACGCTTCCCTGAAAAGGTCCTAAGCGCAGCTGACCGTTCTTCTCAAGATAGAAACCCGTCCAGAAGAAACCCATCGATTCCTGAATGGCCGAACTCACATTCGCCATGATGGAAATGGCGTCGTCTTCTCCTTCCACCAACGCCTTTATCTGGCTGGTGAGCAGTTCGTATTTCTCTTCCTTTGTCATTGGTTTTCGGCTTAAAACGTTCATCTCACCATGTCGATAACATCCTCGGGCAAGTTCACCGACTTGATGAGTTTGCCACTCGCACTATAAATATGTAGCGTGGGCTCCAGATGTTCATGATTGAAAATGATGAAATCGTCAGTTTCTTCATAATTAGCCTTCTCCGAATAGAAAGAAGTCTCGGTTGTAAGAATATAATCCTGAGCGAGTTCTTGCTCGGCCGTCATCAATGCATTGGTAACCGTGTGGAGTACGCTGACGAAGCGTTGCCCGTCCAGACGGATGTTTTTCTTGGTGGAAGGGTAGAGCAGGACGGTAGAAGAGAGGGCGTGGCTCGTGCCGGTATAAATCTCTGATTTCAGTATCAGTACTATGCTGCTGCTGTGCTCTTGCATCGTGATGCGCTGACGGGTCTTCGCATCGGTGTATACCGAATCGCGGTGTGTTTTGTCGAAGATCACGTCCATGTCCATAATCATCAAATCGTCGTAGTTGTTGGCGTCTTGGCTGAATACACATTCTGCCTTGTTGCTCTCTTTGTTGAAAAACCAGATGTTGATGTGATGAAAGTCATCGTCGGGACGGTTTTGCGGCTGAACAAAGATGAAGTGGTCGCCAGACTCGTCGAAATAGGAACTCTCAATAATATCGTTCTCGGTTACGGTTTGGCCTTTCAGGTTGCCATAGTTGCTGAAGAAGAACGTCATGGGATAGGCGTCGGTTGGAAGTCCTTTCTGCTGGAACTCTTGAAGGTCGATGGCGTTAGCCGTTGCACAGGTTATCATCAATGCGAAAACCAGTGCTGCTTGTCGAATCACGCGATTCGTTTTCGTTTTCAGAATCATAATAATTAAGGTGTTGTTACTGTTTGCAAATTTACGTATTTGCAGGGAAACGGCAAAGGAAAAGGCCGATTTTCTTTCTGCTTTTTGAACAAAACATCGTTTAAAAGTTAAAAACTTGTAAAAAGCGGAGCCGAAAAGGAAAGTTTTCCCTTATTCTTTCTTTCTACTTCATTTAAAAGTAGTATCTTTGCAGCCGCAAAAAGCAAAACGGGTAAGTCCCGTACGGCCAGCTCCCTGCGAATCCTCCAGGACGGGAACGTAGCAAAGGTAGTAGGTTGTAGCGGCGCGATACGGATCGCTTGCCCACCCGCCTCTTTAGCTCAGTTGGCCAGAGCACGTGATTTGTAATCTCGGGGTCGTTGGTTCGAATCCGACAAGAGGCTCACAAAAAAGAAGGTTTCTCGCAGAAGCGGGGAACCTTTCTTTCGTTATGGGGGTGTCTTCGAAGTCACTGAATTGCACTATGCACTATGAACTATGAACTAACTTGCGCTATCCCAAATCGACTACCGTGATTCCATGTCCGCCGAACTGAATGTGCTCATCCTGGAAATGAGTGACGTTGGGGATGGTGGCCAGATACTGACGGATGAGTTGTCGGAGAATGCCGTTTCCGGTTCCATGAAGAATTCGTACACGCGAAACGCCCACCAGAATAGCATCGTCGATGAAGTAGGTGACGGCATTGATAGCCTCATCACCTCGCATACCTCTCACGTCGATGTCCTGCTTGAATTGTGAACGATGGCTGTCGATGGTCTCACGCGTCATGGCTCCGCGTTCCATCCATTCGGGTCGGAAGGCTGCCTGTGCCGTCGACGCGTCCTTTTGTGCTGACTTCTGCGAATTCTCGGGAGCCTTTTCCAGACGGTCGGTTCTCATCTTCGTGCGCATGTCGCCAAAGATGACGGTTGCCATTTTCTTGTCGATGCTTTCTATCTTTCCTACCGTGGTGAGTCCCTTGATGCGTACCATCATTCCCACTTTCAGCGTCGCATCGTCTTTTTTCTGCTGAGCCGTTGCAGGTGCGCTGGCCGCTGGATTGTTCTTTCGGGCGAGTGCTGCTTCCTTCTTCTTCTTTTCCTTTCGTTCCCTACGTTCCTGAATCTGGCGCATCTTCCGCTCAATCGTCTCGTCGGAAGCTGAGGTGTCCACCTCGCTTATTCCCTCGCGGAAGCTGTTCAGTTCGTCGCGTATGCGTCGGGCAGCCTCTTTCTCGGCCTGACTCTCGCGAATCTCGCGTATGGCGTTCTCGATCTTCTTGTTGCTCTCGCGCAGCAGTTCTTCTGCCTGTTCCTTAGCCCGTTTCAGTATTTCCTTCCTCTGCTGGTTCACCTCTTCGAGTTCGCTTTCGAAGTGCTCAATGTTCTGTTGCAGCCTTTTCTCCTGCTGGTGAACGTTCTGCCGTTTGCTTTCCCAGTAGCGCTTGTCGCGCACGATGTCCTGCAGGTATTTGTCGCTCTGTATGTAGTCGCGTCCTACGATTTCGGAAGCCTCGGTAATCACCTCTTCGGGCAATCCAATCTTGCGGGCTATCTCGATGGCGAACGACGAGCCTGGCTGACCTATCTGCAACTGGAACAGAGCCTGCATCTGATGGCGATCGTAGAGCATGGCTCCGTTGGCAATGCCCTCGTGGGAATCGGCAAAGAGCTTCAGGTTCTGATAGTGGGTTGTGATGACGCCCCAAGCCTGCTTCTTGCAGAACTGTCCGAGCACGCTTTCGGCGATGGCGCCACCAATCTGGGGTTCCGTTCCCGTTCCGAACTCATCGATGAGAATCAGTGTGCGGTCGTTGACAGCACGCATCATGTTCTTCATGTTCAGCAGATGCGACGAGTATGTGCTTAGGTCGTTCTCGATGCTCTGTTCGTCGCCGATGTCTATGAGCAGGTTCTGGAAAATGCCTACATGACTGTTCTCGCGCATGGGCACGGAAAGGCCGCACTGAAGCATGTACTGAAGCAGTCCGGTGGTCTTCAGGCACACCGACTTTCCGCCTGCATTGGGCCCCGAGATGATGAGAATGCGCTTCTCGGGCGTGAGCATGATGTCGAGCGGGACTACCCGTTTGCCTTGCCGTTCGAGCGATATGCGCAGCAGCGGATGAACAGCCTGCACCCAATCCATCAGGGGGTCGGCAGCCACTTCGGGCTCCATGCCCTTCAGTGCAATGGCCAGTTCGGCTTTGGCTTGGATGAAGTCAATCTTCGCCAGAAACGAGTAGGAGTCGAGAATGGCCGGAGCCATCGGGCGCACATCGTTGGCAAACTCCGTCAGTATGCGCACCACCTCGCGACGTTCGTCGGCTTCCAGTTCCCTGATGCGGTTGTTGGCTTCGACAACTTCCGTGGGTTCAATGAACACGGTCTTGCCACTTGCCGACTCATCGTGGACAATGCCCTTGATTTTCCGCTTCAGTGCAGGTGCCACGGGTATCACCAGACGTCCGTCGCGCACGGCTGGGGTGACGTCTTTTTCTACGAGCCCCTCGCTTTGTGCCGATTTCAGAATGCTGTAGAGCGTGCGCGAGATGCTGCCTTCAGTCTTCGACAATTCGCTTCGGATGCGGGCCAGCTCGGCCGATGCACTGTCCTTGATGCGTCCATATTTGTCCAGAATCTGGTCGATGCGTCCCACGATGTTCGGAAAGATGCGCACACCATCGGTGAGTTTCTGCAGGGCGGGGTAGGGCACCTCGCCATCGGCAGGGTTCAGGTAGCGGATGATGTTGTGTATGGTTTCCAGCGAACGCTTCAGGTCCCACATCTCGTTCTCCTCCAGGTGAGTGCCGGCCAAGCGCAACCTTGCAATAGCCTCGCGCACATCGAAGAAATATTGCATGGGGAAGTTGTCGCCGTCCTCTTCGCGCAATCGCCTGAATTCGCGCACTTGTCTGAGCCATTCGGCCACTTGTTCGGCATTGTCGGTGAACGTCATCTCGTCCACTTGTTCTTTGCCAAGTGTGCTCATGCAGCGCTCTTTCAGGAGTTTGCGAATCTCCGTGAAACCTATTTTCTGTTCGAATGTATCTGGATAAATCATGGTTATTCTTCAAAATTCCTGCAAAAATACAAATAATCGAGGCATTAGACGAAAAAAGGTAAAGAAATTTGTAACTCTTAACTAATTCCCGGGCCTTTCGAAACATCTGTTGATAGTCGTCGCTACGGCAATCCCCCAAAAACTCGTGTCATTCCGATTCTCATCGGTTGTTCCCCATGGATGTATATATTAATGTATTCAAGTTGTGCATTTTGTTTTACTTCTTTGTAGTTAGGAAGTTAAGTAGTTATCGCTTCGCTTGTCCTTTCGGACAGAAGTTAAGCCATTACTTCTATTTGCATGTATTCTGCCAACAGACATTTGGCTTACTTCTTTAACTACTGGCAACTTCACTACTTCAGAAAGTTGAGTTAATGTAGATTCCTCATTGCTCTCCGTCGCGGTTCCTGGCACTTGTCATTCCGATTCTCATCGGTTGTTCCCCCATTCCTGTAGATTCCTCATTGCTCCGTCACGGTTCCTGGCACTTGTCTTTTCGATTCTCATCGTTTGAAATTCCCTCATTTCATCGCATCTCTGCGGTTTCTTAATCACTATGCAAAGGTACTAAATATATTCACCAAAACCAAGAAAATGACAGCCGTCAAACGGTAAAATATTGTTAAGGATTGCAAAGTTTTATATTGTGTGTTTTACTGATGTCATTCTTCTCGGAGCATCTGTTTTGTTACTGATTTAGCCGGGTATCAAAGCGTGATGAAAACCGCCGCTTTTAGTAATCAAAACCGCCAATTTTGATGAGCAAAACTGCCGCTTTTAGTGCCAAAATCGGCAAATTTTATGGGCAAAACCGACGGTTTACATTTATAAAAGCACGAATATTGGTTTAGCACATCAATCGTGAGCACTATAAAAGTCCTATAACCCCCTATCAAATCCCATAATTCAAGTATCGCCTTTGCTTTACTTCTTTGTAGTTAGGAAGTTAAGTAGTTATCGCTTCGCTCATCCTTTCGGACAGAAGTTAAGCCATTACTTCTATTGCATGTATTCAGCCACCACACATTTGGCCCTGTCGAAAGACGGCTGGCTCGGGCGTGTTTTACAATTTATCCGGCCGCAAGCCTTGTGAGAAGATGGCGGATTGAAAAAAGTTTTGTAACTTTGCACTCGCAATCATAAAACCGACTTTCTCATGGCTAAAGATAAGAAGCACACAAATATCGAACCGCTGGTGGAGTTCGATGTCCCCGTGGAAGACCGTTCGCAAAACATCATCAAGGTGATTGGCGTTGGCGGAGGCGGTTGCAATGCCGTCAGCAACATGTACGAAGAGGGCATCGTAGGCGTCACCTTTGCCGCATGCAACACCGATAGCAAGCAGCTCTCCAAGTCGAAAGTGCCCGTAAAACTACTGCTCGGGCAAACCGGATTGGGATGCGGTGCCAAGCCCGAACTGGGTCGTGAGGAAGCCGAGAGCAGCCTTGAGCAAATCGAACATCTGCTCAACGACGGCACCCAGATGGTGTTCGTCACTGCTGGTATGGGCGGCGGAACAGGTACAGGCGCCGCTCCCGTAGTGGCCGGCGTGGCCAAGAAGATGGGGCTGCTCACCGTGGGTGTGGTCACCATTCCGTTCTATTTCGAGAAGAAGCGCAAAATCATCAAGGCCCTTCGCGGCGTCGATGAGTTACGCAAGAACGTGGATGCGCTGCTCATCGTGAACAACGAACGCCTCTGCGACGTCTACGGCGACTCCGACATCTCGATGAAGGAAGCCTTCAAACGCGCCGACAACATACTGACAGAAGGCGTGAAAGGCATCTCCGAACTCATCACCGTGCATAGCGACGGCGGCATCGACCTTGACTTCCGCGACGTTGAAACCACCGTCAGAAACGGAGGCGGCGCCATCATGGCGATGGGTCGCGCAAGGGGCGAACACCGTGTGGAGAAGGCCATCATGGACGCTCTCGACTCTCCCCTACTCTACGGTAACGACATCGGTGAGGCCAAACGCATCTTGTTCAACATCTATGCGAGCGACGATGCGCCAATCTTCGTGCGCGAGATGCAGGAGATAGACGATTTCTTCGACATTCTCGACCCGAACATCGACGTCATCTGGGGTACCTCTACCGACAACCAGCTGGGCGAAGACGTGAAGGTGACCATCCTGGCAACGGGAATGGAAGACGACATACGCAACGAACAACGACCTCACACCAAGGACGATGGCGACGACGATTTCTACGAAGAACTCATACCGAAGCTCTACAAACCCGTGAAGAAGGCGCAGAGACAACTTCACCCGCACGAAGAGGAAAAGATAGAAGAAACGACGGAAATCGAAAAGCCTGAGCCAACGGAGGTGGAGGTAACGGTTAAAATAGGAGGGTCAGACCCCGAAGAACCTGAGCCACAACCCATTGAGGACATCGAGGAGGAAACCGAAGAGAAGGTCGAGGAGAAGCCAGAAGAAACAATCGAAGCCCCTCGGAAAGCAGACAATGAAGAGAAGAATGATCAGAAAGTGAAACCCGCCCAGCATCATATTCTGGACAAAATGCGCGGATGGCTGAAGGAAAAGACATCTATCATATTGGACGTGGAGGAATGAATAACCAAGAACGCACACACGCAACAGCCGAAGAACTGGCCAGCCAACTGAAAAGTGCGGTGACAGGACTTCAGGAGATGGGGCGCACCGATCTGGTGCTTCATGCGCTGGGTGTGCCTCTTCTGGAGGAGCTTCGCATCGAGGCTGCCCGTGGGAAACTCAGCCAGCTGATCATCACACCCGACTATCGTTTCGTGCTCTCCGACTATGGCGGTCGCGAGGTGGAGCTTCAACCCGTACACAAAGCGGTCTACCTGCTCTTCCTGGCCCATCCCGAAGGCATCGAATTCAAGCGTCTCGACGACTATCGCGAGGAACTCACGCGCTACTATATGGCCACCGCGAGATTGCTCGACAAGTCGAAAATCGAAGAAAGCGTCGCCCATCTGGTGAACCCTCTCGACAATGCCATTCACGAAAAATGCTCGCGCATCAAGAATGTATTCTCGTCGATGATGGACGAATATAGCGCCAGCTACTACATCATCAGCGG
>JAILAI010000030.1 GCA_024681705.1 Prevotella sp.
AAGCAATCGATGATGGTGTGGGAATCTTGTGATGCGGGAAACACGCATTGGTCTTCTTGTGTGACGAGTCTGACGCCGCGATGTTCAAACCACTTGTAAGCATCTTGGGGTCCGAACACCTTGAAGAGACGTTTCAACAACCGATGACCTCGTGGATATACGGCTTGCAAGTCTTTCACTTGCTCGAACGAATTGGTGCAATTGCATCGTCCACCGCCCGAAATCTCCACTTTGGCGAGCACGCGCTGACTTTTCTCGAAGATGGTAATCTCCATCTCCGGCGCCATTTCCTTTAGATTGAGAGCCAGAAAGAAACCAGCTGCTCCGCCACCGACGATGGCCGTCTTCATTCGGGAACCTGATTTTGCGTGGTGTCCGACGGGATGTTGTCCTTGTAGTCCACGATGGGCGTTCCGTACTCTCGCGGCTGTGAAGAGACGCAACCGCTACAAGCGAATCCCAGAATCGTGATGAGCGCACCAGCCAATGCGCTAAGGGCCAACCAAAGTTTAGATTTCTTTTTTCTCATTTTCAAAAGTCTTTCTTTGTGCTAATGCGGAGATTGGGTGATAGGGTGTGATGGGGTTAAATGGGGTGTGATGGGGTTAAATGGGGGGCTATGGGTTAAATGGGGGATGATGGGGGGATATGGGATTCGATGGGATTTCGTAAACGAAATGGTATTTCGCTAGATTCCCTATCATCTCCCATAGCTTCCTATAGTCTCCCAAAGGCCACGCATTGCCTTGAGGGGCTTCTTTACTAAGGAATCTCGGATTGCACCGTGTCCGTTTGCACCGTGTCTTGGTACATCATACTGGGAGATCCGTATTCAACGGTTGGCGCATTGTTGCTTCCACCACAACTGAATCCGAGCCCGATGATGAGCAATCCAGCTACCGCACTAAGGGCCCACCAAAGTTTTGATTTCATCTTTTTCATATCAAAATTCTATTTTTCTCCGTGCAAATATAATCATTTATTCGCAATTTTTTTGTTATTTCGCGAAATAAGTGTACTTTTGTTTCCGAAAATAACCATTTTAGCAATTATGAAGAAAGTAAAATTTATCCTTTTGTCAATTGTCACCTCCATTTTGGTGTCATGTGGTACCACCAGTACGGTGCCTATCACGGGACGTAAGCATCGCCTGAGTGTAAGCGACGAATACGTGCTTAGCCTCAGTACACAACAGTACAACCAGTACCTCCAGCAATCGAAGAAGTCGACCAACGCCCAGAACACCGCTATGGTGAAGCGTGTGGGGCAACGTCTGGCTACAGCTGTTGAGACCTATCTGAAGAACAACGGTTTTGCCAACGAGGTGAAGAATTTCGCATGGGAGTTCAATCTTGTTGCCGACAATCAGGCCAACGCCTTCTGCATGCCCGGTGGAAAGATTGTGGTCTACGAGGGTATTCTGCCCATCACCAAGGACGAAGCCTCGCTAGCCATCGTTCTCGGCCACGAAATCGCACATGCCGTTGCCAAGCACTCGGCCGAGCAGATGACCAAATCGCAGAACTCCTCAACGCTCGTTCAGCTCGGAGGTGGCGTGTTGTCGGCTCTTGGTGTTGACCAATCGACCACTCAGGTAGCCGCCAGCGTAGCCCAGCAAGGTCTCTCTCTGCTCAACCTGAAATACTCGCGCGACAACGAGAGCGAGGCCGACTATATGGGTCTTATCTTTGCCGCTATGGCTGGCTACGACCCCAATGTTGCCATCACCTTCTGGCAACGTATGGCCGCCCAGTCTCAGGGTCAGCAACCCACGTGGCTCAGTTCGCACCCCTCCGACGCCAAGCGCGTGAGCGACCTGCAGAAGCATTTGCCCGAGGCACTTCTCTACTACAAGAAACAGAGATAGATTGAACATCTTTGCTCTAATATTCAGGGCTCCAAGGCCGGACACAATTATCGACATGCCTGCTTCCGTCAACAGGTTCTTCTGTAGGAAAGGTTATGCCGCGATAACTATGTTCGGCCATATCTTTACTGGCGATCAGGAGGATGCCGACCGCTTGAATGCACGCTTCACCTACACCAAGCACCACGAGATGATTCATCTGCGTCAGGCCCAGAACACCCATAACTCCTGGTTTCGTTTCTACCTTTTATATATGTGGTATTCGTTGAAGATTCTGCCCTATGCCCGCAAGGCCCGCAAGGCCATCTACTATCTGAATCCCTTCGAGATAGAAGCCTACGCCCACACCCGCGATCTCACCTATGCCGATAGTTGTCGCGAAGAGGGAGCCAAAGAGTGGCGTCGGTTCGCCAAGATGCCTCTCGCCGAGCGCTTGGACTTCGTTCGCAAGAAGAACATCATCTGATTTGTTCGTCTTGAAAAGGATGAGAGTAAAGACAAAAGCGGGCATATCGAAAGAAAAAGAGCATTCAAATCGTCGGGATAAGTATTCAGAGAGAGACAAATAGTATAGACCAAACGGAAATCAAACTTGTTTCTCTTTCTTCTATCTTCTGTTCAAAAAACTCTGTCCAAACCGCCTCAATCGTCGCAAAAAGGCCCGTTTGCGAACTTTTGCAAACCCCTTGCAAACTTTTGCGCACACATTAGACAAATGCAAACTAATGTGAACCTAAATTTTTGTACGAATCACTTTTTTTCTATAACTTTGCACTATGAATCAAACGTTGTTGGCCATATTGACCCAGAGAGAGCTGTTCTTGTTGTTGCTCTGCACTGTTACCTACGTGGCATTGTTTGTAGTAGCCGTCCAGAATAGCCGTCGTAAGATTCTCATGCTGGAGGAACGTCTGAAAAAGGTACGCGCAATGCAAGCCGAGCAAGAGACGCAAAGCGAGCATCGCATCGAAGAAAACCGCCAGAAGATTGCCGAACTCGAAAACCTCTCCCAGAAACTTGGCGACGAGAACTCGATGCTGAGGTTGCAATTGGAGGAGCGTCGCGCCAAACTCGACTACGACAACAAGGTGGCCCTCATCGAGCAGGAGAAGAGACAAAAGGCCGAGACCGTCATCTTCAGTTCCGACATCTATAGGCGCATTCAGCGCTATCTGGAGACCGGACGCATGATGGACGCCGACGACTGGGCAGAGCTCACGCAACTCGTCGATAGCATATATACCGGCTTCACCGACAAGCTCTATAGCCTCTACCGCCTGACACCGCAAGAGTACTACGTGAGTCTGCTCACCAAGGTGCACGTCCAGCCGAAGGATATCGCCACGCTGACGGCCCACTCCAAAGAGAGCATCGCCACCACCCGTAGCCGACTCTACCACAAGGTGTTCGGAAAGAAAGGCTCCTCGAAAGACTGGGATGAGTTCGTGCTAGGGCTCTGAAGCAAGCCGCGGGGACTTCGAGGCGTTAAAAACCCTTCGAGACGTCCAAACCCTTCGAGACAAGAAGCAAGCGTCCCTCCATATAAAGAGGTGTATGGGCATCCACGAGTGATTGATAGTAGAAGTTTAATCCAAACAATTGGTTAATGATACAAAAGAATATGAAGAAAATGATTCTTTCGTTGGCACTCATCGTAGCAGCTACATTGAATGCCCCCGCCCAGATTCTCTACAAGATTTCGGGCAACGGTTTGCAGAAGCCGTCGTTTATCATCGGTACCTACCACCTGGCTCCGGTGTCGTTCGTCGACAGCATTCCGGGAGTGAAGGCAGCGCTTGAAACAGCAGAACAGGCCTGCGGTGAGGTCGAAATCAGCGAGTTGACGTCAAACGAGAGTGTGCAGAAGATGCAGGCTGCGATGATGCTGCCAGAGGGACAGACGCTCGACAAACTGCTCTCTGCCGACGAATTGTCGCGACTGAACGCCCTGTTGAAGGACTTGTTGGGTGTCGATTTGAGCAATCCGATGGTGGCCCAACAGTTGGGGCGTATGTCGCCTGAGGGACTTAGCACGCAGCTCACGGTGCTGATGTATCTGAAAAAGAACCCGGATTTCAATCCGCTGTCGCCGTTCGACGGCTATTTCCAGCAGCAGTTGGCTCAGGCAGGCAAGCCGGTGACGGGTTTCGAGACGATCGACTTCCAGATAGATGTGCTGTTCCATAGCACGCCGATGGAGGACCAGGTGAAGGGCCTGATGTGTATGGTCGACAATCGGGAGTGGATGGAGCAGATGGTGATAGAAGATGTGGTGAACGCGTTCTTCTCGCAAGACCTGAAAGCCATTGAGGCCGCTATCGAACTGGAGATGGGCAACGATTGCGACAGCAAGCCCGAGGACAAAGACCGCCTCATCTACAACCGCAACGCGAACTGGCTGAAGAAGATGCCGCAGATGATGAGCGAGAAAAGCACCTTCTTCGCAGTAGGCATCGCCCATCTGGTAGGCGAGAAAGGTGTTCTGGCTGGATTGAAGAAAGCTGGCTACACGGTGGAGGGCATGAAGTAAAACGTCGACTTCCGACCAACGTCCATGAAGTAGAATATCATCTTCCGAACAACGTCCGTGAAGTAGAACGTCAACTTCCGACCAACGTCACCCCCCCATATATCAGAATTCAAAACGACCAAGAGGTCATTAACAATATAAAATAGAAAAGACCATGATCGACTATTTATCACAACATCTTTGGCAGCTATGGGCTGTAGTAGCTGTGGTTTGCCTCATTCTGGAGCTCACGGCAGGCGATTTCTTCATCCTCTGCTTCTCCATCGGTGCCTTGTTCGCTGGCATTGCCGACGTCCTTGGCCTTTCGTTATACTGGCAGATTGGTGCCTTCGCCTTGTTCACGCTCATCAGTCTTTACTTCGTGCGCCCCGTCGCCCTTCGCTATCTCCATCGCAACGATGAGCAGCGACTGAGCAACGCCGATGCCCTGATAGGCCGTCGCGGACGTGTGGTCGAGAAGATTGAGGCTGGCGGCTACGGTCGCGTGGCCATCGACGGCGACGTGTGGAAAGCCGTTTGCGAGACGTCCGACCCCGTGGAAGTGGGCACCTTCGTGCGTGTCGTCGACCGCGAGAGCATCACCATCACCGTGAAACCCGCCTAAGTCGTGGTGGGTGAACCATTAGAAAGAAAGACAAAACAACATTTTTAACACTTTAAACCTTTTCATTATGGACATTATGACCTACATTCTGATTGCCATCGTCATCCTGGTGGTTATCATCGCCAAGAAGGCGCTCGTCATCATCCCCCAGTCGGAAACCAAGATCATCGAGCGTCTGGGACGCTACTATGCAACACTTAATCCCGGTGTGAACATCATCATCCCCTTCATCGACCGCGCCAAGGACATCGTGGTGCTCAATCGCGGACGCTATTCTTATTCCAACAGCATCGACCTGCGCGAACAGGTGTACGACTTCCCCTCGCAGAACGTGATCACCAAGGACAACATCCAGATGGAGATCAACGCGCTGCTCTACTTCCAGATTGTAGACCCCTTCAAGGCCGTATACGAAATCTCCAACCTCCCCAACGCCATCGAGAAGCTCACGCAGACCACCTTGCGTAACATTATCGGTGAGATGGAACTCGACGAGACGCTCACCTCGCGCGACACCATCAACACCAAGCTACGCGCCGTGCTCGACGATGCCACCGACAAGTGGGGTGTCAAGGTGAACCGCGTAGAGCTTCAGGACATCATCCCGCCATCGACGGTGCTCAACGCGATGGAGAAGCAGATGCAGGCCGAGCGTAACAAGCGTGCCCAGATTCTGACCTCTGAGGGTGAGAAGGCCGCCGAGATTCTGGCTTCCGAGGGTGAGAAGACGGCTATGATCAACCGTGCTGAGGCCGTCAAGCAACAGGCCATCCTCCACGCCGAGGGTGAGGCTCAGGCCCGCATCCGCAAGGCAGAGGCCGAGGCCGTTGCCATCGAGAAGATTACCGAGGCCGTAGGCAAGACCACCAACCCGGCTAACTACCTGCTTGCCCAGAAGTACATCCAGATGATGGAAGAGCTCGCCAAGGGTGACAAGACGAAGACCGTCTACCTGCCTTACGAGGCTACCAACGTGATGGGAAGCATCGGTGGCATCAAGGAACTCTTCAAGGAAGGATAAACACCCATAGGGAAGGAACCGCTTCATCCCTTACATCGCCTACAAACACCGATGCAACACCCGAAACCGTTCTCTCCCACATGGCTGCCTCATCTCGTGGCGATTCTCGTCGTTGCGATATGGGGCAGCACTTTTGTATTCACCAAGCTGCTCCTGCTCAGCGGCCTCACCCCCGCCCATATCTTCACCCTTCGGTTCATCATCGCCTACGTGATGCTGCTCTTGTTCTCGCTCACGCGAAGCAACCATCGGTGGATGAGCCAGAGCTGGCGCGACGAGCTCCTCATGCTCGGCTTGGGCCTTACGGGCGGCTCGCTCTATTTCCTCACCGAGAACGAATCGCTCAACCACACCACCACTACCAACACGTCGCTCATCGTCTGTTGTTGTCCGCTGGTGGCGGCGGTGCTCATCGGCCTTTTCTACAAGTCCCAGCGCCTTCGTCCCGTTCAGATGGGCGGTCTGCTGCTCTCCGCCTTGGGCGTTGCCGTAGTCGTTCTCAACGGTCGTTTCGTGCTCCATCTGTCGCCCCTTGGCGATATGCTCGCCCTCGCCGCCAACCTCTGCTGGGCCGTCTACTCGTTGCTGATGATACCCGTCGGCAAGCGCTACGATGCCGTTTTCATCACGCGCAAGGTGTTCTTCTACGGACTCCTCACCATGATACCATATTATATGTGCGTGCCCGGGATGCCGTCGTTCGAGGTGCTCATGCGTCCGCAGATCTTGGCCAATCTCCTGTTTCTGGGTTGTGTGGCCTCCATGCTTTGTTTCCTTGCCTGGACGTGGGTGATGAACCGTCTGGGTGCCGTCGTCGCCACCAACTACGTCTACATCAATCCCGTCGCCACCATCGTCTTCGCCTGGTTCATCCTGAACGAGCAGATCACGCTCTTCTTCCTCGTCGGCACGGTGATGATTCTCCTTGGCATGTACATTGCCGACCGCCGCTGACCTCGCGCGCTTGAAAGTGAAGAGTGAAGATTTTTTTAAGTGAAGAGTGAAAAGTGAAGAGTGAAGAGTGCTTTGGCGATTACTAAGGCTCAAAACTATGCACTATGATAAGCACTAAAGTAGCACTATGCACTATGAACTATGAACTAAATCCTATAATGTCCTATAAAGTCCCATAACCCCCTATCTAGTCGCCCCTTAAGAATTAGTTAAATATCTGTAAATCAGCGATTTAGCCATTTAAATACTTGGTTATATCCTCAGAATTTTGTATCTTTGCACTATAAAATCTTGCAGATTGACTATGTACAAATCACCCTCACGACAGCGACAGAGCACATTGTTCTGGGATCTCGAGACGATGCTGGACAGACGT
>JAILAI010000032.1 GCA_024681705.1 Prevotella sp.
GTTCAGTCGCTTGATCATCACCGATTCGTCATAGCAGACGTCCATATAGTCTTGTGTCCCCTCAAGGTTAATGCGGATGCTATTACCGCTTTTCAACATGTTCTGCCCAATAATGGCGGCATATTGCAAGCTATCTTCATAGGTGGAACCTTTCAGCTCGACGTTTCGAAAGATCTGAACATTTCCTGTCCTGTCGAGCACAACTACAGGTATGGTGTTGTTTTCGTCGATTACCTTCAGCACAAGATTCAGGTCGGTGTTCTCATCTGCTTGGTTCAATGTACGCATGGCTTCGGCCCAAACCTCCATCTTGTTGCGTTCCTCAATGGCCAGATCTCTCACCAAGAAATGAGACACCACCAGCGAGGCAACCGCTATCACCACAGCTGCCACTACCAGTAGGATCTTCACCCGTCTAATCTGATCTGTCCATTGCATAATCATAAAACGCAAAACCTCCCTTTTTTATTGTCTTTCTACCGCCTTTTTTGCTTCAACTACCTTGACTCGCCCTCCAATTCCAAGTACTAAACTTCAGACTTACCCTGTCATCCTTCTAATCAGAACACAAAAAAGCGGAAGCCTGTGCTCCCGCCTATCTAAAACTATACAAAAAGTTTCATTTAAAAGTTCACACCGAAATTCACAAACAGTGCATTGCTGTGTGAAGAACGGTTATCGTCTTTACATACATTAGTAATACCAATTTGATAACCTACTTCCAAATACATTTTATTGTACTCAGCTCCACAACCAAGTTTGAAACCCATGTTCGCACGCTTTAAACCACCAGTTTGGGCTTTCTTTTCGTCGAAAGATCCGACAGATTCTTTAGTACCATTTTCTCCAATCTGTTTGGTTTTTCCACTAAAGGCGTATGAAAAATAAGGCCCAATAAAAGGTAACACAGCTATTTCGTCTGTAGCCTTAATTCCATATTTAACAACAATAGGAATCTCAAGATTATTATATCCTACACGGAAGTCATCTTTCTTTCCACCACGCTCTGTGTAGTAGAGACCACTCTCAATGAATACAGGTGTACTATCACTAGCACGAAGTCCTACAACACCTGCAAGCGTCATACCTGATTTCATCCCAAGATCAAGGTCACCTCCAAGGCTTGCTCCAGTTACACCAAAACGAACACCCCAATACAGGTTTTCCTCATCAAGCGAAAAACCGCCACTGCTATACTGTGCAAAGCTCGTCACAGAGCAAAACAGCGCTACGATTGCTACGAATACTTTCTTCATGTCTTTCTATATTTTTAATTAACAATTAAACGATTTGAATGCAAAGTAACTATTTTTTTCCCATTCCGCAAAGTTTTTCCGCGGGAAATTTCAAAAACCGTCCGACTTTTTCATTCCGTAGCTCGTTTTCACGTCCGAAAACTTGTTCATTTCGCATCAAATTCTTATCTTTGCATCTGTAAAACCTATTCATCACCATGTCTGAAACGTCACATCCCACAAGCGCCACCGCAGAGCAACTGCGCATGCTGTGCAAGGCCGTAGAGAAAGCCCTGGGCGTTGAGCAGTTGGCAAGAAGCGACTTCGACACCCTGCAGACGCAGATTTTCAACCGGCTGCACATCCATATCAGCGCCACCACGCTCAAGCGCGTATGGGGCTACGTGGCCACCGACAGCGAACCGCGCGACAGAACGCTCGACACGCTGGCGCAATTCGTAGGCTACAACAGCTTCGAACACTTCTGCCAATACAGGCAAGACGACACCGAAGCCAGTACGCCGGTACTCTCACGCCACATCAACGTGAAGAACGACCTCGACAAAGGAGACACCATCACCCTGTTCTGGAACCCGGGACGGGTGTGCAAAGTGAGATTTTTAGGCAACGACCGCTTCATCGTGGAGGAGTCGGAAAACACCCGCCTCACCAAAGGCGCCACGTTCCTGTGCAGCCTCTTCATCGAGGGTGAACCGCTCTTCATCAATCACCTCGAACTCAACGGCCAGCCGCCCGTCGCCTACGCCTGCGGCAAAAAGGGCGGCATACGTTACCAACTCCACAAGCCTCAATTTTAGAGGGCAGGGGTGGGTTTCTCCTTTATAAAACAACAAATAAATGTCTTCCACCGTCTCAGGAATCATCAACGCCGACTACGAAGGCGTGTCGCGGTCGTTCACCGACATCACACCGTTGCACGCCAATGGCTATTGCGACCTCTTCAAGGCGAAGCGCTACGGGAGGTGGTTCCTGCTGAAATGCCTGAAACAGCAGCATCTCAACGACCCCACCTACCAGCAGCTGCTCAGGAAAGAGATGGAGGTGCTCATGGCCTTGCAGCACCACGCCATCATGCAGGCATACGGCATGGAGACGGTAAGCCTCGCCGACGGAGACACACGGACGTGCCTCATTGCGGAATGGATAGACGGCGCCACCCTCGCCGACTTCCTCAACAAAAAGCCCGACACCGCCACACGGCGGAGGCTCGCCGACGAGCTGGTCGACGCCGTGGCCTACATCCACCAGCAGCAGGTGGTACACCGCGACCTGAAGCCCTCGAACATCATGGTGACCCACAACGGCAGCAACGTGAAGGTCATCGACTTCGGACTCGCCGACACCGACAGCCACGTCATCCTCAAGCAGCCCGCAGGAACCATGCGATACATGGCGCCCGAACAGGCCAACACCGCCGCACCCGACACACGCAACGACATCTACTCGCTCGGCATCATCCTTCAGGAACTGCAGCTCGGTGGCCGCACCTACCGACGAATCATCGACAAGTGTCTCAGACCTATCGACCGCCGATACCCTAACGCCGAGGCGCTGAAGAAAGACCTCGACAAGGCCGCACACAACACTTGGCGCAAGCTGGCAGCCATCATTCTGGCACTCGTCGCCATCGCCGCCGCGTTCATGGTCATCAGCAGTCTGAGGGAACGTGCACAAAGGCTGGAACAGGAAGCCGCCGAGATGGCCATTCGCATGAAGATGCTCAACAACGAGCTCATTGATTTCGAAGACCCGCACGTGGCGCAGCTCTGCATCAGCAACTGGGACACCGACCACGACGGCTACCTCAGTCCCAAGGAGGCACAGGCCGTGAAAAGCCTCGGAAACGTCTTCACCAACGACACGCTCGTCACATCGTTCAACGAACTCCGCCACTTCACCGGACTAACCGAGATTGCGCCCGACGCCTTCTGCGACTGCCGCAAACTCGAAGCCGTCACGCTGCCCAACACCATCCGCTTCATCCGCAAGAACGCTTTCCGACACACAGCCCTCACCGCGTTCACCTTTCCCGCCACCGTGGCGGGCATCGGCGACAACATCCTCGACGACTGTCCCGAACTGCAGACCGTCATCTTCGAGTCGGTGCCGCCCAACATCAACGTCGGCTCCAAGCATCTGCAGAACTGCCCGAAGCTCACCACCGTGTTCATTCCGAAATACGCCTTCGCCAAGAGATTGCTCGAGGACTCGTGGAACGAAGTGCAGCAGCTCATGACCGACCACATCGTCTTCCAGGACCCCGTCGTCGAGGAGATTTGCCTCAACCGCTGGGACATCAACCGCGACCGGCAACTCTCCATCAATGAGGCACAGGCGGTGAAAGAACTCGGAACGGCCTTCACGCGCAACCCGCTGATACGCCACTTCACCGAACTGCGTTTCTTCACAGGCCTGCAAACCATCGACATCAGTGCCTTCGAAGATTGCACCGCCCTGGAAACCATCAGCCTTCCGGTCACCATTAAGGTCCTTGCCGAAAGAGCGTTTCAGGGAACCCCGAAACTGGAACATATCACGTTGCCACAGCACTTGCAGTCAATCGGTTTCTGGTCATTCGCCAATTCTGGCCTACGCAGCCTGTACCTGCCCGCCGATGTCAAGGAGTTAGCCCTCCACGCTTTTACCGCATGCAAGCAACTCACCACTGTCACCGTGAGCCCCGACAACCCGGTCTTCGACAGCCGCGACAACTGCAACGCCATCATCCACACGGCCACGAACATCATGGTAAGCGGTGGCATCGCTGCCACGGTCGCGCCCACCGTCACAGATTTCTCTGACGATGCACTTAGTGGAACCGACCGCAGCGACTTCGTTCTTCCTGCGCACATCCACCACATCGGCCTTTGGACTTTCATCTTCAAAGTAGATCGCGTATATTGCCAGTCGCCAGTACCTCCAGCCTTTGAGTCCCAGAACGGCACCAACGTCATATTCACCGAACACGGCCAGCACCCCGACCCCATCATCTACGTCCCCTACGGCTCCCTCGATGCCTACCGTCATGCCGAGGGCTGGAGCTACTATGCCTCCACCATCGTGGAATACCCGTCCCCACCAGCCCCACCTTACATCATCCCTTTCCCCACTATCACCCCAGACAGTCAACTCTCCCATGACTTCTCTGCGCCTTAGTTTTTTTCCTGTGCTTTCCGTGAAAGAAAACAACGCCTTCCACTCCGCAAAAGATTCTCTGTGTATCTCCGTGAAAGAAAACAACGTCCTTCTCTGCGCAAAAGAATTTCTGTGTATTTCCGCGCTTTCTGTGTGAGCTTCTTTTCTGTGTATTTCTGTGCTTTCTGTGTGAGCATTTTTCCGCTTTCCGTGTTTTTCCAATTTGGACCAATTTGGACCACTTTTTATTCTTCATGTTCCATTTTTTTTGTATATTTTTGCCGCGTAATCAAAAAAATCGGCTCACAATGGAACACGTTTCAACAAAATTTCCTATCTTTGCACTGCCGCCAGGCGCAATGCCAGCGGCAGCGGATAGCTAACCGCTCAGTCCCGCCAGAGAATCTGCAAATTCAAGGTGAATGGGGTAAGAGCACGGAGCTGTTCCGCCTATCACGTATATCCACGCTCGCGCGCGTGTATATATATAGGTGTGAGCCGATTTCCATTCTTACATTCACGGGTATTGCAGAACCTTCTGGCTAAGCGTGGCAGGAGGCTCACACCTCCATTGTGCATGATTCTTTCCAGAAATCTATTATAAATAAAACATGATGCTTATGGATTATAACATTTCAACACATTCCGTCTTCGGAGAATACGAAGGACGTGAGAATCAAGTGACGGCGGCATTGTTGCATGTCATTCGCCAAGGAGGCGAACCTCTACTGCGCTACCTTATTGATGCAGCAAGTGGACTGCTGCCTGACAACGATATTTTCATTGGGACACAAGTAGCCTGCAAAAACCAAGGCAAGAAATCAGTGTTCGACGGTGTCATCTGTAGCCGTTTCAGCTTTACCTTTGTCATCGAGAGCAAAGTCGAAAAGGGAGCACTCACCAAGGCACAGGTTGACAAATATCATGACTGCCTTAAAGGTAAAGACGCAAACTTGCTGGCCATAACGCCTGACGAGAAGATACCTCAGACGCTGCACAAAGGCGACTTGTGGCTGAGCTGGAACAAGGTGGTAGACACGTTGAACGAGTACAATGAGGAGAACGAAAACGAAGTGCTCCGCTATCTCATCGACCAATTTGTACTCCTACTGAGCAACTTAGGCATCTACGACAAGGAATGGAAGGAGCGCGTCATCATCGTTGGCGGCTCCTTCGGTGAACCCGTAGCCCTGGACTTCCTGTTCTACGCTTGTCAAAGTGGCCGTTATTTCCAGCGAGCCAAATACCTCGCATTCGCATGCAAAAACCGAATTGCACATCTTTTTGAGATTGTTGGCGAGCCAGAAGACGATGTCGACATCAAGACCCGTGTACCTGCGAATTATTTCACAAAGTATGAACCCAACTATGTGCCAGATAAGCGCAAGCTTTTCATGCTCAAGGAGGTGACGCTGCCTCATGTCATTCAGAACAACAACATCGACAAGAATGGACGGCGTTGTGCTTTTACTCAGCGGCAGAAGTACACCACGATTGATAGAATCATGAATGCAACGCACACCTCTCAACTCTAAAGTCCAGTAATTCTATACGATTTATTATTCATAAATGACAAACAACTTATATTGATATTATGAGAAAGTTATTATTATTTCTTGCACTCCTGCCTATGATGGCGAGCGCATACGTTGAGATTAACGGTATCTCTTATATCTTAGATTCTTCGAAGATGGAAGCTACAGTGACTATTCAGTATAATGGATACTCTGGCGATATCGTCATTCCCTCTTCAATCACGTACGATGGAACACCATACAGCGTGACATCCATCGGCAAAAATGCTTTCTATATTTGCAGCGGCCTGACCTCCGTCACCATCCCCAACAGCGTGACCTCCATCGGAGAAGCCGCTTTCCGCTTTTGCAGCGGCCTGACCTCCGTCACCATCCCCAACAGCGTGACATCCATCGGCAAAGGGGCTTTCGAGGGTTGCAGCGGCCTGACAGCCATCACCATCCCCAACAGCGTGACATCCATCGGCGATGCTGCTTTCGATGGTTGCAGCGGCCTGACCTCCGTCACCATCCCCGATGGCATGACATCCATCAGCAATTATGCTTTCAAGGGTTGCAGCGGCCTGACCTCCGTCACCATCCCCAACAGCGTGACCTCCATCGGCGAAGGGGCTTTCGAGGGTTGCAGCGGCCTGACCTCCGTCACCATCCCCAACAGCGTGACATCCATCGGCGAATATGCTTTCGATGGTACGCCATTCTATAATAACATGGCCGATGGTGTCATATATCTTGGAAAGTGTCTTTATAAATACAAAGGCACAATGCCAGAAAACACAAGGATTGTCATTGCAAATGGAACAATCAGCATTTCTCCTTATGCTTTCTTTGGTTGCAGCGGACTGACATCAGTCAACATACCCAACAGCGTGACCACCATCGGCTCTGGGGCTTTCTGGGGTTGCAGCGGACTGCAAGAAGTTTTTTGTTTGGCAGCAAGCGTTCCCTCCACTTCTTCTGATGCGTTTTATAACCCTTCTACTGCGATTAATGACGAAACTTTAATAAGCGCACATCTTTTCGTCTTGCATCAATCGATAGGAACTTATCGAAACAATTCACCGTGGAGTGGTTTCCGGACTATTTCCGCTGTTGATGTACAACAGAATGGATTCTATTATATTTTTGACACTCCTAAAGAAGAGGCAACGGTTACAGGTGCGGCCAACAGTCTTTCTGGCAACTTAAACATTCCTTCCTATGTGGTGTATGAGGGCGTGGATTATGATGTGGTGGCTATCTACGACAATGCTTTCCAAAACTGCAGCAGTATAACCTCCATCAATATTCCCAACATCGTGACCACTATCGGCAACAAAGCGTTTGAAGGTTGCAGCGGCCTGACGAGCTTGTCCATTGGAAAAAAGATTAAATCCATCGGGCAGAATGCTTTCAAAGGTTGCAGCGGTTTGAATTCTATTACTGTTGCAAGCGGAAACACGGTCTATGACTCAAGGAATAACTGCAATGCCATTATCGAGACGGCTACAGGAAAACTCATACAAGGGTGCAACGCGACAATAATTCCCAATGATGTGACTTCAATTGGCGATGCTGCTTTCTATAATTGCAGTGGCCTGACCTCCGTCACCATCCCCAACAGCGTGACATCCATCGGCGATGCTGCTTTCTCTGGTTGCAGCGGCCTGACAGCAGTCAACATCCCACAGGGCGTGGAATCTATTGGCGATGCTGCTTTCATTGGTTGCAGCAGGCTGACATCCGTAACTCTTAACAGCAATTCCATCGTCTCCGCTGACAGGACGGAGAATGATAATCTGAACGGCATCTTCGGTAGCCAGGTAAAGGAATATGTGCTGGGAGACGACGTGACCGCCATCGGCCAGAACGCCTTCCGAGGCAACACGAAGCTGGCCACGATAACCATCGGGAATGGTGTGACCGCCATCGGCAATGCTGCTTTCAATGGTTGCACCGGCCTGACATCCGTCAGCATCAACAGTGATGCCATTGTTTCTGCCAATAGGACAGAGAATGACAACCTGAACAGCATCTTCGGCAGTAAGGTGAAGGAATATGTTGTGGGGGACGACGTAACCGCCATCGGTAATTATGCTTTCCAGGGCAATACGAACCTGTCCATGATAACACTTGGAAATAGCGTGACCTCTATCGGCTCTTCTGCTTTCTATAATTGCAGAATAACCTCCATAACCATTCCAGCCAGCGTTACCGCCATTGGAGAAAACGCTTTCTATGGTTGCAGCAGGTTGAATTCCACCACCATTTCTGATTTGGAGGCATGGTGCAACATTTCATTTGGCAATAAGTATTCAAATCCTCTTTATCAAACTCACCATCTGAATCTGAATGGAACAGAAGTAAAAGACCTGGCTATTCCTACCAGCGTGAACGCCATCGGCAATTATGCCTTCTATGGTTGCAGCGGACTGACATCCGTCAACATCCACGAAAGCGTGACATCCATCGGTAATCAGGCTTTCTCTGGTTGCAGCGGACTGACCTCCGTCACCATCAACAGCAATGACATCGTATCTGCCGACAGGACAGAGAATGACAACCTGAACAGTATCTTTGGCAGCCAGGTGAAGGAGTATGTTGTGGGAGAAGACGTGACCGCCATCGGCCAGAACGCCTTCCGAGGCAACACGAACCTGACCACCGTGAGCGTAGGCAAGAATATCGGCAGCATCGGCGACAATGCCTTCTACGGATGCAGCAACCTGGCCACATTCACCTGCTATGCTGCGGACATCCCCACAGCCAACAGTTCCGTGTTTGAAGGCATCGACCTGACTACCGCCACGCTCTACGTACCTGCCTCTGCCCTCGAGGAATACGAGGAGACGAAGCCGTGGAGACGCTTCGGCACCATCCTGCCGATTGACGAGAACGCCGTGCCCACCGCCATCAACACCGCCGCAGCGGACGACTACAAGGAGTACTTCGACCTCAGCGGCCATCGGGTGACGTCGACGCAGCGCGGCCTCCTCATCGTCAGAGACCGGAGCGGCAAGACCCGCAAGGTGATGGTGAAATAACCAAACACCCCACAAAACATCTGAAAAACAAACACGCCCTGCGAAGCCTCAAGTGCTAAGCAGGGCGTTTCTTTGATGAAGGGTATTCTACATTATCTAGTTTTTGTCCATTATAGTTTGGAATGTTGGCGTCTTAACGATAGTTTGTCGTGCTCCATTTAGCCGAAACAACTGTTGTCCTGACTCCAGCGGCTGAAAGCCGCGAAATCTTCTATACTCCCAAACTCCTTGTACATGTGGCGCTCGAACTTGTTCGCTTTGCTTGCTAAGAACTTGAATGAGACCACTTGAAAAAGTCATCAGATGATGGAAATACGATGCGCAGCCGCTCCACTCCCATCTTAGGGGAGGGGCCATGGGTGGAATGAATGTATCCCTTGCTCACCAAATACTTACACCTCATACACACCCCGTGATACGAAAAGAGTCCCCTACAGACAATTCTGAAGGGGACTCACTCTGAAAAGAAGGCGGCTACCTACTCTCCCGCATTGCATTGCAGTACCATCGGCGATGACGGGCTTAACTTCTCTGTTCGGAATGGGAAGAGGTGGGACCCCGCCGCTATAACCACCTGATGTCTCTTGCATGGAG
>JAILAI010000033.1 GCA_024681705.1 Prevotella sp.
TTGTCGTTGAGCGTACCTTATATATAGGAAACCATATCTTTGCAGGGCAGATAAACCTGTAATTCATTCATTATACGTTAAACATAATGGGCGGGGGCACGCTAAGCCAGACGTAACTGCCCCCGCTTTTACAGTTATGAACCACCTCGTTATGAGCATAAGACAAATATCCCTATTTCTGTTGCTGAACTTGCTTTCTTCTGCGGTGTTTGCTCAGGCAAATTACTATTACTATAAGGGTGAAAAACGTCCACTTGAAGTAAGGAATGATAAAGTGATCTTGCTTATCCCCCATGGGTATAAAGGAGATTATTCCGTAGATAACACTTATGTGGAGCAAGTCATAATGGACTCTTATTACCAGATTTTGAAAGAATCTTCTACAAGTATGACTGATGGCGAGGATGATGTGTTTAGCCGTGCAGAAGACAGTTTTGAGAATAATGAGTATGTTTGCGTGACCCCATGCTATGTAAGTCAAGACGGATCAGACATAGTTGCGACCAATTACTTGAATGTTCGTCTCAAAAAATGCGATGATATTACCTTGTTGGCAAGCCTTGCAGAAGAATATCACCTTGAGATTGTCAGACAAGACGTATTTCTTCCTTTGTGGTATGTACTTTCAATAACACCCCAAACTGGGCTGACATCAGTTGAAGTTGCCAACCTTCTGTTTGAAACGGGGCACTTCCAATGCTCTGTGGCAGATTTTACATCTGCAGGTCTTGACGCCGACAATAAATCGTCGGTATTGCCCTTTTGTCCTAATGACGAAAGTGTTTCCAGCCAGTGGGCAATCTATAGGACTGATGACTACAGTTTCGATATAAATCTTTTTCCTGCGTGGGAATACAGTACAGGCCGTGGAGTGACCATCGGCATTGTCGATACTGGAGTAGATGTGACACATGGCGACTTGTCAGACAATGTAATGGGTGAAGGCTTTGATTGTGAGACTGGCATTTCGCATAGCCTTGTCTACGACGAGCATGGAACGCATTGTGCAGGTATTGCTGCGGCTGTTACCAACAATCATTTAATGATAGCAGGAGTTGCACCAGAGGCCAAGTTGGTGTCCATTAGCAAGTTGATGTCTGGAAGTAGCACAAACAATGCTCTGAAGTTGGCCGATGGTATTTCCTGGGCATGGCAGAATGGCATAGACGTTTTGTCCTGCTCATGGCATATGAACGTTGAAAACGAGGCAATAGACGAAGCTATAGAGAATGCCCTTCAATACGGACGACAAGGAAAAGGCTGTGTCATAGTGTTTGCTGCAGGAAACCAAATGACGGGACAGGTTTCATATCCAGCAAGAATAGATGAAAGAATTATCACTGTAGGTGCTATTACCCGACTCGGAGCCAAGGCATCTTTCTCAAACTATGGTGTAGGGCTCGATGTCGTCGCACCTGGGCATGAAATCCTTTCAACGCTTCCGCTAAATAACCTTGGCTATAAAGACGGAACGTCGATGGCATGCCCACATGTCTCAGGACTAGCCGCCTTGATGTTAGGAAAGAACCCTTCGTTGACAAACCAGGATGTTGCCAGAATCATTTCCTTGACAACGCGTAAAGATGGACTCATGAATGCTTCCTTCACTGAGCACGAAGAATACGGAACATGGGATCTCAGATACGGATATGGCCTGATTGATGCCGAAATGGCAGTGCTGGCCGTTCCCGAAGATGAAGGAGGACTTACAAGTAAAACAGAACGCAATAGTTTGCAGCAAGAATCTGTAAGATTTTGTTTCAGCAAACAATCTGACATTGTTATATCTTCCCCAACAATTATTAAGTCTATTGCGGTGAAGAGCAGCCAAGGATTTACTATGTGGCACGTTCTTTGCAATAGTAATCGTGTTGTATGCCCTTTGGGCGAGTCTCTCAGTCCCTCTCAAATCTACATTTTTATGGTGAGGACAGAAGCGGGGACAAGTGTGTTCAAATATAAGAAATAGTTTGCTTGATAATTTAACAGATATAGAGGACATGAATATGAAGGTGAAGAGAATGTTTGTTTGGGTGCTATGCATGCTGTCCGTCAGCCTGTTTACAGCGGCACAAGAGATGCGAGCCTTGCATGTTGGCACCGGGCTGCTGGACTCTCATTGTTCGCTCCAGATAGTGGATGGTAGCCTGTATGTGGCCACTGACGACGGCATTAAGCGAATGTCGCTGGCCAATGAGGGCAAATGGGATGTATGGAAGTTCGGTAGCAAACGCGTGACCGAGCTGGCCACCTGTGGCCAGCACTGGATGGTGGCTATTGAAGAGCAGCCCGAGGCTGGTTCCTATCAGTTCAGCTACAGGCTGATGTCGTCTGAGGACGGTGGCGCGACCTTCGCAGAGTTGTCCACGCCTGACGGGGGAGAGCATTGGAAGAACGTGAGGGCTATTGCCCTGAACCCTTCCGACAGCAGGGCCTGCATGGTGAGCACGGAGCAGGGCCTTTGGGAGAGCGTAGACGGGGGCATCTCGTGGGAGAAGCTCTCCGACATAGCCGACCGCTTCATTGCCTATCACCCCCGGAAAAGCCAACTCAGATACATGTGCGGCTCAAGTGGCATCTACGGCACGGTCTATCGCTCAGAAGACAGCGGGCACACATGGAGTGTGTTCGACACCGTTGAGTCTGACAATTTTGTTTATAATCTCGACTTCCACCCAAACCGTGACAACCTGATGTGTTTTGGGCACTGGTATGGTGCGGGTGTGTCAGACGATGGCGGGCTGTCGTGGCGGCAGCATGGCTATCCTGCAGTTCCACGGAATAGCGGTGGCGTGGTGGTGTTCGACCGTCGTGGCGGCACTGACCTCTACTATGCCTTTTCGCGCGACAATACCGTCTATCTGATGCGCTCATGCGACGATGGCTTAACCTGGAATAGCGAGGCCACATTGTCAGGTATCCCTGGTGAATACTATGGCAACGGCTTGAGCATGGTGCAGCAGGGCGACACCATTTATTTCGCTACCAGCGTGGATGTCTACGCCGCGAAACTCAGTGCGTTCAGTGGCATCGACTGTCCATCTGCTTCGTCCAACTCTACAGGCCAAGTCTATGATATAGGTGGCAGAAAGCGTTCCGCCCTTGTCAAGGGGGTGAACATCGTGAGCAGTGGGCAGAGGCAGGCGCGGAAGGTGGCGGTGAAGTAGGCTCGCCGCGCCCACTGTTGTTTTTTTAAATGATGGTGACATTCGTTAGCTGATATTCGAATCAAGTGAATATTATATGTCTCAACTTTCGCAAGTTGATGGAGTTCAGGAGTTACAGGAGTTACAGGAGTTCAGACAATACTTCTAACCCCTGTAAACTGACGCAAAGAGAGCCTTCAGCACTATCGTCTGAACTCCTGTAACTCCTGAACTCCTGAACTCCAAGAAGTTGAGCGAATGCGAAACTTGGATTTCCTTCTTTTTCATCATGTGAATACTTTTGTTTAGCAGATGAACGTTCTGGAAAAGGCTTTTGCAATGAGGGCTATTTCGTTGTTTTTATGCGATGGCAGGGCGGCGCAGGGATGAAAAAGGAGCCCGAAAAGAAGATTTTAATTAAAAAAACTTTGTAGATTGCGAAAAAAAGTGTTACTTTGCAGCTAAATTTAATGTTAATTTAAAAATTACTATTGATTATGAAGAAATTTTTAGTTGCAATTGTAGCACTGCTGAGCTCCGTATCGAGCTTTGCACAGTATAGCAGTGGCGGTTTTTCGCTTGATGAGGAAAACCTGTATTGGGGTGTTCGTTTTGGTGTAACTGGAGCAAGCCTTGGAGGTGATATTGATATGGGTATGAAGGCTGGTCTGACACTGGCAGGTGTTGTTGGTCTTCGTGCAAGCGATAGCACTCCTGTATTCATTGAGAGTGGTCTTTATTACACCGAGCGTGGCGCTAAGGATGGTAAACTGTCTGTAGGCTATAATAACCTTGAAATTCCTATTGTAGTGAAGTATGGTATCAAAGCTACCGATGAAATTGCAGTCCTTCCGTTCTTTGGCCCCTATTTCTCTTATGCTTTTAGCGGTAAGACGAAGATTGAAGAGGGTGGAGCCATTGTTTCTGTAGGTACTTTTGACGAGAAAAAGTGGACAGGTCTCAAGCGTGCTAACATGGGCTTTAAGCTTGGTTGCGGTGCTGAATATAATAAAATGTACCTTGAACTCGGTTATCAGTTTGGTGTAACCAATGTCTGCAAGGCTGACGAATTATCTTCGCACAGCAATGCACTGTTTGTGAATTTCGGTGTGAACTTTTAAATGAAACTTTTTGTATAGTTTTAGATAGGCGGGAGCTCTGGCTTCCGCTTTTTTGTGTTTTGATCTGAAGGATGAAAGGGTAAGTCTGAAGTTTAGTACTTGGAAATGGAGGGCGAGTCAAGGTGGTTGAAGCAAAAAAGGCGTGTGAAAGACAATAAAAAAGGGAGGTTTTGCGTTTTATGATTATGCAATGGACAGATCAGATTAGACGGGTAAAGATCCTACTGGTAGTGGCAGCTGTGGTGATAGCTGTTGCCTCGCTGGTGGTGTCTCATTTTTTGGTGAGAGATCTGGCCATTGAGGAACGTAACAAGATGGAGGTTTGGGCCGAAGCTATGCGTACATTGAACCAAGCAGATGAGAACACCGACCTCAATCTTGTGCTGAAGGTAATCGACGAAAACAACACCATACCTGTAGTTGTGCTCGACAGGACAGGAAATGTTCAGATCTTTCGAAACGTCGAGCTGAAAGGTTCCACTTATGAAGATAGCTTGCAATATGCCGCCATTATTGGGCAGAACATGTTGAAAAGCGGTAATAGCATCCGCATTAACCTTGAGGGGACACAAGACTATATGGACGTCTGCTATGACGAATCGGTGATGATCAAGCGACTGAAC
>JAILAI010000063.1 GCA_024681705.1 Prevotella sp.
ATTAACATATTTATATACTTATTTAACTATTTATTACTCTTTCTTCTCCTCCCGTCTTCTGAGGCGTGTAAAAATCGACTGTCCAATTGTCACAATTGTCACAAATGGTTTGTCAACATGTTGGTGGTCAGACGTTAGGGCAATTCGGAGTAGCGGTGGATGCCCTTTGCATAGTATTTCCAAAGCAGGGAGAAATGTTTGCGAACGGGATTGTCGGCGATGACACGAGCCTGCTGGATGCTGGCACGATCGGCAGCGAAGTCTTTCTTCCAATGCTTGAAGGCCCGGCGAGCACGGTAGATGGCTTTGAAGTCACCGACGTTGCGGTTCAGGATGAGTGTCTGCCAAGCGGCAAGGTAGTCGAGGAACCAGCGCCACCGCATCACATACTTCAATTCGTCCTCAGGCAAGCACTTGTAAAGCATCGTGAGGTTATTGCGGAAGTTGAGAAACGTCTTCATCGGATTGCCTTTCGGCAACGTACCTCCACCCAGATGATAAACCCTGCTTTCAGGCAGACAGACCACCTTGCGACCCACGATGTTCAACCGCCAGCAGAGGTCTATCTCCTCGCAATGGGCGAAGAAACGACCGTCGAGGCCACCGACACGCCAGTAGTCTTCAGAGCGGATGAACAAGCACGCACCCGTCGCCCATAGCACTTCTGCAGTATCGTCATACTGCCCACGGTCGGTTTCAACAGCATCGAAGAGTCGGCCGCGACAAAACGGATAGCCATAGCGGTCGAGATATCCACCAGAAGCACCCGCATACTCAAATTTCTCCTTGTTGACATAGGAAAGCAACTTCGGCTGACAGGCTGCCACTTCTGCGTGGGAGTCCATATATGCTATCAGCGGACTGAGCCAGTGAGGAGTAACCTCCACATCGCTATTCAGCAACACATAATATTCGGCCTCCACTTGTTTCAGCGCACGGTTGTAGCCTTCTGCAAACCCGTAGTTCTGGTCGAGGACGATGGTTTGTATCTGGGGATAACGGGCGTTCAGGAATGTCAACGATTCGTCTGTCGAAGCATTATCAGCTACGACGACCGTTGCTTCGTCGCATAAATACTCAAGCACTGAAGGCAGATACTGCTCCAGCATCTTCCGTCCATTCCAGTTTAATATAACGATGGCTGTTTTCATCTCGTGTTCCTTTGCTACCTTGTCACTTTGTTACCTTGTTACTTTGTCACCTTGTTACTTTGTTACCTTGTCACTTCGTTACCTTGTTACTTTGTCACCTTGCCCATCAATGCCGTTTTGTCGTGATTGAAGTCACCCAAAAGGACCGTCATCAGCTGGTTATCATATTCTTCGCGCGCTTCCTGAGGAGGAAGTTCCACACGAATATAGTTTCTCGTAAACCCATGCATGGCCCTGCCACGAGGTGCTTTCTCGAAGAGCACTTCTGCGGTTTGACCGAAATGGCGGGCATAGAACGCCTGCGTTTTCTCGTCGGAGAGTTGCAACAGACGATGCGAACGCAACTTCTTGTCCTGATCGGAAACAACATAGGGGATGCGGAGCGCAGCCGTTCCCGGCCGCTCTGAATAGGGGAACACATGCAACTGGGTGACATCGAGCGAACGGAGGAAGTCGTAGC
Source organism: Prevotella sp. (assembly GCA_024681705.1). GTDB lineage: Bacteria > Bacteroidota > Bacteroidia > Bacteroidales > Bacteroidaceae > Prevotella. The sequence goes on from JAILAI010000063.1 coordinate 1,612, forward strand.
ACTCCTCAAAGTATTCAGGCGTCTCGCCTCGTGTACCCACCATCACATCAACCCCTATGAAAGCATCTGGCATACGCTCTTTGATGAGTTGTATCTTATGAGCGAAGAGCGCCTTGTCGTATCGGCGATGCATCAATTTGAGCACCTCGTCGCTTCCACTCTGCAAGGGGATATGGAAATGAGGCATAAACCGCTGACTTGTGGCACAGAACTCAATGAGTTCGTCGGTTAGGAGGTTCGGCTCCAAACTGCTGATGCGGAAACGGCTGATTCCTTCAACTTCGTCAAGTGCCTTCACCAAATCGAGGAACGACTCACCGGTGGTATGGCCAAAGTCGCCGATGTTCACACCCGTCAGCACAATCTCCTTACCACCTTCGCTTGCCGCCTGGCGGGCCTGCTCCACGAGTGATTCAATGCTGGGATTGCGCGAGAAGCCGCGGGCAAAGGGGATGGTACAATAGGTGCAGAAGTAGTCGCAGCCATCCTGAACCTTCAGGAAATAGCGGGTGCGGTTTCCACGCGAGCACGACGGCGCAAAGGTTTTGATGTCGCGCGTCTTCTCTACGGCATGCACGATGGTTTCCTTCTGCCCACTACTCCATGCGTCACTCAGGAACTGAATCAGGTTTGCCTTCTCATTGGCCCCAAGCACCAAGTCGACGCCTTCGATCTTTCCAATCTTATAAGGTTCCAACTGTGCGTAACAACCCGTCACCACCACGAACGCATCGGGGTGGTTTCTCACCATGCGGTGAATAGCCTGCCGGCACTTGTGATCGGCAACCTCTGTAACAGAACAGGTATTGATCAGGCAAAGATCGGCCTTCTCACCCTTACCAGCCGTCCTCACGCCAAGTTGTTGCAGCATCTGTCCGAACGTCGAGGTTTCAGAGAAGTTCAGCTTGCAGCCAAGCGTAAAGTACGCCGCAGTCTTACCTTGAAAGGCAGAAGAATCTATCATGTTGTTTTTACACCTTATTATATATAATAATATATGCCATCATTGAAACTAACTGCAAAGATACGAATAAGTGAGCGAAATGCAAAAAGAAAACTTAAATTTCTTTTTCATTGCTGAGTGAGTACGCTTTCTGTAGCCAAGAACAAAGCATGCCAAAACTGGTCGAGAAGGCGTCGATATCCATTACTATCAAAAAAGTGAATAAATGGCAAAAAATGCCTATTTTTGCCAAATTGTGTGGGGACACAAACTCTTTAACGTTTTTTTACCATTCGTAATGCATTGATATTCAATGGTTTACGAAAAAGTTACAAAAACGACCAAAAAAAAGTCGAAAAAAAAAGTACAACGTATCAAAAAAATGCTTACCTTTGCATCGTTTTAATAAACAAATGATTGTTTTACAGATTTAAAAAAGCAAAGAAAATGAAGAAATTAGTTTTTATGTTCGTAGCAATG
>JAILAI010000114.1 GCA_024681705.1 Prevotella sp.
CCACGTTCCTTCTGGCGCTTCTTCGTAAGCGGCACCGGAACCAACAAGTCGATGCCGTCGAAGAACCCGTCGGGTCCCATCTCTTCGGCCATGAGTCGCCCCAGGAAGATGCCGATATCGGGGCTGTTGCCGTATTTCATGCGATGGATGACTTTGGTGAATCCACTTCCCCGAACGTAGTATATGAGGGCGGCGGCCCGTTCCACAGGCAAGCGTCCCCAAAGCATCTGAGCCATGGGATTCTCGTAGGCGTCCTTTGAGAAATGCGTACGCGGCATCTGCATCAGACAAGACACGCAGAGCACCTTCTCGTCTTGTCCGAGACGTAGGCCACAACATGCGCACAAGCGGGGCATGATGGTATCGAGGAGGCGTCCCCAGAAGCTTCTGATGGTGATGGTTTCCATAGTTCAATCGAAGTCGTCGGTGGCCGTATCGCCCAGACATTGGCGTATCTGAGGCATGGTGAAACCGCGCCCCATGGCAAACCTGATGAGTTTACCGTTGAGTTCGTAGTCGCTGGAGGCACGTGTGGAACGACGCTTGCTCGCCAGCAACGGGCGTAGCGTCTCAACGAACATGTCGTCGTCGATGTCCTCGAGTACCCGCTGGCGCACTTGCGAGTCGATGCGCTTCTGGCAGAGCGCCTGGTCAATCTTTCGCGGTCCCCATTTGTTATAGGTCAGCTTGTCGTTGACGAAAGCCCGCGCATATCGCTCGTCGTCCACATAGCGGTGGCTGATGAGATGCTCCATGATGCGGGCTTGCGCATCGGGGGCGACGCCCCATCGGGCCATGCGGTCGGTCATGTCGTGCTGGCAATGTTCGCTAGCGGCGCAGAGAGCGGTGAGACGCGAAAGGGCTTCTTGTTCGCTGATTTCCTTATTCATTCGGTTTGAACGTAGATTTTATGAATCGTGTCTTGCCAAACGCATCGCGACGCGATTCGGTTTCGGAATAGCCTTCGTCGGAGAGCAGGGTGACGAGGGCATCGTGATAGAGGGGATTGATTTCGAAGAACAGCTCGCCACCAGGACTAAGCAGACGACGTCCGGCATGGGCAATGGCGCGATAGAACAACAACGGATCGTCGTCGGGCACAAACAAGGCCCCTTCGGGTTCGTGGCGCAACACGTTCTCGTGCATCGACTCGCGCTCCTTATGACATATATAAGGTGGATTGCTGACGATGACGGAGAACGGTCCTTCCAGAAGGGAAGCGGAGTGGAGAATGTCGAGTTGCCGGAAATCGACCGTAGCACCTAGTTGAGAGGCATTCTGACGGGCAATAGCGAGGGCGTCGGCAGAGATATCGACGGCGGTGACATGCGCCTGACGACACGCCAAGGCGAGCGTGATGGCAATGCATCCGGAACCAGTACCCACGTCGAGAATGCCACCACCACGATGGGCATCGGCGGCAATCCATTGGCAGAGCTCCTCGGTCTCAGGACGGGGAATGAGCACGCCCGGTGCCACACCAAACGTATGGCCACAAAACATGGCGCGCCCTAACACATACTGAATGGGCTCGCCCTGTTGTAGACGACTCATAAGTGGGCGTAAATCGTCTTCTGACAACTGCTCGGCACCACCACACACCACGTCGGCAAGCGAAAGACCGAAGCGCTCGTCGAGCAACATACGCACGATGGCTTGCGCCTCGCCAGGTTCATAGAGCGGGGTGAGCGAATGCCAGAGCTCTTGATAGGTCATGCGGCGCGCGTCAGAACCTATTGAAGAAGAAGAACGCCGCCGCCTGCATCGTGGAAACGCCACGGGCCGTACCTATCGAGCGGTTGGAGGCGTCGCGGATGGTGCCGTCGCTACATACCTTGCCTATCGAGCGGTTGGAGGCGTCGCGAACGGTGCCGTCGCTCTCAATCTTACCTATCGTGCGATTAGAGGAATCGCGAACGGTGCCATTGCTCTCAATCTTGCCTACCATACGGTTGGAAGAGTCGCGCATGGTACCGTCGGAATAGATGCGGCCTATCATACGGTTGGAAGCATCGCGCACGGTGCCGTCGCTCTCCACCTTACCAATCGAGCGGTTGGAGGCGTCGCGCAATGTCTGTGCCTGTAATGAGGCACTAAATGCCATCAGAATGGCGAAAAGTAATAGTCTGAAGCGTCTCATAGTGTCGTGTTTTTAGAATGGATGATGGGTAGAAACTACCTTTTGATGGGGCAAAGATAATGAAAAAAGTTGAATATCGCTTCTTTCGACGGAAAATAATTCTTAACTTTGCAAATTATTAACCCACGCGCGTGCCCCTCGGTATCGGCAGACATCGGGGAGCGACGCCTGAAGACAAAAGCAATGAACAGAACGGAGACAGACATCAGATACATGCGCCGCTGCTTGCAACTGGCGGCTTGCGGACGAATGGAATCGCGCCCCAACCCGATGGTGGGTTGTGTGATCGTGGTCGGCAACCACATCGTGGGCGAGGGCTACCACGTGAGATGTGGCGAGGGCCACGCCGAGGTGAACGCCTTCGCGTCGGTGAAACCCGAAGACGAGAGGCTGCTGAGCGAGGCCACCGTGTACGTGAGTCTGGAGCCTTGTGCTCATTTCGGCCGTACTCCGCCCTGTGCCGATCTCATTGTCAGCAAACACGTGAAGCGTGTCGTCGTGGGATGCGTCGACCCCTTTGCGAAGGTACAAGGACGCGGCATCCAGAAGTTGCACGACGCGGGCATCGAGGTCACCGTTGGCGTGTGCGAGAAGGAATGCCGTTGGCTGAACCGACGCTTCTTTACCTTCCATAGTCAGCAACGCCCGTACATCATCTTGAAGTGGGCACAGAGCGAGAACGGATTCATCGATCGCGACGGCAAGGCGGTGGCGTTCTCCACTCCACTGACGCAAATGATGGTGCACAAATTGAGGGCTGAGGAGGACGCCATACTAGTGGGGCGCGTGACCAACGAGCGCGAACACCCGCAACTGAACGTCAGGAAGTGGACTGGCCGCTCGCCCGTGCGCTTTGTGCTGAGCCACGACCACCCGTGGGAGGAGGTGCTCGCCGCCTGTCGCGATCAGCAGTTGCAATCCATCATCGTGGAAGGTGGACGGAAGACGCTTCAGTCGTTCCTCGATGCTGGCCTATGGGACGAGCTCCGCGTGGAGATAGCCCCCATCGCCATCGGTTCGGGCACCTCCGCACCTGTCATCCCCACGAACGCCAGTTTGCTTTCGCGGCAAGAGATTGACGGCAACCAAATCTGCACATTGATACCAGCCTATGGTTTTTGTTGACACACTTTATCCAATACGAAATCTTTGAATTTTGGAAAACGCAAATTTATAGTTGATTTTATATTGGAAAAGTATAAAAAATAGCATAAGAACTCCATGCAAAAGTGTGAATTTACTTTCGTAAACACTTTTGTAATAACATCTTGTTGTAACTTTCAAAATGAATTTCAAATAAAAAGCGATTTCTTTGTAACAAATTCGATGGAATACACGTATTAACAAATAGAAGCGTTTATCGATGACACTTTAAAAGTAAAGAAATCAACAAATAATAACAAAAAAGATGAAGAATTTATCTAAAACGTTTAGTCTTTTGCAGACTTTGAGAAAGTGGGCCGTTTGTGCCGTGTTAGTATTCGTGTGTGGCAATGCTAACGCTCAAAACACGGACTTCGAAGAGTTGGCTAAGATCAAGGGTGTGGAATATACGCATGTCAATAAAGATATGATAAGACTAGCAGCCCAGCAGGGAAAAGGCTTGCACGTGGGCGAGAAGATCAACCTCGACGATGATATTGGAGGGGAATTCCTCAATCAGTTCGATGACGTAAAAGTTTTCACGTGCGAACGCAAAGGCAGCATCAAGAAATTCAAGAATACCGCCCTGGATCTGCTGAAGGGCCAGGAATGGGAACCACTGATTGACACGAAAGGTGATGAAGGGGAAATCGTAAAGATCTACCTCTCCAAGAACGGGGAGCGTACCACCAACGTCATCCTGGCTATTGAGGACGAAGAGGCCAACCTGGTAGTCGTCGACGGAACGTTCGACATAACCAAAATGATGCAAGAGGGCATGAAGGGAAAGGTCGAAGTGAATAACTAAAAAGCATAGAGAGATGAAAAAGTTATTGTTATCATTGGCTTTGTTGCTCTGTGTGGGTAGTTCGTTCGGACAGACCGCAGAGGAACTGATGGAGAAATACAAGGCATTCCCCGGTGCCGAGTATTCCGAAACGACCGAAGCAACTCGCAAGAGCATTGAAGAGAGCAAAGAGAAAGGAACTAGCGGGTTGAGCAAAGAAGATTACGACTTTTTGCTAAAGAACTTCAAGAAGGGGGAACAAATACAAATGACTTTGGACGATGACCAACTGGAGCAACTGAATAAAGACCTCTGTGCGCTGAAGGGTTATGAGACGTTGTTCATCCAGAACGATAACAAGGAAGCGGAAAAAGGACAGAACTTCATTCAAAACATGATTAATCAGACTTTCAACCCAAATTACCAAATGCGTGTTTACGGTAAGGTGAAAGGCAACAATGTGATAGACCTCCTGATTCGTTGGGACATCTGGGGTAAGGTCGCGATGGCACATGTCAATGGAAAATTCAAAAAGGACCTTATGCTGAAGAGCATCCTCAGCGGCGATCTGGTCAACTTTGAAGAGGATGGAAACAGCATAGACATGAAGGATGCCGTCAAAGAGGTGAAGGATGGCAATGCGCTATTCGTCATCAACGGCGAAGAGCGTCCTGAACTCCACTCAGAAAAAGATGCTGTCGAATATATGAGGGTTCATAATATTTCGTGGAACCATGAAACGTGGGTCGTTGGAGGTGCCGTAAAGGAGAAGTACCCCAACACCGACAAGAAGGTGGTCATTGAGTTTACGGACGAGCCGAAAAAAAACTGAATGGACGCACGGGAGTTCAAGCAACGGTTCATGCCCCACTACAGGTTGCTTTATCGGGTGGCTTACCACCTGACGGGCAATGCGCAGGATGCCGAAGACCTGCTTCAGGACTTGTACCTGAAGTTATGGCAGAAGCGCGACGACCTGCCTGACGAGGCGATGAGGGATGCCTATCTCGTGACCATGATGCGAAACCTGTTTGTTGACCAATGGCGATTGAAACGATTCGACACCTCGGCGGAACTGAAGAACGGTGACGACCCGCCCGACGAACGGAGCCTCGACCACCAGATAGACGCGAGAGACGAGGCCAGACAACTGGAAGGGCTCATCAGAGAACTATCCGAAAGAGACGCCAAAATCATCCAAATGCACGTGGTGGACGACCGATCCTACGAAGAGATAGAGCGTGACACCGGACTCTCGCAAGGCAATATCCGCATCATCGTGATGCGAACGAAAAAGAAACTTAAAGAACAATTTGATAAATTCACGAAGACATGGACGAACTGAATCTGAAAACGTTGGAACAAATACCCATTCCTGAAGGTTTGGAGGAACGACTTTCAGCCAAGATTGACGAGTGGGAAGCCCATTCCCAACCTCTCCCTAAGCGAGGGAAGTCGGTAGCCTCTCCCTTGAGAAGGGT